>CABSMS010000028.1 GCA_902478885.1 uncultured Collinsella sp. | reverse complement strand
GGCTCGGAGATGTGTATAAGAGACAGACGTAAGCGTTTCGGGCGAGGTGTACAAGGTGGACCGCCCCGTTAGCGAGGCTCCGCTGCCCAACGATCCCGACATGGAACTGGTCCTTGACGAGTCCGATTCCAGCGTCGGTGAGATTGCGGTCAGGGGCACCGATGGGACGATGCGCTCCCGGGCGCGAGTCATCGGCTCTCCCGAAGGCCCCATGCGCGAACAATCCGATCGCGAGACGTGGAATTCGACGCGCAGCCTTCGCTACGGCGAGTTCATGGCCTCGATGTTCTTGCGTTACGTGATATTCGCCGATTCTGAAAACGCTGTCTCAGGCACGGCAGACGGTGACGGCCTCGACGAGGGCATGAAAAATGCCGTCGACAAGATCAAACTTGTAAAACTCCCCGAGCCGGTTGAGGTGCTGCTGGGTTTTGATTCCACACCGCTGTCCGATGCAATCGAAACATTGCTCTACCGCATTGACCATACAGATAATCCAAGTGGCATTGAGCGCTATGCCGCCGCTTTGATGGGCGAAGTTGATCTGCCTCGCCTGCGCACCATCGCGGCCAAAACCGAAATGAGCCTGGCGCGCATCGATCGCTCGAGACTCTTCTATCTCAATTTTGATCGTAGCTTGCTGGACCAGGACGAGATCGATGCCCTGCTTGCCATCGAGTGCCGCCTGAACCGCCTATCGGGCATCCTTGAGCGTATTGGGGCAGGGTTGGGCCCCGTTGCCTCGTCGCCAAGCTTTGAGGGCTGCTCGCTCTTTGACCTATGGCATATCAGCAAGACGACAGACGACGTTCCTCGCTTGCTCGAAACGCTGTCGAATGACAACCCGTGGGCCAAGCCGGGGACGGTTGCGTGCCAGCCGGGTGGCGAGTGGGACGTTCGCACCCGTTTTGCACGTATCGTAGAGGCGCTCAACGTGGTCACGCGGCTCGACTACACCTATCGAGCGAACGTCGCCGAGGGCATCATGTTGGTGCGATTTGGCCGCACGGTTGTCGATGCTATGCCGCAGCGCGAATACGATGCTCAAGATGACGCCTGGCGCGAGGTGGATGAGCCTAAGCGCGCAGCATGGGCCACTGAGCACGATGCGCGTATTGTGCTTACACTCGCGGCGGCTTGCTTTGCTTCGGGCGCTCGCATCACGCGCTGCTACGTGCAGATTGCGGCTCCCGACAGTGAGCAGGGCGAGCGCGTTGTCGCAACGTATTTCTTTGGGCGTGCGGCCTATCTGGCCGATTGCGTGCCTGTCGCCAAGGATCTTGAGAGCATGGACATGGACGATATGCCGTGCAAGCGTGTACTTGAGGCGTATGAGTCAACCGCTCCGGAGACGATTGAGCCTGCGGAGGTTCATGCTCGTCCGCGTGATGACCATCGCACGCTGCCGCCGGCGCTGCGCGATCTGCTGCTTGCCGATACGGCTGACGAGTTGGAGGTCATGGAAGAGGACGACGACCTATACGTGGCCCGTGTTGTTGAATTGCGCGAGCAGGCAAAAGTCGACCGTACAGGTGCTTTCGAAGGCTTTTCCCGTCTTGTCGAGGAGTTGGAGGCTAAGTGCGCCGTCGCCGAGCTTTTGGCGACAGGTCCGGTTCAAACGCAGTTTTGCGATAACCAGCTGGTGCGCATGGTGCTACCGGTGTTGGAAGAAGACCGCTCTGTGCGAATCCTTCGTGCGCCCGATGCGCTGTACTTTGCCCAGCACGAGATCTGCAGCTTTTACGCCGAGCAAGAGGACTTTGAACGAGCACTGCCCGAGGTGCGCCATCTTTACGATCTGGCGCGCTCGTCCATGCAATCGCACTTTGCGCTCATCAACGTGCTTGCGCGTCTGGAGCGCTTTGACGAGATTATCGAGGTGGCGCGCCACGGTCTACGTATTGCCAGCGATCGTTCTGCAATCGGCTACCTGTTCTATCGCTTGGCGTTTGCCTATTGGAATTGCGATCAGCTCGACCTGGCGCTTGCTTGTTACCGTCTGGTGCCGCGCGGTGAGGAATCGGGCAGCAGCGCGCTGGAAGAAATGCAGGGCCTCATGAACGAGATGGGCGTCAGCGAGCCGCCGACGTTCGAGGAAGCGGTCGAGACCATCCGCAAGGCTGGACTCGAGCTGCCGCCAGTGTCCGCCGTGACGAATCAGCTTGCAGATGCCGCTGTGCAACTGGTCGACAACGGCTTCTTTTTCCTGGCACGCGGTTGCATCTTCCAAATGTGGCGCACCATGGGCAACGACGAGCTCGGCTCCCTCAACCGTTCGCTGGGGTAGGGGCGATATAGAGGGGCCGCACCGCGCTATTTGTATCGGCGCGGGCGGGAGGACCCGGCAGGATCGGTAAGGCATAAATCCGCCGAGCCTGCTAAAACTGTTAAACTCTGCTAAAGTTGCTAAACTTTGTTAAAGTTGTTAAAACTAGCAGAGGAGGGCAGAATGACGAAAGCTGTCAACCCCTTTAAGCCAACGGCGGGCATGAATCCGCCTGAGCTTATCGGACGGGACACTGTTTTGGATGACTTTGCCGAGGCTCTTGAGAATGGTCCTGGTGCCCCCGATCGACTCATGCGCATCTCGGGCGTCCGAGGCACAGGTAAAACGGTGCTCCTTAACGCATTGGGTGACCTTGCACGCAAAAAAGGATTCGAGGTCGTTGACGTTGCCTCCAATGCTGGTTTTTGCAATAGAATCCTCGAGGCTCTGCAGCGAAACGTTCGTCTTGAATCAATCTCGATTTCCCCATCGATTTTAGGGGTCAGCCTTGGCTCCATGGAGATGTCGAAGTCGGCCTCTCATCTGGGCGAGGCGATGTACGATGCTGCGAAGCGCGGTGGTCTGCTCATTACGCTCGACGAGATCCAGGATGCCTCAACTGAGGAAATGCGCGAGCTAGGCAATGAGATGCAGCTCTTGATCCGCCAAGGAGCGAATGTCGCTTTCGCTTTCGCCGGGCTGCCAACATCGGTAGATGGCGTGGTGGTGGATGATACGTTGACGTTCCTTCAGCGAGCCAAACATGTTGAACTTACTCGGCTTTCCGATTTTGAAGTTGGCGGATCGTTTGAGGATACGATGAGACGAGCGGGCAAGGAGCTCGACAAAGGTGCCGCTGAGCTATTAACAAAAGCTTCGGCAGGCTATCCCTTTATGGTCCAGCTGGTCGGATATTACGCTTGGCAGGTTGCTGCGCGCAGTGGGGCGGAGAGCGTGAGCGAAGAGGCGGCTCGTAAGGGTATCCAGGCGGCTCTTGATAGCTTTAATGCTATGGTGATTGCCCCAGCGCTGCGCAGGGTGTCGGAACGGCAGCTTCAGTATCTCGCGGCGATGGCTCAATGCGAGGGCGTCGATATCGCCAACGGCGATATCGCCAAGAAGATGGGTTTGTCGGCGAACAAAGTTGGGTCATATCGCAAGCGTCTGATCGATGCGGGGCTGATTGAGCCCGCGGGCTATGGCTGTGTTTCGTTTGCAATTCCGTACATGCGCGATTATCTGTTGGAGACCGTTCGAGAGGACTAATAAAGAATGGGCTGTCCGCGCTGTCGCTGGGGCCGTCCTTGTATCTTTGTCTCAATCTGTAACATCTGGAGGGGATTACGGCCTGCAGATGTTACAGGTTGAGATGATTGACTGAGACGTTTACTGGTAAAAGAGAGGTAAAAGAGGAAACGCCTCAAAATTCCCCTTGCCCAACTTCGGCTGTTTGGTTACTATAGAACGGCTGTTACGGAGAGCTGACCGAGAGGCCGAAGGTGCTCGCCTGCTAAGCGAGTATGCCCCAAAAGGGCATCTGGGGTTCGAATCCCCAGCTCTCCGCCAGTATGACTTTGAAGAAGGGTCCCATTTGGGGCCCTTTTTTATTATCAAGGATGGCGGCTGGGGATTCGAACCCGAGAGGGCACGGGCGTTAAGCAAACGCGAAAGCGTTTGTAGCCCGTGGGCGAAAAGCCGCCAGGCTTTGAAGCCGGGGGGCATGCGTAGCGTGCCCGGACATCCCCAGCTCTCCGCCAGTACGAATTTGAAGAAGGGTCCCATTTGGGGCCCTTTTTTATTATCAAGAATGGCGGCTGGGAATTCGAACCCTCAAAAATGAGGCGCCCCGTTGGACGCCTCATTTGGTTCGATGTGATATCGCTCCGGCCCTACACCTCAGGAGCCTTAGCGACGGTCTCGCTCTCTACCGCAAGTGGGCGGTTGTCGATACGACGGCCCAAGCGATCGAGCTTCACGAGTATCCATTCAATGGGATTCGGCCCCGAGCCTTCCTCGTCGGCAACCAGGTCCATGACGGCGACCTTGGTGCCGTCCTGCTTGAGCGTAACGCTGCCCACCTTATCGCCCACATGTACCGTGCCCGAAAGATCGTCGTAGCTAACCTTTTCGGTCACCTCGCCGGCAAGAGAAAACACGGTCGCTTGCGCCGTGGGATCGGCGAGTGTGGCGTCGATTGTCTTATCCGTCCAGTCGGTTTGACTAATGCGCGCCATAAGCGGGTTGCCGTTGGCGGTCTTTTCCTGCGTGTTGGCGATTGCGACCGTCACCTTGTGACCGTAGTACCAGTTGGCAAGGGTGGCGGTATCGGTAAAGCGCTGATCGGTGGTGGTGGAGTTCAAAATAACGGTGTAGATCTCGTCGCCATCGCGGTTGTAGGCACCCGTAAAGCAATAGCCTGCATCGTCGGTGGTGCCAGTCTTGCCGCCGATGTTGCCATCTTGGCCCAGCAAATAGTTATGCGTGTCCATGGAATGCGAATGGTCGGTGCCGTCGGCGCCCGTGACCTCGATCCAGGAATCCTCGCTCGCTACGACCTCGCGGATCGTGTCGTTTTTCATGGCCTCCTGCATCATCAGCGCTACGTCGTGTGCGGTTGAGTGCATATCGCCAGCCCACTCATCAAAGTCCAGACCATGCGGGTTTTCAAAAAGCGTACCGGTGCAGCCGAGCTTCTTAGCGCGCTCGTTCATGGCCTTCACAAATGTGGCCTCGGCGTCTTTGGTCTTAGGGTCGATCTTCTTGCCCACATATTCGGCGAGCACGATGGCGGCGTCGTTGCCCGAGGGAATCATCAGGCCGCGCAGTGCCTGTTCCACGGTAAGCTCGTCGCCTTCGAGCAAGCCGGCGGTCGAATTACCCACGGTGGCTGCGGCGTTGCTCACCGTGACCTTCTCGTCCATCTTGCAATTCTCGACGGTTAGGATTGCGGTCATGACCTTGGTGATCGAGGCAATCTTGACCTGCTCATCGGCGCCGCGCCCATAGTAGACGGTGCCGTCTTTGCCCATGACGAGGGCATTGGTCGCATCGATATCGGGCAGGTTTTCGGCCGTGATGCCGCGCGCATCGGCGGTTTTGCCGCAAACATTGTCGGTCGTGAGCACTTGGGCGCCGGCGACGGTGGGCGCGCCAGCGGCAAGGGCGATAGCGCAGACAAAGCCGGCGGCAAGCTGGGCTGAGCGCTTTGCAAAAGAGGTGAGGGACTTCACAGATTTCGCTTTCGACGGGATGGTCTCTTCTGGAACTAGAGTATATCGTTTGCCGGCGTCGGCGATCATCGCGTGCGTGTGTGGTCCACATCCGCGTCCGAACGGGCACAAGGGTGCTTAAGGCCGACTTAATCACCCACGCTTGTTGTGTGTGACGGGCGCCCCCTCGGGCATAATGGAGCGCGAGAGGAGCACGCATGAACGAGCGCATTTTGGTAGTTGATGACGAGAAGGCCATCGCCGACTTGGTTGGCATCTACCTCACAAAAGAGGGCTTTGATGTCCAGATTGCCTATAGCGGGGCCGATGCTGCCAAGGCGATTTTGGAGCAGGAGTTCGATCTGGCGCTGCTTGATGTCATGTTGCCCGATATCGATGGGTTTGAGCTGCTGCGTACGATCCGTTCCAGCCATACCTATCCCGTGATCATGCTGACGGCGCGCGATGCCCAGCAAGACAAGATCGGGGGCCTTTCGCTTGGCGCGGACGATTACGTGGTCAAGCCGTTCCGTCCGCTGGAGCTCATCGCGCGCGTGCACGCTCAGCTTCGCCGCTACACCAGCTACGGTAGCCGTGCACAGGCGGCCGAGTCGCCGACCATTCAGCTCGACGGCTTGGAGATCAACCGCGATGCTCGTTCCGTGACAGTGGACGGTTCACCGGTTCGCCTCACGCCCACCGAGTATTCAATCTTGCTGTATCTGGTCGAGCATCGCGGCAGCGTGGTGGCCGTGGAGGACCTGTTCCGCGCGGTGTGGAACGAGGACTTTATGCCCGGCTCCAACAATACGGTGATGGTGCATATTCGCCACTTGCGCGAAAAGATCGGCGACGACGCACAAAAGCCACGCTTTATCAAAAACGTCTGGGGCGTCGGCTACATCATCGAATAACGCTTTTCGCTTGTGAGGATCTTGATATGACAAAAGACGATAGGCAAGCGTTCGAGGTGCCCGATCGGCTCTTTGAATACGTGAGGTCGGTCGTCGACAACCGCGCGCTTGCAACGGTGCTGCTCTTTTTGCTGAGCTTGCTGCTGATTGGCATCGACAACATCGTCGGAATCTTGGCGGTGCTGCTTGTCGGCTTTTTGCTGATCGATCGATTTGAGATCGTGTGCCGCTGCGTGGTGATTGGTGGCGCCGCGTGGGCCATGACGTTGACGATTGGCGCCATGGCGCTCGGCGGCATCGAAGGGCCGGTGCTGTTCGATGCCGGCTTTGTATTCAACATGCTTGGCTTTGTGCTGGCGCTTGCCGCGTGCGTGCTGTTCTTGTGCGGCCGCGCCCTGTACTACCAGGGCTACGAGCAGGGCGAGCAGCATGCCGATTGTGTGCCGGCTGCTCGTATTCAAGATCGCCTGATCGATCACCCCGACACCTGGGACAACATCGACGGCGACTTCTTGGAGGTCGAGGGCGCCCTTAACCGCGTGCGTGACCGAGAGCGCAAGGTGCAGCAAGCTCTGCGTGACGAGTCGCATCGCAAGGACGATCTGGTCACGTACTTGGCACATGACCTACGCACCCCGCTTGCCAGTGTGGTGGGCTATCTTTCGCTGCTGCAAGAGGCTCCTGAGCTGCCGGTTGAGCAACGTGCGCACTTTACGGGCGTGGCGCTTGACAAGGCGCACCGGCTCGATACGCTCATCGAAGAGTTCTTCGATATCACGCGCTTTGACTTCCACGATATCGTGCTCACGCGCGGCTATGTTGATCTGGGGTTGCTGCTGGCTCAGGTGGCTGACGAGTTCTTTCCCATCCTCAACGAGCAGCATAAGGAAGCCCAAGTTGATATTCGCGAGGACCTAACGGTGCTCGTGGATGGCGACAAGATGGCCCGCGTGTTTAACAACATCATGAGAAACGCCGTCGCCTATAGCTATGAGGGCTCGACTATCACGATTGAGGCCGGGCGCCAAGACGATGGCGGCGTGCGCGTGCGCTTTATCAATCAGGGCGATCCTATCCCTGCGGCTAAGCTCAAGGTGATCTTTGAGAAGTTCTATCGCCTGGATGCGGCGCGTGCGACCAATCGCGGTGGTGCCGGTCTGGGCCTTGCTATTGCCAAGGAGATCATCGCGGCACACGGCGGTACCGTTGCATGTGAATCGACGCCCGAACACACGATATTCACCATCGAGCTGCCCGCCGCATAGCCAGCGTTCCCTTACAAACACTTGACAATGCGCTCACGTGCATATGAGCCGCGATTCCTACTATCGATACTGCTGAATTGATATCGATATGGAGGTATGCGGTATGACGGCTGCTGCGGCTGCGGAGCCCACGGAGCTTGAAGAACTCATGGAAGCGCAGGCCGAGGCCGCGCGCGAGCGCGAGGTTGGGGATGCGACTCGCCCCACGGCAGAGGATCTTGCGGCCTCGCCGACGCGCATCGATGTCGAGGGCCTCGACCTGTTCTATGGCGACCATCATGCGCTCAAGGACGTGAATATCAAGATCCGCGACAAGCAGATCACCTCGTTCATCGGGCCTTCGGGCTGCGGAAAGTCCACGTTGCTGCGCTGCTTTAACCGCATGAACGACGGCATCAAGGATTGCCGCATCGAGGGCAAGATTGCGCTCGATGGTCAAGATATCCTGGGCGATTACGACATCTGCCGTTTGCGCCAGCGCGTGGGCATGGTGTTCCAGCGCCCCAACCCGTTTCCCATGAGCATCTACGACAACGTCGCGTATGGTCCGCGCGGCATGGGTGTGCGCGACCGCGTCGTGCTCGATGAGCTGGTCGAGGACTCCCTGCATCGCGCTGCCCTGTGGGACGAGGTCAAGGACAAGCTCAAGGAGTCGGGCCTGGGTCTTTCGGGCGGACAGCAGCAGCGCCTGTGCATCGCCCGCGCACTTGCCGTGCAGCCCGACATTCTGCTGATGGACGAGCCGACCTCGGCACTCGACCCTGTGTCGACGCTGGTGGTGGAGCAGCTGGCCTGCGAGCTCAAAGAGACCTGTACGCTCGTGGTCGTTACGCACAATATGCAGCAGGCGGCGCGTATCTCCGACTCGGTCGCGTTTTTCTTGCTGGGTGAGTTGGTGGAGCATGCGCCCGCCGCGCAACTCTTCAAGAATCCGACCGATCCGCGCACGGCGGATTATTTGACGGGACGTTTTGGCTGATACCATCTAGTAAAGGTACCTTTAGGGTTAAGATGCGGTCATGCCGGCCGCAAAGGGGTTCAACATGATCTATTACGTCGAGGACGATGACAACATCAGGGATTTGACGGTCTATGCACTGCGCAAGCAGGGGATCGAGGCCGAGGGCTTTTCGTGCGACGGCGAGTTTAAGGCTGCCGTGGCGCGACGGGTACCCGATGCCGTCCTGCTCGACATCATGCTGCCCGATACCGATGGTTTGGCGATTATGCGTCGCCTGCGCGCCGACCGCCTGACGGCGACGGTGCCCATCATGATGCTTACCGCCAAGGACACCGAGCTCGACAAGGTGATGGCGCTCGATGGCGGTGCCGACGATTACCTGACTAAGCCGTTTTCGCTCATGGAGCTTGCGAGCCGCTGCCGCGCACTGCTGCGTCGCGGCGGCATGGTCAAGCAGGCGAGCGATGTGCTCAGCGTGGGCGACATCGTGCTCTCGCCCAGCCATCGCGAGGTGACCGTTGCCGGCGAGCCGCTTAAGCTCACCCTGCGCGAGTTCGACCTGCTCGAGTACCTCATGCGCAAGCCCGGCGTGGTCTTTACCCGCGAGTCGTTGCTGCAGAGCGTGTGGGGCTGGGACTTCGACGGCGGTTCGCGCACCGTTGACGTGCACGTGCAGACGCTTCGCCAAAAACTGGGCGAGCATGCCGGCGCCATCGAGACCGTGCGCGGCGTGGGCTACCGCTTGGCCGAGCCTTCTGCCGGTGATGGTGCCGAAGGTGACGACACCGCGGCCGCCGCATCGGAGGAGTAACCCGTGGTCTTCGCCCCCCAGGGAAAACATACGCTGTCGCACCGCGTTTTTGTGACGATCTTTGTCTGCGCCATGGCGGTTATCGTGGCGTTTACGGTGCTGGGTGCGTTCTTTGTGCAAAACACCTTGGCGGATGCCACGAGTGCCAACCTGGCGCAGGAAACCGAGCTCATTGCTGCCGCCCTCGACGAGCAGCAGGAGCCCATCCCGTTCTTGCGTAGCCTCGATCGCGAGGACTTGCGCATCACGCTGATTAACAAGGATGGATCGGTTGCCTACGACAACGAGGCGTCGCCTTCCACACTGCCCAACCATGGCGATCGCCCCGAGGTCATCGAGGCCTTTGAGAGTGGTTCGGGTTCCGCGGAGCGCGCAAGCTCTACGCTCGACGAGATTATGCTGTATCGCGCCGTCGCCCTTGATAACGGCCAGGTTGTCCGCTTGGCGCAGGCCCAGCCTGGCGTTGCGGCGATTTTGCTGTCGATGGTGGCGCCGATGTTGCTTATCGCAGCAGCGGGTGCGGTACTCTCGTTTTTTATGGCGCGCCGCGAGTCCCGTGCCATCATCGCGCCGTTGCAAGAGGTGGATTTGGACCACCCACGCCGCAGCTATGAGCACGCCTATGCCGAGATGGTCCCCATGCTTGAGCGTATCGAGTCGCAGCGCCAGGAACTCAAGCGCCAAATGGCGGTGCTAGCGGACAACGACCGTATGCGCCGCGAGTTCACGGCGAATATCACCCATGAGCTCAAGACGCCGCTTACGGCGATTTCGGGCTATGCCGAGCTCATCGCAAATGGCATGGTCGAGGGCGAGGACGACCTGCGCAACTTTGGCGGTCGCATCTATCGCGAGGCGGGCCGCTTGGCAGCGCTTGTCAACGACATCCTTACGCTGTCTAACTTGGACGAGGCCGAGCGTGCAACTGAGGGCGAGGCGGTGCCCATTGGGTCCACGGAGCCTATTGAGCTCTCGCGTGCCGTCTACGCGGTTGAGCAGCGTCTTGAACAGGTCGCCCGTCAGGCGAATGTGACGATAAGTCATGAGACCAAGCCTGTGGTCATCGAAGGCGTGTCGCGCTTGGTCGACGAGCTCATCTATAATCTGGCAAGCAACGCCATCCGCTACAATCGACCCGGAGGTACGGTTACGCTGCAGTGCGGCACCGACGACGAAGGCCATCCGTTCCTCGCGGTCGCCGACACGGGAATCGGTATCGCGCCTGAAGAACAGGGCAAGGTATTTGAGCGGTTCTATCGCGTGGACAAGAGTAGGTCCAAGGCACGCGGCGGAACCGGCCTGGGGCTTGCCATTGTCAAGCATGCGGCCCTGTATCATCACGCCACGCTCGATTTGTCGAGCGAGTTGGGCGTGGGAACCACCATTACGGTGACGTTTCCCATACAGCAGGACGAGCCATTCGCATAGCGATACAACATAGATATTGATGCAGACGCCGCATTTGACTTTCGGGTGCGGCGTTGTTGTGCAATTTTACGATTGCTTCCGACATTTTTACAGGAGAGCCTGTTTCTTATGTATAGAGTTTGGTCTCGGTAAAAAGATGCGATAACATACGGACAGTTTTGTCAATCCGAACTGGGGAAATGAAAGGCAAGCTGCATGACCCTTCTCGAACTGTTCCAGCTGCTTAAGAAGCACCTTCAGCTGGTCATCACCCTTCCGGTGGTCTGCGCGATCGCCATGGGCATCGTGTCCTTCGTTGCGATGGACAACACCTATACCGCGACGACGAGCATGTACATTCTCGCCAAGACCGACGATAGCGGTCAGATGAGCTACAACGATCTCTCGGCGAGTCAGATGCTTTCCAACGATATCGCCACGCTGCTGGATAGCGATAGCGTTAAGAGCGGTGCTGCCAATGAGCTGGGCCTTGCTGACCTGGATGACTACAAGGTGTCTGTTTCCTCCGAGACCACCACGCGTGTCATTACGCTTTCGGTTACCGGCACCGATGCCAAGGAGACGGCTAAGGTCGCAAAGGCCATGGCCAGCTCGGTGAGTACGGTCGCTCAGAACGTCGGCGCTGCCCAGAGCATCAACGTTATCGACGAGGCTAAGACTCCCGAAGTCCCCAGCGGCCCCAAGCGTATGCTGTACGTTGCTGTCGCGTTCCTCGCGGGCATCTTTATCGCAGTTGCCTATGTCGTTTTGGCAGACATGCTCAACACCCGCATCCGCGGTGCCGAAGAGGCAGAAGAGCTCCTGGGCATTCCCGTTGTTGGCCGAATTCCGGCTATGAAAGGTGGTAAATAGGCATGGCTAAGGCAAAGAACACCGATAAGCTCGTTGTACAGAATGCCGCCAAGACCCTTCTGGCCAACATCCGCTTTGCGAGCGTGGACGACCCCATTCGCACCATCACCGTTACGTCCTCGATTCCCAACGAGGGCAAGTCTACGGTTTCCATCAACCTTGCCCAGGCTATCGCCACCAGCGGCAAGAGCGTCCTGCTGGTCGAGGCTGATATGCGTCGCAGGTCCCTTGCCGATATGCTCGGCGTCCGCTCCCGCGGCGGACTCTATGCAGTCCTTTCCGAGCAAGTTTCTATTGACCAGGCGATTGTCGAGACGGGTCAGAAGAACTTCTACTTCCTCGATGCCGAGCCGCATATTCCCAATCCTGCCGACATCATCGTCTCTCACCGCTTTGCCAAGCTGGTAAAGGCACTGTCCGCCAAGTTCCAGTACGTCATCTTTGATGCTCCCCCGGTCGGCACCTTCATCGATGCTGCCGAGATCGCAAGTCTGACCGACGGTGCGCTGTTCGTGGTGCGCGAGGACTTCACCAAGCGCGAGGAGGCACTCAACGCTATCGGCCAGCTTAAGAAGTCCGAAAAGGTCAAGCTCATCGGTACCGTTATGAACTACTGCGAGACCGAGACCAGCGAGTACTACTACTCCTACTACACCAAGGACGGTAAGAAGGTGAAGAAGGGCTCCGACGATCAGGGGACTTCCAAAAAGGGCATCTTCACCAACCGAGCAAACGTTTAGTTGATTAAGGCTGACCTATGCGTGACATTCATTGCCATATCTTGCCGGGTGTAGACGACGGCGCCGCCGATCTCGATGAGAGCTTGGCGATGCTCGAGGCTGCCAAGCGGGCCGGTGTAACCAGAATCGTTTGCACTCCTCACTGCCGTGATCCCTATTTTGATTACGACAAGATGTGGGATGCCTTTGAGCTGCTGCGTGATAACGCTGACGGTTTTCCGCTCCAGATGGGCTTCGAGGTCAACCATCGAAAGCTCGTTGAGCTTGGTATCGATGCCGCGGAGCACTTGCATTTCGATGGGACCAACGAGTTTCTGCTCGAACTTTCGACGCATGCCGATGCGTATGCGTTTAGAGAGTACGAGAACACGATTTACGATTTGCAGTGCCGTGGCTACCAGGTGATCATCGCTCATCCTGAGCGCTATCGTGCGGTTCAAAAGGATGTAAGCGTTGCGGAGCGTCTGGTCGATATGGGCTGCAAGCTGCAGGCTTCGGCGGACTTTATTGCCGGCGGTCGCTTTGGTCGCGAGAAAAAGCCGGCACAGCGCCTGTTCGATCAGAACCTGTACAGCTTCATCGCGAGCGATGCCCATAACGTGGGTCATTACGACTGCCTGGCGAAGGCTCGCGCGAAGTTTAGCGTGCGCGGAGCTCATTTTCGCTAATATCTGTCCCTAACGTTCGCATTGAATGAAAGGGCAGCCATGGATATCCAACTTAAGACGGGATGCTTTGATGACGCGGCGTTGGTACGCCGCGTCGTTTTTATGGACGAGCAAGGCTACGAGAATGAGTTCGACGCTATCGACGAGGATCCAAACTGCATTCATGTGACGCTCTATGTAGACGGCGAGCTTGCCGGTTGCTCGCGCGTGTTTCCCGAGGAACTGGAGCGCGCGGCAGATGCAGAGGCTCCGGTTTCGCCGGCGTGCGACTTGGACGAAGGCGTTGCGGCGGGGGAGACCTACATTATGGGGCGCGTCGCCGTGCTGCCGGCTATGCGTCGTCGCGGACTGGCGAGTGCGATCGTCGAGACCAGTGCTTCGTGTGCACGCGATGCCGGCGCTAAGCTTATTAAGCTGCATGCGCAGGAATACGTGCTGCCGCTCTATGCAAAGGCGGGCTACACGCAAATTGCCCCGGTAGATTACGAAGACGAGGGCCAACCCCATGTCTGGATGGCCAAGCGCGTAGATGGCAGATAGGGACGTTCCTTTTCTGCCGGCAGTTGGGGACACTCCTTGGCAATTGACGCATTGGAGCGCTCGGACATACAGTTTTTCGATTCCGTATGTATATATGCGCGTTAATGGGTTATAAAATCTAAGTCTGAACATAGCAGGTCTGCGATGCGGCTCGGGCGACCGGGCCGTTTTTGCGGACAGGGGTAGCGCGAAAGGACTGCACATGCGTCAATTTAAGACCGAGAGCAAAAAACTGCTCGACCTCATGATCAACTCCATCTACACCAATAAAGAAATCTTCCTGCGCGAGCTTATCTCTAACGCGAGCGACGCCGTCGACAAGCTCAACTTTAAGAGCCTGCAGGACCCGAGCGTCAAGATCGACCAGGGCGACCTGGCCATTCGCGTCTCCTTTGATAAAGACGCCCGCACCATTACCATCTCGGATAACGGCATTGGCATGACCGCCGAGGAGCTGGAGCGCAATCTGGGCACCATCGCCCATTCCGGCTCCGAGGAGTTTAAGACCGAGAACGCCGAGCAGCAGGGCTCCGATGTCGACATCATCGGTCAGTTTGGCGTGGGCTTCTACTCGGCTTTTATGGTCGCCAGCCATGTGAAGGTCGTCAGCCGCGCCTACGGCGAGGATGTCGCCCATGTGTGGGAATCCGACGGTCTTGAGGGCTACACCATCGAGGACGGCGAGCGCGCCGAGCACGGTACCGATGTCATCCTGACGCTGCGCGAGAACGAGAAGCTCGATGCCGACGGCGAGGCCGAGACCTACGATCGCTTCCTGACCGAGTGGGGTCTCAAGAGCCTGATTCAGCAGTACAGCAACTATGTGCGCTACCCGATTCAGATGATGGTGTCCAAGAGCCGCCAGAAACCCAAGCCCGAGGACGCCGGCGACGATTACAAGCCCGAGTACGAGGACTACCAGGAGCTCGAGACCGTCAATTCCATGACACCGATCTGGAAGAAGCGCAGCTCCGATGTCGAGCAGAAGGACTACGACGAGTTCTACAAGTCCACGTTCCACGACTTTGACGATCCTGCGCGCACCATCAGCTTCCATGCCGAGGGCACGCTCGAGTATGACGCCCTGCTGTTTGTGCCGGGCCGCGCGCCGTTCGATCTGTACAGCAAGGATTACGAGAAGGGTCTGGCGCTCTACAGCTCCAATGTCCTGATCATGGAGAAGTGCGACGACCTGCTGCCCGACTACTACAACTTTGTCCGCGGCGTCGTGGATTCCGCCGACGTGTCGCTCAACATCTCGCGTGAGACGCTGCAGCAGAACCGTCAGCTCAAGGCCATCGCCAAGCGTGTGGAAAAGAAGATCACCGCTGACCTTGAGGATATGCGTGACAACGACCGCGAGGCCTACGAGAAGTTCTTTGAGAACTTTGGCCGTGGCCTTAAGTATGGTATCTACTCGAGCTATGGCATGAAGGCCGATGAGCTCGCCGACCTGTTGCTGTTCTGGTCTGCCAAGGAACAGAAGATGATTACTCTGGCTGAGTATGTCAAGGGCATGCCCGAGGATCAGAAGGCCATCTACTACGCCGCCGGTGACTCGCGTGAGCGCTTGGCCAAGATGCCCGTGGTAAAGGGCGTGCTCGACCGCGGCTATGACGTGCTGCTGCTGACGCAGGATGTGGATGAGTTCACGTTCCAGGCTATGCGTGAATACGTTGCCGCCGATATGCCCAAGATCTACGAGGACGATGCTGCCCGCGAGGCTGCCGAGAAGGCTGTGGCCGATGGTGCCGAGCCCGAGGTCGAGGATCGTCATCTGGAGCTCAAGAACGTCGCGACCGGTGATCTTGACCTGGCGACCGAGGACGAGAAGAAGGAGGCCGAGGACGCCACCAAGGAAAACGAGGACCTCTTCAGCGCTATGAAGGAGGCGCTCGGTGACAAGGTCGAGAAAGTTGCCGTCTCCGCGCGCCTGACCGATGCCCCCGCTTGCATCACCACCGAGGGCCCACTTTCGCTCGAGATGGAGAAGGTGCTCCAGAAGGGACCCGAGGGCGCGCCCGACGGCATGCCCAAGAGCCAGCGCGTGCTCGAGCTCAACGCCAAGCACCCGGTCTTTGACAAGCTCGTCGCTGCCCAGAAGGCAGGCGACGCCGACAAGATCAAGCAGTACTCCGGTCTGCTCTATGACCAGGCCCTGCTGGTCGAGGGCATCCTCCCCGAGGACCCCGTGGCCTTCGCGGCGGCTGTTTGCAACTTGATGTAGTTGGGTCGTTACGCGGTTTTACCAAACCGCGTAACAGCTCGACGCTGCCCTTCGTTCCGCCGTTCTAACGAACGGCGGACCAGCCGACGCTGCGCGGGCACCAGAGCGACAACTTGTCATTCAAAGAGGACGGCATGACCAGAAGGTCTATGCCGTCCTCTTTTCATGCCAATTTGTTCGCTCTGGTGCCCGCTCGCTGGCATTACCAAAACATCGGCGGTCCAATAATGATCCCTTGGGAACGGGGGAAAGTAGTCATCGGGGACGTTTTTGTTTGACTAGTCGTTTAAGAACGTCCCCGATGCTATTTGAATTGCTAATTTGTGCGGGTTGTGGTTTTGTGACCTGCTGAAATTTAAGATACTGTACATCTGTACGTTAACTCATCTTCGTAGTATATTGCTACCCGCAAAACTCAGCACCATTGTGCCGTGAGGCACTAAAGCGCCTACGTACAATGGTTGTCGATAGTACGATTCGATTCAACGACAGGATGGATGGTCCAAGCGTGAGTCTCGGCAGCAAACTATCCGACGCAAAGGTATCCTTTGCGATCTTTAAGCGCGACATCAAGCGACTGTTTGTGAACCCCGTCGCCTTGGTGGTTACCCTCGGCGTGTGTGTTATTCCCTCACTGTATGCCTGGTACAACATCGTGGCAAACTGGGATCCGTACGGAAACACCCAGGGCATCAAGATTGCCATCGCCAACAATGATCAGGGCACTCAGAACGACCTGGTGGGCGAGCTCAATGCGGGCGACAAGGTCGTCGATCAGCTCAAGGAAAACGATCAGCTGGGCTGGACCTTCGTCGACTCGGCGGCCGATGCCAAAGAGGGCGTCGAGAGCGGGGAGTACTACGCCGCCATCGTGATCCCCAAGAACTTCTCCGACAATCTTGTCTCGATGCTCGATGGCAATTACCGCCAGCCCAAGCTTACGTATTACGTTAACGAGAAGAAGAGCGCCATTGCGCCCAAGGTGACCGATACCGGCGCCAATACTATCGAGGAGCAGATCAATTCGGAGTTTGTCTCCACGGTGGGTGAGACCGTAGCGGGCATCGCCAAGGATGCCGGCATCGATTTTAAGGATAAGACCGCCCAGGTTCAGGATTCGCTGACGAGTTCGGTGTCCGAGGCATCCGGTACCTTGAGCGAGGTTCGCGATTCGATCAACGACATGAACACCGCTATCGACAAAACGAGCGGCGCTATCGCCTCGGCTGATGGGGCGCTGGCCGGTTTGCAGGGTCAGACGCCTTCGCTGACTCAAGCGATCTCCCAAGGCAACGACCTGTTGGGCGAAGCACGCACCACCGCGGGCAAATCGATTGCCTCGCTCTCAAAGGCGCTTTCGGAGGGAAGTGTTGCACTGTCCAAGACGTCGGCTTCGGCGAACGCTGCGGTCGGAAAGATGACGGGCGCCTTGACGTCTACGACCACTCGCATCGACAACTCGCTCGAATCGCTTCAAACGACAATTGACCACAACAACGTGCTGATCGACCGCCTACAGGATTTGGCGGACAGCGTGCCGACGGGCTCGGAGGAAATCAACGCGCTCATCGCGTCGACGATCGATACGCTTCGAGGACAAAACGAAAGCCTCCAGGCCGTCAAGGACAATCTCTCGGCGCAGTCGAGTGCGATTGCGAATGACGCTTCGGCCGTTTCGAGCGCCAGCGACGCTATCAATACTGCAATTCAGACCGGCACGACCAACATTAGCCAGGCTCAGACGGATCTGGGGCAGAACGCGCTGCCGAAGGCTTCGAGCGCGCTCGACTCTTTCTCGGTTGTATCGGGCGACCTAACCGGTATCGTGTCGGGCCTCACGCCTACAATCGCCAATGCGCGCGGTACGCTATCGCAGCTCGATGCCACGCTCAAGCAGGCCAAGACCATGCTGTCCCAGACCGATGCCTCACTTGCCAAGGTCCAGGACAAGCTTGCGACCGCAGCCAATGACATCGCGGCGCTGCAGACCTCTGAGTCTATGGGCGAGCTCGCCGACCTTATGGGCGTCGATGTCAATGACGTGGCAGATTTCATGGCATCTCCGGTTGAGTTGACGTCCAAGTCGATCTATCCGGTCAAGAGCTTTGGTTCGGGCATCGCTCCCTTTTACACTAATCTGGCGCTTTGGGTGGGCGGTTACGTACTCATCGCCATCTACAAGCTCGAGGTCGATCGCGAGGGCATTGGCAGCTTTACGGCGCGCCAGGGCTACTTCGGCCGTTGGATGCTCCTGGTGATCTTGGGCGCGCTCCAAGCCATCATCGTGACAGTGGGCGATCTGGTCATTGGCGTGCAGTGCATTAACCCGCTGCTGTTCGTGCTGGGCGGCATCGCTATCTCGTTCACGTACGTCAATATCATCTACGCGCTGTCCACTACGTTTAAGCATATCGGCAAGGCGATTGGCGTCATCCTGGTTATCGTGCAGATTCCCGGTTCGTCGGGCATGTACCCCATCGAGATGATGCCCGGCTTCTTCCAATGGCTGCATCCGCTGCTGCCCTTTACCTACGGCATCAATCTGCTGCGCGAGACCGTCGGCGGCATGTACTCGTTCAACTACCTGTTCAACCTGTGCATCTTGGGCGTGTTCCTTGCCATCGCACTCTTTATTGGCTTGCAGCTGCGTCCGCTGCTGCTCAACCTCAATCTGCTCTTTGATAAACAGCTTTCCACGACCGGTCTGATGATTTGCGAGTCCAACGACCTGCCGCGCCAGCGCTATTCGCTGCGTACGGCCATGCGCGTCATGCTCGATTCCGATTCGTATCGCCGTGAGCTGCTCGAACATGCAGTGGCTTTTGAGCATCGTTACCCGTACTACATCAAAGGCGGCTTTGCTGCCGTGGTGGGCGTGCAGGTGCTGATCTTTGTGCTCTCGACGGTCCTCGATATCGACAATAACGGCAAGATCATCTTGCTAGTCATTTGGATCATTTCGGTTATTGCCATCTGCGGCTGGCTGATCAATATCGAGTACATCCGCGCAAGCCTCAACACCCAGATGCGCATCTCGGCGCTTTCGGACGAGGACCTGCGCCGCGAGATGCGCGAGCACACAGCGGCGATCCCTGCCGCCCGTCGCATGTTTGGCCTGAATGCCAGCGAGCGAGGCTCTAAATCCAAGGATCAGGCTGCCGACCAGCCCATTTGCCACAATATGCACCATGTGCCCGCGAACGGGGACGACACATTTGTGATGAATGAGGATGACGCCCCGCTTGGCAAGCACTCAAAAGGAGGTGAGGCATAAATGAAGAACATCCTGCATCTGTTTAAGCGCGACGTCCAAAACGTGTCTCGCTCCGTGATCGGCATGGTTGTCGTGATGGGCCTCATTATCGTGCCGTGCTTGTATGCATGGTTTAACATCGCCGGCAGCTGGGACCCGTACGGCAATACCGGAAACCTTAAGATTGCCGTGGTCAATACCGACGAGGGTTACGAGAGCGACCTGATTCCCGTCGAGATCAACGTGGGTGAAAACGTTACCGCCGCTTTGCGTGGTAACGAGAACTTTGACTGGGTTGTGCTCAACAATCGCGATAAGGCTATCGACGGTGTTAAGTCGGGCGCTTACTATGCGGCCGTCGTAATCCCCAAGAGCTTTAGCTCCGACATGATGACGCTCTTCTCGACCGACGTGAAACACGCCGATATCGAGTTCTATGAGAACCAGAAGGCCAACGCCATCGCACAGATCGTGACCGAGAAGGGCTCGAGCGCCGCTCAGAGTCAGGTCAACGAGACCTTTACCGAAACCATCACGTCCATCGGTCTTAAGACGGTGTCCAGCCTGCTCGATTACATGAGCACCGACCAAGTGAGCAACTTTATCGCCAACCTGTCCTCGACGCTTGGCGACTCGGTTCAGGACCTGCAGGACATCAAGGCCAGCGCGACTTCGCTTGCGGGCATTTTGAGTTCGACCTCCGATTCGCTGACGTCGGCGGGCGGCCTGCTCAAGCAAACCGGGACCACCGACCAGTCGGTGAAGCAGCTGATGGAGCATGCCGAGAGCGGTATTGCTGATTCCGAGCAGGCGCTCAAGGCAGCCAGCGATGCCATCGATGCGGCGATTGATGGAAGTGCCGGTTCGTTCGACAACGTGTCCACCGAGCTCGCAAAGGCCTTTGACGCCGCGAACCAGCATGTCGATCTGACGGTATCGCAACTCAACGATGGCGCCGCGTCGCTCAACGCGCGTGCCGATGAGATTGACGCTGCGGCCGATAAGCTCCGCAGCCTTGCCGGCCAGGTGAGTAACGACAAGCTCAAGGAAGGGCTTGAGGACGCGGCTGCAGAGCTGGGCAAAATAGCGACGGAGTACCGCAACAATGCCAAGGAGCTGACGAGCATCGCGACGTCGCTCTCGGACAGCATGGCAAAGGTTAACGATGTCCGCGCCGAAACCGACCAGGCGATCGCCGACGCCAAGGCGGGCGTCTCGGGTGCCAAGATTGATTACGATTCCACATTCTCGGTTAAGGCTAAGGAGCTCAAGAAGACCATTTCGGGTGTTTTGGATTCGCTGAACGGCATCTCGAGCGATCTTGATAGCGCTGTTGCCGGTCTAACCGATGCATCCGGTTCGCTGGCAAAGGGCCTCTCCAAGGCTGCAAAGCTGGTCAACAAGGCTTCCGATCAGCTGGGCGAGGCGTCGGACAAGATCAGTGCGTTTAAGGACGAGCTCGATGGTGCCCTTATGTCGGACGATCTGGCCACGATCAAGACGATGATTGGCAACGATCCCGAGGGTTTGGCCGTGTCGCTTTCCGGCCCCGTCGCGCTCGATCGCAAGCCGGTCTATCCGATTCGTAACTACGGTTCGGCCATGGCACCGTTCTACACGATTCTGTCGCTATGGGTCGGCTCGATCGTGCTGGCGGCCATGATGAAGGTCTCGGTTGACGATGAGCTCATCAACGAGCTCATCCCCGTACGCCTGCACGAGATCTACCTGGGCCGCTACCTGTTCTTTGGCGGTCTGGCCCTGCTGCAGGCAACGCTCGTGTGCGCGGGCGACATCCTGTTCTTTGGCATCCAGTGCGACAACCCGCTGCAATTTGTGCTGGCGGGCTGGGTCGCGAGTCTCGTGTTCTCCAATATCGTCTACACGCTTACGGTTTCGTTTGGCGATATCGGCAAGGCGCTCGCCGTCGTGTTGCTGGTCATGCAGGTCGGCGGTTCGGGCGGCACGTTCCCCATCGAGATGACCGGCCCCGTGTTCCAGGCGATCTATCCGTTCCTGCCGTTTACTCACGGCATCAACGCCATGCATGCCGCCATGGCTGGCGCCTACCATATGGAGTACTGGGTTGAGCTGGGCATTCTGGCGAGCTACCTGATTCCGTCGCTGGCCCTGGGCGTCGTCTTCCGCCGTCCGGTCATCAAAGCCAACGACTGGATCATCGAAAAGCTGGAATCAACCAAATTGATTTAATACAGCAACGTAAACGCCGCCGGAACATCGAGGTCTTCCAACCCGATGCTTTAGCGTAGTGAATTGCACGGGCTACTTGGTTGTTGCTACAGTAGCGGGGCGTACCGGGGGTCCGGTGCGCCCTGTTTTTATTTGACCATGAGGCGGCACGCAGCCATACGCGTGCGGACACCACGCCCAGATTGAGTGCGAGGATGTTCCATGGCCCAATACGCTGCCAACGAAATCGAAAACATGCCCGATAGCCCTGTAGCTGTCTCTTATACACATCTGACGCTG
>CABSMS010000027.1 GCA_902478885.1 uncultured Collinsella sp. | reverse complement strand
CCTTTGCTACTTGATGCGCGATGCATGTGGATGGAACTGGTCGTCGATGGATGGTCAGGACTGCCCGGAAACCTTCCTGCTTAAGGAAGGCATTGCGAAATGACAACGTTGTCATTTCGTTAATGACAACGTAAGACATTTTTGGAAGAGCAACAAGGATTTACGGGTGAACGGTCGATATTGTCCGATAAACGGCTGATTTGTCAGTCGGGCAGGTAGTGTATGCTAGAACGCAAAAAACAAGCAATGCAAAACCGACTGGAGAAGTAGTGGCAACGATGGACAAGAAAAATGTCTCAATGAATGATGTGGCAGTTGCCGCGGGCGTTTCTCTCAAGACGGTTTCGCGTGTGATCAACGAGCCCGATAGCGTGCGAGAGTCGACACGCGATAGGGTCCATGCTGCCATGGAGACGCTTGGGTTCCGGGCGAACTTTGCCGCGCGTTCACTCAAGTTGGGCCGTTACGGGTGCATCGGCGTGGTGATGTTCCACTTGTCGGGCGGCGCCGTGGACATGATTGACGGTATCGCCGATGCCGCCGAAGAACGCGGCTTTGCGCTCACGATGATTAAGAAGCGCGCGGGGGAGAAGATGACCCTTGCCGAAGCGGCGCGCAGGATGTCGCAGCTGCCTGTTGATGGCATGATCTTCAACCTGCGTCAGATGGTCGACGACTTTGATACCTTTGAGGCACCGAAGGACCTCAAGACGGTGATTATCACGCCGATGGAGCATCCTACCTGCTCTACCGTTAGTGACGATCAAGAGGGTGGCGCACGCATGGCGTGCGAGTACTTCTTGGATCATGGTCACAAGAACGTATATTTCGTTTCGGGTAAGAAAGAGTCGCTGTCGAGCCAGTGCCGTATGAAAGGTTGGCGTGCGGCACTCGAGGCGCGTGGCATTGAGCCGCCCGAGCCTCTGCAAGGCGATTGGAATGCGGATAGTGGCTATGCCGCGGGCCTTGTGCTTGCCGATAAACCCGATTGCACGGCGGTCCTCGCTGCTAACGACTGCATGGCAAACGGCGTGATGATGGCTCTACGTGACAAAGGGCTCAGCGTGCCCGACGACGTGTCCGTGATCGGCTTCGACGATGAGCTCTACAAGACGATTCCCAACTCGATTCTGACGTCGGTGAAGTTTCGCCACCGCGAGCTGGGCATCCGTGCGCTTAACGAGGTCGTCGCAGGTCTGGAAGCCCCGAGCTCCAGAAGCCGTACGCTCGTCTCGGGTGTGTTGGTCGAGCGCGCGAGCGTGCGGGATTTGCGGGCGTAGACGTGCTCGGCCTGCTCGTCTAAGTCTGTAACAGGTGGGACCCGAAAACTCGGCTAGATGTTACAGATTGAGATGAACAGGAGGACGGGTGCGGTCTAAACAAAATGGCCCGCGCATCACACATCGATGCACGGGCCATTTATTGTCTGCGAGCGGCAGGTGGTGTCAGCGTCTTATGCCTCGAGGTTTTCCTCGATCCAGGCGACGGCACCCTTGGGATCCTTAGTGAGGTCGATGTACTGTTTGCCCTTGGGCGACAGCAGCGTGATGCCCAGGCGGTCGGTGTCGGCCTTCATCTCGTTGTAATAGGTGCGAACCTGCGGAGCCAGGACGATGACGTTGTACTGGTCCATGATGGCGTAGTGACTGCCGTAGGCACCGGCGTTGGCGGTAATGTCGATGCCCAGCTCGTCGGCGCCTTCCTTAAGCGCGTTGGCGAGCAGTGCAGAGGTGCCGGCGCCAGCGCACAGAACCAGAACCCTCAGATCCTTGCCCTTAAGGGCGGACGGAGCTGCGGAGGCCTCAGTGGCAGAAGCGGTCTCGACAACAGGAGCCTCAACGGCGGGGGCGTCAGCGGTCTTGACGGTCTTGGTCTCCTCGGCCTCTTCTTCGGCCAGGGTCTCGGCCTCCTGCTTGCACAGGACGTTGTCGTAGGCCTTGCAGAACGGGTAGTAGATCAAGAAGTCAACGACCAGCAGGACGACAACCAGGACCAGAGAGATCGGCTGGAAGTTGGTGTCGATGAAGGTGCCGATCGGTCCGGGGAGTGCCCACGGCATGGCATAGATAAAGCCGTTCATGCCCAAAAAGTCGATGAAGAACTTACCAATGAGGACGTTGGCCACGGGGGCAAACAGGAACGGGATCAGGAAGTACGGGTTGAGGATGATGGGCGCGGCGAACAGCAGCGGCTCGTTGACGGCGAACATCACGGGTACGACAGAGGCTTTGCCGACGGCCTTGAGCTGCTTGGAGCGCATAAAGAGCAGGAAGATGATCGGGACAATGAACGTGGCGCCGGTGCCGCCGAGTTCGCCGATGTAGTTACCGAAGTTCTCGGTCAGGGCGAGGGCGGGGTGACCGCCGGCCTGCAGCGTGGCGAGGTTGGTGGTGATGTTGCCAAACAGCGCGGCGTTGAGGGCAGGCTTAACGACCGAGGGGCCGTGGATGCCCATGAACCAGAACAGCGGGATCATGAACCAGATGAGGGCGAGGCCGGCGTAGGAATCGGCAGCGGCGAACAGCGGGCTCACCAGCGTGGAGATGACGTTGGCAAACGGGACGGCCAAGCAGGTGCGGCAGATAACGTCGATGACGGCGACAAACAGGATGGAGAAGCTGAAGGCGAAGATGTCGCGGAAGTTCTGGGCGATGGCGCCGGGGACTTCTTTGGGCAGCTTGATGGTGATGTCTCGCTTAATGCAGAAGGCATAGATGTTGACCGTGGCAAATGCGGCGACAAAGGAGCTCAGCAGGCCCTTGGTGCCCATGTTGTCGGTAAAGAACACCGAGACATCGGCGCCGTCGATTTTGGCACTCGTCTGGGTAACGGCCAAGATGAGCATAGCGCACATGGCGGCGACCATGGTGCTCGTGGCGTTGATGGCCTTGCCGGCAGGCATGCGGCGGTTCTTGGAGCCGGTCAGCGCGCTTGCGGTGGTGCCGGCGACCATGATGCCCACGACGCCCATCGTGAAGTTGTAAACCTTGTTGCAGAAGTTCACGACGTCGACGTTCCACCAGTCGGGCAGCGTAAAGCCGCCGACCGTGGCGACAACGCCCGGCAGGGTCGAAATAAGCAGGAAGACAGAAGAAGACAGGATGATGGGCATTGCTGCCAAAAAGCCGTCTTTAATGGCCTGAAGGTAGATGTTCTTAGAGACCTTGTCGAAGTACGGCTGACCTTTCTCCAAGAACTTAACGATCGATTCCATAGTTCACGCTCCTCTTTGCATGAAATCTTAATGGCATGGACGTTGAAAACCTATATGGTCTCCCGCTTGCTAAAAGCCCGGGTGCAGGCGGGGTCGGTCCCAGGGGGAGAGAGGGGAGCGGCTGGGTTTGTATCGCATGGGGCCGCTCCCCCTCGGGGGAAAGCGAGGCGATGCGCTACTGCGCGTCCGCCATAGTGTCGGCGAGCTCCTTGTACCAGAGTGCCGACTGCTTGATGTAGCGTTTTTGCGTGTCGAAGTCGATGTAGAACAGGCCGTAGCGCTTGTTATAGCCATTGGCCCACGAGAACTGGTCCTGCAGGCTCCAGATAAAGTAGCCCTGGACGTCGACGCCCTCGGCACGCGCCTGGAGCACCTTCTCCATGTGCTGGTCGACAAAGTCGATGCGCTCGGGATCGGCGACGATGCCGTTTGCGTCGGGCTCGGGGTCCTTGTGGCCCAGGCCGTTTTCGGTGATATAGATGACGGGGAGGTTGGGATAGGTGGCGCTGATATGCTTGAGCGTGTCGTAGAGGCCTTGCGGGTAGATGAGCCAATCCCAGTCGGTGGTGGGGATACCCGGCATATCGACCTGCTGCCCGACGCCCTTAAACTTAAAGCACGAGGTGCCCTTGTCTCCGGTGCCGTTAAAGCTGTTGGTGGACTCGCCATCGTAGGCGGCGATAAACGCCGACTGATAGTAGTTGAGGCCGAACATATCGTTGCGGGGCGCCGCCTTGGCGAGCTCCTCCATGTCGCTGTCCTCAACCGTAAGCGTGGCGTTGTTGGCACGCAGAATCTCGTTGATGAGTGAGAGGGTGCGCGCGGAGTAGTGACCCAGGAAGGCGCCGTCCATGATGAAGTCGGTGTAGAAGGCGTTGTACAGGTCGGCGGCGTGCTGGTCGGCGGGCGAGTCTGTGGCAGGATATGCCGGCGTCAGGACGTTGACCATGCCAATGCGTCCGCCCAGGTGCTCGGTCTCGTCAAGATCCTTATACAGGTTGACGGCGCGGGCGTGGGCAACGAGCTCGTTGTGCTGGCTCTGGATGCCGCTCGTCACATCAAAGTGATGGTTGGGCGGGAAGTTGCCTTGGATGTATTGGGAGTGCGAGAGGCTGATGAGCTCGTTGATGGTGAACCAATTCTTGACCTCGCGGAACTCGCGGAAGCAGAACTCGGCATAGCGCACATAGGCGTCGACGGTCTTGCGGTTGAGCCAGTCGCCCTGGTTGAACAGGGCGGCGGGGGAGTCAAAGTGATGCAGGGACACATAGGGCTCGACGCCATACTTTTTGCAGCAGGCGAACAGCTCGTGGTAGTGCTTAACGCCCTCGGCGAGGGGCTCGGCATCGTCGCCGTTGGGGAAGATGCGGGTCCAGGCGATGGACACACGGATGGCGTTGAGTCCATGCTCGGCAGAAAGGCGGATATCCTCCTCGTAGCGGTTGTAGAAATCACTGGCCGGGTCGGGCAAAAAGCGACCCTGGGCGACAAGGTAATCGTCCCACATGGTCTTACCCTTGCCTGCCACCTTCGTGGAACCTTCCGTTTGGTACGCGGCGGTTGCGGCGCCCCAAACAAAGCCCTTCGGCAGCTGCTGTACGCGGTTTAGCAAAGACATATGCATACACCCT
The DNA here is from genome assembly GCA_902478885.1 of uncultured Collinsella sp. Classification (GTDB taxonomy): domain Bacteria; phylum Actinomycetota; class Coriobacteriia; order Coriobacteriales; family Coriobacteriaceae; genus Collinsella. The sequence continues at coordinate 17,659 of CABSMS010000027.1, read as the reverse complement.
CTCGTCTCGCTGTTCGATATTGTGCGTTTGCGCTCAGGAGGCTCCCTGGTTAGCGTTCAGCGGTGAAAAAGCCCGATAAACACTATCTTAAAATGATTAGAACCAAAATGAGCACGTGAACATTTGACAATGAGCACGTTAACATCCGGCTGGGATGTATAGAAACAAAACAACTTCAAACAGCCGCGAACGGTTGTATTTGTTCGGTAAGCGGTTTTGATTGACAGAAGTTTTCATGTTGTGGTATATGGCTCGGGTATCATGAGCACGTTATCAATGTATGTACGATGCGCCATGGGCGCGGGGAATAGTTGGGAAGCAGGCTAGCGTGGAAGGCATGGCTCAGCAGACAAGGAATGGTCATTCGGCGAGCGCGGCAGAGGTTGCGGCGCTCGCTGGCGTGAGCCGCCAGACTGTGTCTCGCGTGGTCAACGGTATGCCTAACGTGACGGAAAAGACGCGCAAGCGTGTGCTGGCCGCCATGGAAGAGCTGGGCTTTCGTCCCAATTTTGCTGGAGCGGCGTTGCGCGGCGGGTCGTATCGTTCTATTGGCCTGTGCATGTACAACATCACACGTGTCGGTAACCTGGCGACGCTCGAGGGTATCATGCAAGCGGCGCGCGAGCACGATTTTGCCGTCACTATGATCGAGATGGGCGGCGACAAGCCCTATACACTTGCCGATGCCTCGCGCCGCATGGTCGAGCGACCCGTCGACGGCATGATTCTCAACATGAACCGCATGGCTCCCGATTTTGAGGAGTTTGTTCCCCAGCCGGGAGTGCGAACGGTCATCCTGTCCATGTATGCGCATCCGCGCTGCACGACGATCGACTCCGACCAGTATGGTTCGTGCGAGCTGTTGACCAATTATCTGCTGGAACATGGTCACTCGAATATGCGGTTTGTGGCGGGTCCGGAAAACTCGATTTCCTCGCGTTTTCGTGAGGCCGGTTGGCGCGATACGCTGGGTCGTGCTCATGTCGATGCCGCTCCGATGCTGCGTGGCGATTGGAGTGCGGACAGTGGGTACGCCATGGGCGAGCGGATTGCGGCCGAGGTGCTTGCCGGCGGGTCGCAGGCGCCGACTGCCGTGCTTGCGGCAAATGACCAGATGGCGCTGGGCGTTATCGCCGCGCTCGAGAACGCGGGCCTGTCCGTGCCCGACGACGTGAGCGTGGTTGGTATCGACGACGCACTCGAGGGACTTGTTCCTCACAATCGGCTGACGACGCTGCGATTTGATTTGCGCGGTGTCGGTAAGCTTGCGTTTGAGGCGGCGATTGGAGAGAGCTCGTCTATCGAGGCGATTCATGTGCCGAGCACGCTGGTCGAACGCTCGACTGTTAGGGACATACGGGGTTAGGTCCTACTCCGTTTGTCTCGATCTGTAACAGGTAGACGGTCAAAAGTGGGCTACGTGTTACAGATTGAGACAAACGGACCCCGAACCGCCCAAAAAGGCCGGGGGCGGCGCGCCGTGTGGCGTGCCGCCCCCGGCTGAGAAATGGGGACAGGTTATGTGGGCGGTGCAACTCCGCCAACCGCTCGTCGCAAGCCGCTAGTCCAGACGACGGGTTTGCGCCACGTGCTTATACCAGTATGCGCTTGCCTTGGGTGTGCGCTTTTGGGTTTCAAAGTCAACGTAGAAGAAGCCGTAACGCTTGTTGTAACCGTTGGTCCAGGAGAACTGATCCTGCAGGCTCCACAGGAAGTAGCCGCCTACGTTGACGCCAACCTCCATGGCCTTGAGCAACCAGCGCAGGTGCTGCTCGATGTAGTCGATGCGCGGCTGGTCGTCCACAAAACCGTCCTTGTAGGGGTCCTTGTAGCCCATGCCGTTCTCGGTGATGAAGATCTGCTTGTAGTTGGGGTAGCGCTGCTTAATGTAGACGAGCAGATCGAACAGGCCCTCGGGATAGATGATCCAGTCCCAGTCGGTGGTGGGGATACCAGGCTTGTTCACATGCTCGCCAATACCCTTAACGCGCCAGCGGCCGGTGCCCTTCTCGCCCGTACCGTTGTGGTGCAGGTCGTTCTCGCCATCGTAAGCCTTCAAGAAGCGGCACTGGTAGTTGTTAACGCCCAGGTAGTCGTTGTAGAGCGCGGCCTCGCGCATAATCTCGAGGTCCTCGTCCAGGATCTCGATGGTGCCGCCCGAGACGGCAGCCAGGCGGTTGGCGCACTCGAGGGTGTCGGGGGCATAGTCGCCGCGGAAGGTGGCGTCGAGCAGAAACTGGTTCTGCAGCACGTGCTCGTTGTTGGCGGCTTTGATGTCGGCGGGGTCGTTCTCGTTGAGCGGATACTTAAACTCCAGCGACTGAATGACGCCGATCTTGCCCTTAAAGCCGCCGTTGTGGAAGGCCAGCACGGCCTTGGCGTGGGCGAGCATCATGTTGTGCTCGCACTGGAAGGCCTCGGCCAGATGCGCCTTGACGCCACCGGGGAAGGTGCCCTCGATGTAGGTGTTGGAGGCGTCGGCCCAGATCTCGTTAAAGGTGAACCAGTAGGTCACCTGGTCGGCGTACTCCTTAAAGCAGAAGGTGGCAAAGTCCACAAAGGCGTCGATGGTCTCGCGGTTGAGGAAATCGCCCTTCTCAAAGAGGGGCAGCGGCGTGTCAAAGTGATGCAGCGTGACGAACGGCTCAACGTGGTGCTTATGGCACTCGGCGAAGAGATCGTGATAGAACTGGACACCCTCGGGGTTGATTTCGCCGGTACCGTTGGGAAAGATGCGGCTCCAGGCGATGGAGAGGCGAATGCCGTTGATGCCGAACTCCTCGCACAGCTCCAAATCGACGGGGTACTGGTTGTAGAAGTCGGAAGCGGGATCGGGGGAGAAGCGCCCCTGGGCCTCCAGGAAGTCGTCCCAGGCAACCTTGCCCTTACCGTGGGTACGGGTCTCGCCCTCTACCTGGTAGGCAGCGGTGGCGCCGCCAAAGACAAAGTCCTCGGGAAACTGCGCAGGCGGGTTGGTGACGCTAGCAGGGTTAACGGACATGATGATCCAATCGTCTAAATCGAAGGGCCAGCCGGCTGCTGATGGTCGACTGGCCCTGAGCATTACTTACTTCGACAGCTGCTCGCTCACGAAGGCGAGAGACTTGTCGCCGTTCTGGGAGAGCTCGATGTACTGCTTACCGCGGCAGGCGACGCACTTGTTGCCCACGCGCTCGCAGTCTTTCTGCAGGTCGGCCAGGTAGCTCGCGGCCTGCGGGGCCAGGACGACCAGATCAAAGTCGGGGAGCATGTCGACGTGGTTGCCATAGGCCTCGGCAGCGGTCTCAAGATTGATGCCGCGCTCCTTGGCGGCCTTGGCCAGCGCGTTAGCGAGCAGGCCCGAGGTACCGCCACCCTGGCAGAGCACGAGCACGCGCTTGCCGTTGAGGTCGCTGGCGGTCGTTGCCCCGGCAGCGGGTGCTGCAGAAGCGGCGGGGGCGTCGGCCTTCACGGCATCGGCAGCAGCGCCGGCGGCAACGCTCTTGGCATCAGCCTTGCCCTGGAAGGCATCGTTGAGCTTGGCAGCCTTCTCGGCGTTCTTGGCGGCGAGCTCCTCCTGGGAGATTTCGGCCTCCTCGGCGCACTTCTGGGCGTCATAGGCACGGAAGAACGGGTAGTACAGGACGAAGTCGACGACCAGGATAAGGGCGAGCATCACAAAGGCGAGCGGCTGGAAGCCCAGGCCCATGATGGTGCCGATGGGGCCGGGGACGGTCCAAGGCAGGGTGTACATAAAGCCGTTCATGCCCAAGAAGTCGATAAAGATCTTGAGGATCCAGATGTTGGCGATCGGGGCAAAGACAAACGGGACAAAGAAGACGGGGTTGAGCACGATGGGCGCGGCGAACAGCAGCGGCTCGTTGACGGCAAAGCACACGGGGACGATGGCGGCCTTACCGACGGCGCGCATCTCCTGAGATTTGGCCAGGAAGCAGAACATAAAGACCAGGACAAGCGTGGCACCGGTGCCGCCCATGCAGACGACGAAGTACTGGGCACCCTGGGTCAGAACAGCGGAAGCGTGCTGGCCGGCCTGGAACGCAGCCAGGTTGTCGGTCATGTTGGCAACGAGAGCGGCGGCGATGGCGGGCTCGACGATCGAGGGGCCGTGGACGCCCACGAACCAGAAGAGGCTCATGGCGCCGTAGATCACAGCGAGGCCGATGTAGCCGTCGGCAGCGGTGAACAGGGGCTGGAACACCTGGATGACGCCCTGGGCAAAGCAGAAGCCAAAAGCAGCGCGGAAGACGATGTCAAAGACCCAAAAGACGGTGATGCAGACGGAGAAGGGGATGATGTCCTTAAAGGTCTGCGAGATGTTGGGCGGAACCTGCTCGGGCATCTTGACGGTGATGTTGCGCTTAATGAAGAACTTGTAGATGATGCCGGTCACAAACGCAGCGATAAAGGCGGTCAGCAGGCCTTTGGAACCAAGGTAGGTGGTGTTGAAGCCGCTGGCAGCGTCCGTGGCGATCGTGTCGCTCGAAAGGAGCAAGAAGCCGATGATGGCCGCGCACATGCACGAGATGAAGTTGATCTGGTTGTTCTTGGGCAGATCGCGGTTCTGAGCGTCGGCGAAGTGCTTGGCCGTGGTGGCGGCACAGGCGATGGCCAGGATGCCCATGGAGTAGTTGTAGCACTTCCACAGGGCGTTGTTGATGTCATCGGGCCAGTAGAAACCCCAGATATTGGGAACCGAGGCTACCAGGCAGAAGATGGACGAGAAGATGATGATGGGGATGACGGAGATAAAACCGTCGCGGATCGCCTTGAGGTACTTGTTGCGGGCGATCGCGTTGAAAAAGGGCTGCCCCTTTTCGATGATGGCGATGAGTTGCTCCATGCAAAGCTCCTAAGAGTCGGTGGGTTGGCAACGATGGTAGCTTTTGACGTTTGGTTGCCAAAATGTTGACGTTGCCATTTTGCGACACAAAATAAGACGCGAACCGATGGCCCCTGTGCCTGTGGACCGTCGATTCCTTGCGCGTAAACGTTTGAGCCGCCCGGTGGCTCTGTGTTTGCACAATGGCAACGTTAACATTTGGGCGACAAAAGCCGTTCGGGGAAGCAAAAATGTCGGTGAACGGTAGGTTTTGGGTGGTGAGCGTATGGTGGGGGAGGCGTTGGATATACTTGAAGGCGTTAAAAATGACTGCGCAAGGTGCCACCAATGGCATCGTTGACATAGAAAGATCGACCTATGGCCGCTGTTAAAAAATCGGTATCCGTCAAAGACGTAGCGCGCCTCGCGGGCGTCTCGGAGCAGACGGTCTCGCGCACCGTGCACGATTCGCCCAGCGTGCGCCCCGAGACCAAGGAGCGCGTGCGTGCCGCCATGCGCGAGCTGGGGTATCGCCCCAATTTTGCCGGTCGATCGCTGCGCCGCGGTAAGTTTAAGACCGTCGGCGTCGCCATGTTCAACATTACCGGCACCGGCAATCTCGACCGTATGGAGGGCTTTGCCGCCGCGGCCGATAAGCACGGCTATGCCATCACCCTCACTAAAGTAGACGGGCATCCGTATACCCTCGAGAGCGCATCGTCGCGCATGAGCGCACTGCCAGTGGACGGTATGGTTGTGATCATGAATCGCATGCCGGCAGACTTTGGCACTTTTGAGCCGCTGCCCGGCATGCAGACGGTGCTCGTTACGATGTTGGAGCACCCGCTCTGTTCAACGGTCGATAACGACCAGTTCGATTGCTCGCGCCAGGTGGTCGAGTACTTGCTGGAGCGGGGGCACAAGACCGTGCACTTTATCTCGTGTCCCGAGCGCTCGCTTTCGGGCATGCGGCGCGAGGAAGGCTGGCGCGAGACATTGCGCGCGCATGGCATTGAGCCACCGCGACTTATCCGTGGCGATTGGACGGCGCAGAGCGGATATGCCGCAGGTCAGGCCCTGGCGGATGATCCGACCTGTACGGCCATTTATGCTTCCAACGACGCCATGGCCTACGGCTGCATTCGCGGGCTCGAGTCGCGCGGAAAGCGCGTGCCCGAGGACGTGAGTGTGGTGGGTGTTGATGACAGCCTGGGCGATATCGTGCCCGACCGTCGCCTGACCACGGTGCGCTTTGACAACAAGCGCGTCGGCATGTGGGCGGTCGACAAGATTGCCGGCGCCGAGGGCGTTGCGCCCGGTGTGGAGCACATGCTGTTTCCGGGCGTGCTCGTCGAGGGCGATACGGTGCGCGATGTACGCTAGGGCGCAGGTCTGTTTGGGTTGCCGCTAATTGTGTTCGATATTGTTCAGATTGGTTTAAAAACCGTTCACGGGCGAAAAGCGACCGTTCATAGCTCGAAATCACGTTTTGCGCTGTTCTTTTTTGTTTGAATGTTATTGTTTCTGTCATACACAACGCAGCGCGTATGCCCGGACGCGATGCTCTCCATTGGTTCATATGTGAAAGGAACGCAATATGGCAACCAAAGAAGAAATCTCGATGGTTGGATTCGAGATTGTCGCATACGCAGGTGACGCCCAGACCGATCTGCTTGCAGCGCTCGATGCTGCTCGCGAGGGTGACTTTGAGAAGGCCGAACAGCTGCACAAGGATGCCAGCGATGCACTTATCGGCGCCCACGACACGCAGACCAAGCTGCTTTCGCAGGAGGCCGGCGGTGGCGAGATGGAGATGACCTTCATCATGGCTCACGCTCAGGACACTCTCATGACCACTATGATCCTGGAGAAGCAGGCCCGCTTTACCATCGATGCCTACAAGCGCATCGCTGAGCTCGAGGCCAAGCTCGCCTAACGAGCCCTCACAACCAAGTTCCCTTCCAAAAGCCCTGCCGCACCCGCGACAGGGCTTTTTCTGTCCTCCTCCCCGCAACTCATCCCGAGATAGTCATTGGGGACGTTCTTAAACGACTGGTCATTGGGGACAGTCTTGGTGCGCTCCGTTGGTCCTCCCGTTCGATTTTTGCTCGGTGGGTATACTTTCTTTCGCATTAAACGCCGGAATGAGGAGGTATCCAAATGCCGGATAACGGGTCAATACAAAAAAGAGGCGCGCACGAGATAGTTCATGGGCGTCCTGTCCAGATAACCGAGCACACGACGGTAACCGAGCTGCAGCCCAGCCTGTCCGATGTCGTGTGCGCAAACAAAAAGCTGCAGATCGGTATCATCGTTACGCTCGTGGTGCTGGCGTTGCTGTCGGGCTTTGTAGCTCGTCCGCATTTCGCCGATACCAAAACTTGGGACTCCACCATCGAGGTTATCGACCAAAAGAAAGGCAACGTTTTGGCGCTCACGGCTTCATGCGTTGCTCTATCTGCGGGCATTACCGCGCTGCCTGGTGATACGGGAACGCCGGTTGCCGAGCAGCTCGCACAGCTTTCAGGCAACCTTGGTATCGTGCTTGCCGTGCTATACCTAGAGAAATATTTGCTCACGATTTTGTGGTCGGTTGGCCTGGGCATCTTAATCCCGTCTGCGTTGGTGCTCTTTGCGGTGTCGCTCGGCATTCACGGGCGCTGGAGCACGAGCGCTGTTCTGCGCCGTGTGGCGACACGCGTGCTGGTGGTTGCCGTGATCGGCATGGCGCTCGTGCCCGCGAGCGTATGGGTGTCGCAGAAGGTCGATGAAACGTATCGCGTAAGTATTGAGCAAGCTGAGCAAAAGGCGAGCGATGCCGCAAAGACGGCTGATGCCACGGACAAGTCAGGTGAGACCAGCTCAAAATCGAACAAGAAAAAATCCGAGGCCAAGGAGTCCAAAAACGTGCTCGAGCAGTTGACTGACGGGGCCTCGAGCCTTGTTACGTCGGTGACCAGCGGCGCCAAGCAGATGACCGATGAGATCGTGCATCAGGTGACCGATCTGATCGAAGGCGTCATCGTGATGATCGTGACCTCGTGTGCGATTCCTCTACTGGTGCTCGTGGCGTTCCTATGGCTAGGACACGTGCTGCTGGGGATCGATATCTCCGGTCCCGCGAACTATCTGACGGGTCGTTTCTTGAGCGCTCCGTCCAGACATGCCAAGAAGAGCGGGCAGTCTGAGTAGGCGGCAAAGCGATCCTTGGAAGATCAACCGTAAGAAGGGCGGCCGAGACGAGTTCTCGGCCGCCCTTTTGTTTGTTGAACACATGGTCGCTACGTCCGCGCCTGGTCCAAACGGTCAGCAATCATCTGAGAACGGTATTTGTTCAAAAAAGAACAAAGATAAACAAATAGTTGTTGCAGTTACTGTTCGAATGTGTTCAAATAAACATGAACAGTGAAGAACCGCACATTCAGATGCCCGGACCTGAACGCGATTCAACACTTCCAAACAGAAACTACGCACCTGCGTATCTCTCAAGGAGGATGTCATGAGGGTTGTAATCGCTTCCGATGCCGACGGTATGTCGATGAAGGAGTCCATCAAGGAGATGCTCATCGCCGACGGTCACGAGGTCGTCGACTATTCCGAGACCCCTGCCGCGGACTTTGTCGATTCCGCGACCGCCGTTGCCAAGGACCTGCTGGAGCACAAGGATTCCCAGGGCTTCGCATTCGATAAGTACGGCGTCGGCTCCTATATGGCCGCCGTCAAGATCAAGGGCATGGTCGTCGCCAACATTTCCGACGAGCGTTCCGCCTACATGACCCGCGAGCACAACGGCTCGCGCATGGTCACCATGGGCCCGGGCGTTGTGGGCATCGAGGTCGCCAAGAAGATCGCCCGCGAGTTCCTGCGCGCCCAGTACGCCGGCGGCCGTCACCAGATCCGTGTCGACATGCTCAACAAGATGGCCTAACGAGAGCCACCGAGAACTCGAACTTCTACCTCAACTTGTGAATTCAGACGAAAGGACGTTCTGATGAAGAAGACCATCGCAATCGGTTGCGACCATATCGTTACGGACGAGAAGATCTATCTGGCCGACCGCCTGGAGCAGGCTGGCTACAAGGTGCTCGACTGCGGCACCTACAGCCACACCCGTACGCACTATCCCATCTACGGTAAGGCCGTGGGCGAGGCTGTTGCCAGCGGCAAGGCCGACTTTGGCGTGGCCCTGTGCGGTACCGGCATCGGCATCACCAACGCTGTCAACAAGGTTCCCGGCGCCCGCTGCGCCCTGGTCCGCGACATGACCTCTGCCCTGTATGCCCGTCGCGAGCTCAACGCCAACATCGTGGGCTTTGGCGGCAAGATCACCGGCGAGTTCCTGATGGCCGACATTATGCTTGCCTTCCTGGAGGAGCCCTACGAGAAGACCCCCGAGCACGATGCCCTGATCGCCAAGATCGATGCCTGCAACAAGGCCGACGCCGAGGCTCAGGCTGACCCGCACTTCTTTGACGAGTTCCTGGAGAAGTGGGACCGCGGCGAGTATCACGACTAATTAGGTTCCGGCGTTCTGCCGAACGCCGGACCGGTCGACGCTGCGCGGCGCTCAGGCACCCCATCTCGCCGCTCAAACCGTCGCTCGCGTACATGAAGTACGCGTCGCTCCTCTTTCGCGGCGACCTGGGGCACCTGAGCGCCGCTCGCTGACGTTGGGGGTGCCTGTGGGGTCGCCGCTGTTGTTGCGAAGCGTTCTGGTACGGCGAGCTGCTCCGATAACACGTTTGCTTGCTTGGCTTGAGTGCTTCGCTCTTGGCGGTACCCGGCATTCTGCAGCTTTTCAATTGACGGCTCGCGTTTCTGTGAGGGGGCGCGGGCCGGTTTTCTATCAGCCCTATTGACTTGGCGGGCTGTCGTAAGAAAGGGAAGGCTCCTATGGAGTTTGTTCTTGATAACGGTTCTGTTCGCGTGGCACTGAGCACGGCTGGCGGGTCGTTCACTTCTATTGCGGCCAACGGCCGTGAGTACCTGTGGCAGGGTGATCCGGCGGTCTGGTCGGGGCAGGCGCCCATTTGTTTCCCGATCTGCGGTGGCCTTCGTGACGGTCACGCAACGACCATGGGCGGCCGCGAGGTAAAGCTCGCCCGCCACGGCTTTGCGCGCAAGCAGGAGTGGAAGCTCGAGGAGCAGAGTGACAACATGGTTGCGCTGAGCTTAAGCTCTGCCGGCCATGCCGAGTTGCTCGAGCAGTACCCGTATCCGTTTAAGATCGTTGCTCGTTACACGATCGATTCGGAAAAGGTGGCCGTGTCGTACGAGGTGACCAATGAGGGCACCGAGGACATGCCGTTCTTTGTGGGCGGCCACCCCGGCTTTAAGTGCCCGCTCGACGAGGGCGAGTCATATGACGATTATGAGCTCCGTTTTGAGCAGCGTGAGGCCACCGAGCTCTGCACTGCCGTTCCCTCGACGGGCTTGATTGATGTTGAGCATCGCAGCAAGAACCCCATGATCGGCCAGAACCTGCCGCTTACCCATGAACTCTTTGACTTCGCGGAGACCATCTTCGACGTGCTCGAGAGCCGCGTGGTTACGCTGACCAAGAAAACCGAGGACAAGGGCGTGCGCCTGACGTTCCCCGATATGCCGTACCTGATTGTGTGGAGCAAGCCCGAGGGCGACTTTGTGGCTGTTGAACCGTGGGGTGGTCTGTCCACCTGCTCCGACGAGGACGATATCCTGGAGCACAAGCGCGGCTGCCTGGTGGCCAAGCCGGGAGAGACCGTCACCCGCGGCTTTGAGATCGAGATCCTTTAACGAGTTATCGTATGTTTGGGGCGGGTCATGCCGCCCCGGAACAGGAGTTCAACATGATTCTGACCGTTACCATGAACCCGTCGATTGATACGCGCTATCAGCTCGACAAGCTGATCATCGACGATGTTAACCGTGTGACGCCCGAAAAGACCGCTGGCGGCAAGGGCCTCAACGTGAGCCGTGTGCTGCTGCAGTTGGGCGACGATGTGCTCGCGACCGGTCTGCTCGGCGGCCACATGGGTGCCTATATGGCCGAGCTTATGGATGCCGACGGCGTCAAGAACGACTTTGTGCCCATCGCCGGTGAGACGCGCATTTGCTTGAATATTCTGCACGAGGGCAATCAGACCGAGCTTTTGGAGAGCGGCCCGCAGATCGCCCCGGCCGAGCTCGAGGCCTTTACGGCCAAGTTTGCCGAGCTTGCAGCGAAGGCGGACGTTGTGACGCTTTCGGGCTCGCTGCCGCGTGGCGTCGATGCCGGCTACTATGCCGAGCTCGTCAAGATCGCCGAGGAGGCGGGCGCCAAGGTGCTGCTCGACACCTCGGGTGCATCGCTGGAGGCCGCGCTGGAGTCCGACGCTAAGCCTGAGCTCGTAAAGCCCAACCTGACCGAGATTAACGGCCTGCTGGGTACGTCCTTTACGACCGATGATGTCGATGCCCTGCGCGAGGCGCTTGCCGCCGATGACCGCTTTGCCGGTATCCCCTGGGTCGTCGTTTCGATGGGCGCTGCCGGTTCGGTGGGCTTCCATGAGGGTCGTGCGTTCCGTGCCAAGACGCCCGCGATTGCGGCTGTGAACGCGACGGGTTCCGGCGACTCGACCATCGCCGGCTTTGCGCATGCCATTGCTGCCGGCGCCGACGATGTCACGGTGCTCAAGACCGCCAATACCTGCGGCAAGCTCAACGCCATGGATCCCAAGACCGGCCACCTGGTCATGGACCGCTGGGACGAGATCTACAACAACGTTGAAGTAACGGAGCTTTAAAGTTACGGCGTTTTACCAAACGCCGTAACCGCTCGACGCTGCGCGGGCCGCATTTGGACAATCTGACGTTCAACTTCAAGGGCGCGACCAGAAGGTCAGCGCCCTTTCGTTTCACGTCACCTTGTCTCAAATGCGACCCGCTCGCTGTCGTTGCCAAAACATCGGCGTCGCCTTGCTTCGGGAATGCGGCAGATAGAGACGTTCCTTTTTTGCCGGCAGCTTGGGACACTCCTTACGGGGCACCCCCCTCCACAGCGCCTATGCCAGCTTGTCGATTTGCCCAATCTCCCAGAGCGGAATATTGACGAGCGTGCCTTCGTCTCTATATGCCGCTAACGATGTTCTCACGCAGCGCTCGAGCTTGAACTTCTCGCAGGCAATCCTCAGGCTCTTTGCTTTGAGATTCTCTGCCGCCTTGACCTCGAGCGGAAGCACGGTCCCCGCATGGTCGACGGCAAAGTCAGTCTCTGCATTGCCGGAGGAGGATGACCAATACGCGGGGGTATTGCCTTGGAGCAAAAGCTCCTGTGCGACGTATTGCTCGGTCAGCGAGCCTTTGAACTCCGTAAAAACAGCGGGCCCGTTCAGAACAATGGCTGGCGTGAGGCCGGAGAGTGCTCCGAGGATGCCGGTGTCGATGCAGAACAGCTTGAAGCCCGAGAGATCCTCGTAGCTTGTGAGCGGTGCTCTTAGGGCGGAAACACGTGGTACCTTATGAACGATTCCATAGTCCATGAGCCACTGGAGGCTTTCCTCAAAATCGCGTGCGCGCGCCCCGGGACGAAGCGCGCCGTAGACGAACTTCTTGTTTTCCTTTGCGAGCTGGCCGGGAAGGGATTTCCAAACCAGCCTCATGCGCTCGACGATGCGGGCTGGCGCATGCTTGCCAAAATCGGATTCATAAGCTTCGATGATTTGCTGCTGAAGCCTGCGGGCCTCGATGAAATCGTGGGAGGCGGCGAAAGCGGAGACAACTTCTGGCATGCCACCGACAACGAGGTATTCCTTGAGCAGGCGCTCGAGCTTTTCGGAAACGTTCGCCAGCAGGTCCATGTCTGCGGCAAGGATGGCATCTGCGAGCGGATCGCCATCGACGGCACGAACGAACTCGACAAACCCCATGGGGCGCATGGTAAGCTGGTCGATCTTGCCGACGGGGAACGACTCGTTTTCGCGTCGGAGCGCGAGCCCCATATAGGAGCCGGCTGCCATGATATGGTATTCCGGCGCCAGCTCGTTGAAGTATTTGAGCGAGGTGATGCCACGCGGTGCCTCTTGGATTTCGTCGAAGATGATGAGCGTGTCTGTCGGCGTTATGGTCTGGCCGCGCAGGAGCTCTATCTGGGAGATGATGCGTTTGGGGTCAAGGCTTCCGTCGAACAGCGAACGTGCGCCCGGTTCGAGCATAAAGTCAAAATGGATGACGTTTTGATACTGCTGGCCTGCGAATTCGTTGAGAAGCCAGGTTTTTCCCGTCTGGCGGGCCCCCTTAAGCAGGAGGGGCTTGCGGTTTGACCTAGATTTCCAAGCGATGAGTTCGTCCATTAGCTGTCGCTGCATACTGCCCCCTAACGATCATGGTTAGTATAAGACCGTCTTGGTCTTTCCATCGAAAAATGTGGGAGTAAACCACGTTTTTCCATCGAATAATGTGGGAGGTAACCACGTTTTTCCATCGAATAATGTGGGGTTTAGGTCGGCACCTGGGGCGCTCCTTCTCTGCCGGCAGTTTGGAACACTCCTTGTTTTGGTGCAAATTAGCTACCCTTGCATCAGAAAACGGCGCCCGCCGGCGATGTTGCCGGCGGGCGCCGTTGTCGTGTAGGTGGCTATGTCGTGGGGGCTGCCGTTGAGCGTCCGGGTCTGTGCTCTACAGCGAGTCGATAAAGCGCTGCTGGGCGGCACGTCCTGCCTCGTCCCACTTAAAGACGCCGGCGTTGTCGAGCACGTGGCCAAACACCACGCCGACCTCCTCGTGCAGGATATCGATGGCGTTGTCGGCCGTAAGCTCGTCGGCGCGGCGGGCAAAGACGTCCTCAGCCCATGCGGCGTGGCTGCGGCAAAGATCATCGCCCTCGAGCGCACCGGCAAGGTCGTAGCTGGCATCGACCTTGGCTGCCAGCAGATGCTCACGGACAGCGCCAAGCTCGGGAACCAGGCGCGGCGGCAAAATGGCCAGGCCCATGACTTCGATCAGGCCGATGTTCTCCTTCTTAATGTGGTGGTACTCGGCATGTGGGTGGAAAACGCCTAGCGGGTGCTCGTCGGTCGTGATATTGCAGCGAAGCGCCAGGTAGGCCTCGTAAATCTCGCCGCCGGCGTTGCCGCGGGAGTCCGCGCGGCGAATGACGGGCGTCACGGTGTTGTGGGCCACGCCGTCGGCTGTGTGCGCGATGACGCCCACCGACTCATCGGTCCACTCGCGCCAGGCGAGGATAATCTTCTCGGTGGCGTCGAGCAGCTGGGCGCGGTCGTGCGAGCGCAGTCGCAGCACCGAAAGCGGCCACTGCAACACGGTACCGCTGACCTGGTCAAAGCCGGGCATGCTAAACTGCGAGACCTCGGCGGCGTGCATCATGGGGAACTCGTGCGCGCCGCCCTGGAAGTGGTCGTGCGACAGAATCGAGCCGCCCACGATGGGCAGGTCGGCGTTGGAGCCAATAAAGTAGTGCGGGAACAGGTCGACAAAGTCGAGCAGGCAGGTCAGCCCCTTGCGGTCGACGTGCATCGGACGATGCTCGGAGCTCATGGCAATGCAGTGCTCGTTAAAGTACGCGTACGGGCTGTATTGGAAGCCCCAGCGCTCGCCGTCGAGCTTAATGGGGATAACGCGCAGATTCTGGCGGGCGGGGTGAGCGCCACCGTCGGCTGCGGCGGAGCGTCCGGGGTAGCCCTCGTTTTCAATGCAGAGCTGACAGGCGGGATACTTCTCGCCCGTGTTCTTTGCGGCGCCGGCCGCGGCAATGTCGCGCGGATCCTTTTCGGGCTTTGACAGGTTGATTGTGATCTCCAGGTCGCCCCAGTTGGTGGGGGTGCTCCATTTGATATTGCGCGCGATGGCGGCACGACGCACGTAGCCGGCGTCGCAGCACAGACCGTAGAACCAGTCGGTCGCGGCGCGGGGCTCGTTGACGCCCATACGGCCGTTGAATTCCTCGTTTACAACCGAAGGCCTCGGCATCAGCACACCCATGATGCGCATGGCGATGCGATCGCGGCCCGATGCCGTATCCTCGGCAGCACCGTTGGCAACGGCGGCCTCGGAAAGCGCGGCAAGTGTGCCTTCAAGGTCAAAGTTGGGCAGGGTGTCGGGGTGCAAGAGCGAGAGTTTCTCGACCTGGAGCGCCCAGGCCATGTCGAGCGCCGGGCCCGTAGCACCGATGCACTCGAGAATGGTGTTATACGCCCAGATGCGATCGTCCTGGCCGATCATCGATCGGTGGATAGCGTACTCGATCAGGTTCTGCGCGGCCTCGCGCACGTCAGTCATTACAGCCATGCCGCGTAAGCCCCCTTGTCAGAAATTGCGTAGTGGCGGGCAGAGCCCTCGCCTAGCCAGCCGTTCATCTTGGTGATAAAGGTGTCGACCAGGTCGAGCGGCACGAAGGCCTGGATGGTGCCACCAAAGCCGCCACCGTGGATACGGACGGCGCCACGGCCGTCGAGCACGTGCTCGGCCAGTGCCAGGGCATACATCGAGGGCTGCTCGGAGCCCAGCTTGGCAACGACATTCTGTAGGTACATGGCAGAGCTGGCGCCGGACTCGCGCGTCAGGACCAGGAACTGATCGATGTCGCCGGCGTTCAGAGCAGCCCAGCGCTTGTCGACCAGGCCGTTCTCGTACCAGTAGTGAACGGCGCGCAGGCAGGCACGGTCGCCCAGCTTGGCACGCAGCTCGGGGAGCTTGGCGTCAAAGTCGGCAACGTTTACCTCGCACAGGCGTGCCTTGCCAAACTCGGCGGCAACGTCCTGCATCTCGCGCGGAACGGCGGCGTAGTCGTCGGTGGCGGCCACGTGGTCGGCGCCCACTTTAACGAGCACAAGCGCATAACCGTGATCCTCAAAGTTGAGCTCGAGCTTCTGGGTCTTAGGCTGAGCCTGGTCCTCAAAGTCCATGTAGGCGAGGCCACCCAGGCACACGGCGGCCTGGTCCATCAGACCGCAGGGCTTGCCGTAATAGTTGTTCTCGGTGCGCTGGCTCATCTGAGCGAGCGTGACGGGCTCGATGGCGGGTGCGCCCCAGAGGGTTTCCATGGCACGACCGTACGCGGCCTCGACGGCGGCAGAGCTGGAAAGGCCGCCGCCCGAGGGGACGGAGCAGGTGAAGGCGAAGTCGAAGCCGTGGGGCTCAACGCCAAGAGCAGCGATTTCGTGGGCCATGCCGCGGACGAGGCTTGCGGACGTGCCCTTCTCGGACTCCTGAACATCCAGCGTGTCGAGCGTGATCTCAAACGTAGGATAGCCCTCGTCGTCGACGCGAACCTTGTTGGAGTCGGTTGCCACGGCGATGCCGTCGACAGCGACATCGAGCGAACCGGCGATAACGTGGCCACCCTCGTGGTCGGTGTGGTTGCCGCTGATCTCGGAACGGCCGGGCGCGTGCACGTAGAGCACCTGGCGGTCGCCGATGGGGCCAAACTCCTTCTCGAACAGCTTGGTGAGCGTGGCGAATGTCTTTTCGTCGGGGGTGGTCATGGGAGTCCTTTCCTTGGCGCGCACGGGTGGGTTTTGCGTCGTTATGAGTACGTTAACAACTTGAAGCGGCATGAACCAAGTGTTCACGATACCGCACGTTACGGGCTATGTTAACGTACTCATAACACATCGCTTGTCACTTTTTGAGAATCTGGTAATCGGTAGAAATACAGCCGTGAACGGTACTGCCGTATGGACTTATAAAGCAGAAGAGATGCAGATAGAAAAAGTAGAGTACGTTAACATGCGTCCGACGATAGCGGGCCTCGGCGCGGGATGTATTACTGCCCGGGCCGGCATTCACGCTATTCAGATCTCGCAAGGGTGAAGGTGATCCTGTGGCAAGGCGCCCGTCCAACGATACAGGTACGCGTCCGGTCTCCATGGCCGACGTCGCCCGCGCTGCTGGCGTTTCGCAGCAGACGGTTTCGCGCGTCGCCAACGGCTTGCCCAACGTTAACGAGCAGACGCGCCAGCGCGTGCAGGCCGCTATGCAAGAGCTCGGCTTTCGTCCGAGTTATGCCGGTCGCTCGCTGCGCGACGGCCGTTACCATTCGGTCGGCCTGTGCGTCAACGATGTCACCAAGTTTGGCAACCTCTCAATGATCGATGGCATCGCCAGCGCTGCTCGCGAGCATAATTGCGCCATCACGCTGGTCGAGATGTCCAAGACCGAGGAATTCTCGCTTGCCGAGGCCACGCGTCGTATGGCCGCATTGCCGGTGGACGGCATCATCATCGGTATGAGTCGCATGGCGCCCGATTTTGAGACGTTCGATCCGTTGCCGGGCATTGGCACGGTCATCGTTACCATGTACGCGCATCCGCGCGTGACCACGGTCGATTCCGACCATTACGGCTGCTCGCTATTGCTTATGGATCACCTGTTTGAGCTGGGGCACGAGCAGATTCGCTATATTGGCGGCCCGTCGTTCTCGGTCGACGAGCAATTTCGTCGAGCCGGTTGGCAGGATGCGCTCGAGCGTAAACACATCGAGCCGGCAGAGCCGCTTGAGGGCGACTGGTCTGCCAACAGCGGCTACGAGGCCGGCAGGTACCTGGCCGAGCACGACCGCACCATGACGGCGATTTACGCGGCAAACGACCAGATGGCAAATGGCGCGATTGCCGCGCTGCGCGATAGCGGTCTGCGCGTGCCCGAGGACGTGAGCGTGGTGGGTGTCGACGATTCGCTCGATGATTTTGTCGCGCATAACGAGCTTACGACCGTTCGATTCGACTTGCATCAACGTGGCCGCGAGGTGTTTGAGCATGCGGTCCCCGAGGCGGGCACGGCGGGCAAAACCGTTGCCATTCGTATTCCCGGCCAGCTCATTATTCGACATAGCACGGCGATACCACTGTCTCTTATACACAT
>CABSMS010000026.1 GCA_902478885.1 uncultured Collinsella sp. | reverse complement strand
TATAAGAGACAGAGAGCGAGTTGAGCGCAGGTCTCGGGGGCGAGAGCAACGTTCATGTCCTCGGTCTTGACGGTAAAGCCGTTGCCCGAGCGCACCAGCTGGGCATCGAAGAAGTTCATCTGCGGCACGCCGATGAAGCCGGCGACGAAGATGTTCGCGGGATGGTTGAAGACCTCCTGCGGCGTGGCGATCTGCTGGACGACGCCGTCCTTCATGACCACGATGCGGTCGCCAAGGGTCATGGCCTCGGTCTGGTCGTGAGTGACGTAGATGAACGTGCCCTTGATCTCGTGGCGCAGCTTGATGAGCTCGGCACGCATCTGGTTACGAAGCTTGGCGTCCAGGTTGGACAGCGGCTCGTCCATCAGGAAGACCTTGGGGTCACGCACGATGGCGCGGCCGATAGCGACACGCTGACGCTGGCCGCCCGAAAGCGCCTTGGGCTTACGGTCGAGGTACTCGGTAATACCCAGGATCTCGGCAGCGGAGCGAACCTTACGGTCGATCTCGTCCTTGGAGACCTTCTTGAGCTCAAGCGTAAACGCCATGTTCTCGTACACCGTCATGTTGGGGTACAGAGCGTAGCTCTGGAACACCATGGCGATGTCGCGGTCCTTGGGCGCCACGTCGTTGACCCGCTTGCCGTCGATGAGCACGTCGCCCGAGGTAATGTCCTCCAGGCCGGCGACCATGCGCATCGTCGTGGACTTACCGCAGCCAGACGGGCCAACGAGGACGACGAACTCCTGGTCGTGAACGGTGAGGTTAAAGTCCTCAACAGCGAGCACGCCATCCTCGGTAACCTTGAGGTTGTGCTTCTTCTCCTCGGTCTTCTTCTTTTTGCCAAAGAAGCCCTTCTTTTTGGACTCGGTGTTGGGATACACCTTCTGAACATGTTTGAGAACGATCTCGGCCATGTCTTTACCTTTCGATATGCGGCACCATGTTGAGGGCGCCGCAGAAACTTGCAAAACAGTTACGGCATCAGCCCTTGACGGCACCTGCCACCACGCCGTCGATGATGTACTTCTGGCAGAGGATGTACATGATGACGATGGGGATAACGACCATCATGATGCAGGCCATCATGGGGCCGAGCTCGACGTGGCCGTAGCCGCCGCGGAAGTACTGGATCAAGATAGGAATGGTCTTGTACTTGGTGGAGTCGAGAGTGAGGTAGGGCAGCAGATAGTCGTTCCAGACCCACATGGTCTCGAGGATGCCGACCGAAAGATAGGTGGGCTTCATGATGGGAAGGACGATCTTAAAGAACACCTGGACCGGGTTGCAGCCGTCGATCATGGCCGCCTCTTCGATCTCGAGCGGGATGTTCTTTACAAAGCCGGCGAACATAAAGACCGCCAGGCCCGCGCCAAAGCCGAGGTAGATAAAGCAGATGTTGAACGGCGTGTTGAAGCCGATGCGGTCCGCCAAATTGGACAGCGTGAACATGAGCATCTGGAAGGGCACGACCATCGAGAAGACGAACAGGTAATAGAAGAAGTTCGAGATCTTGCTGTTGACGCGCACTACGTACCAAGCACACATGGAGCAGCACACCAGAATCAGCACGACCGACGTGACCGTGATGATGAGCGAGTACATAAATGCCGAAGCAAAGCCCTGCTCGTTAAGGGCATGCATGTAGTTTGCGAGGCCGTTGAACGTCTCGGGCGTGAGCAAATCGAATGCCGTGGTGGTGCTGATTGCAGTTGCCTTTTTAAAGGAATTGAGCGCAATCATGAACACGGGGTAGATCCACGCGAGCGACAGAATCGTAAAGAAAATCGAGAGCGCGCGGTTAAGAGCCTTATCGCGTTTCATTACTGCTGCACCTCCTTGGACCTCGTGGCCTTAAGCTGAATCATGGAGATGGCTACGACCAGGATGCAGAAGATAACCGCCTTGGCCTGACCGATGCCCTGCCATGCGATACCGGCACGCGAATAGAACGTGTTGTAGATGTTCAGGGCGAGCATCTCGGTGGAGTGCGCGGGGGCGCCGCCGGTAAGGGCGAGGTTCTGGTCGAACAGCTTAAAGCCGTTGGTGATGGACAGGAACAGGCAGATGGTGATGGTCGGCATCAGGTTAGGGATCTTAACCTTCCAAAACGTCTGCCATGCCGTGGCACCGTCGACCTTGGCGGCCTCGATGTAGTCGGACGGAATGGACTGCAGACCAGCGATGTAGATGATCATCATGTAGCCGACCTGCTGCCACAGGGTCAGGATGATAAGGCCCCAGAAGCCAGCAGCAGAGTTAAGGGCAATGAGCTGGGCGCCCACGTTGGAGAGTAGGCAGTTGATCAGAATCTGCCAGATGTAGCCCAGCACGATGCCGCCGATCAGATTGGGCATAAAGAAGATCGTACGGAAGATATTGGTGCCCTTGAGCGCTTTGCGGGTGAGCGCCTGCGCAATGGCGAGGGCGATCACGTTGATGAGCACCGTCGACAGGAAGGCAAACGCCACGGTAAAGAAGAACGACGTGGCAAACTGCGGATCGGACAGTGCGCGCACGTAGTTCTCGATACCGACAAAGTGCGTATTGTTGATGGTAATAAACTGGCAGAACGAGAGATAGAAGCCCTGGATAAAGGGAATCACGAACCCGATCATAAACGCCAGGCACGTGGGCAGCATAAAGAGCGGCCACCAGCGCTTGAGTGCTTTGCCCATAGAAGGGTCCTTTCAATATGCAGGGGGCGGGCAAACCAACGTCTGCCCGCCCCCTGTCGCTAATCAGATAGCTTGGGCAGCAACTACTTACTCGGAAGCAGCCTTCTCGGTCTTCCAGCCATCGACGAAGGCATTCTTGACGCCGTCCCACTTGCTGTTGTCGGCAGCATAGGCGATCAGAGCCTGCTTGAGGTTCTTCTTCCACTCCTCAGAGGGGATGTAGACGAAGTCCCAAGCGACGGTCTTCTTGCCGTCCTTGGCCATGGCGACGGCCTGCTGCGAGAAGACGTTGGTGGTTTCCTTGGCGCTCTTGAACGGGGCAGTCAGACCCATCTTGTCAGCGATGATGCTGGTGGCGGTGTCAGAAGTGACGCACCAATACATGAAGTCCTCGGTGGCCTTCTGGGCATCCTCGGAAGCCTGGGAGCTGACGCACCAGTAGTTCTCGCCGCCGGAGCACAGGCCCTGGTTCTCCTCGCCGTCGACACCGATGTAGATGGGCATCATGCCAATCTGATCGTCGGTCATGCCGGCCTTGGTGAGGTCAGCGTAGGCCCAGGAGCCGTTCTGATAGAAGACGGCCTTGCCGGTTGCGAACTCGTTGGTGGCGTCGTCGCCGGTCTTGGAGGCAAGCTGCGAAGGATCGCAGGTGGAGTCGGTGATGTACAGGTCGAAAATCTGCTTGAAGTTGTCGAGATACTCGCCCTTGATCTCGTCGTCCTCCTGGTTGTGCTCCTTCTCGAACTCGTAGTAGAGCGGGAGGTTGGCGAGGTGGGTGGTGTAGCGCCAGCTGGAGGAGTCATCCATGCCAGCAGAAGTGAAGGCACCCTCAATGCCAAGCTCGTCCTTGCGGGCCTGGATGTCGTCGGCACAAGCCTTCAGCTTGTCGAAGGAGTTGATGTCCTCGGCCTTGTAGCCAGCCTTCTCGAGCAGCTGCTTGTTGTAGATGATGCCGTAGCTCTCCTGGACCCAGTCGATACCCAGATCCTTGCCATCGGACTGCAGAGCCAGGGAGTCGTCAATGAGCTCACCGCGGAGCTTGGTATCGGACAGGTCGGCGCAGTAATCCTTCCAGTTCTTAAGGCCGGTGGGGCCGTTGACCTGGAACAGGGTCGGAGCGGAGCTCTTGGACATCTCGGACTTGAGCTTCTCCTCGTAGGTGTTGGAGGCAGCGGTCACGATCTTGACCTCGACGCCCTTCTCCTTCTTATAGGCCTTGGCGATCTCCTTCCACTCCTTGTCGACCTCGGGCTTGAATTGGAGGAAGTAGACCTCGGCAGCGTCACCAGAAGCAGAGGAGCCGGAGCCGGCAGAACCACCGCAGCCCACGAGACCCAGACCAAGAACCGCAGCCGCGGAACCAGCAAAGCCCAGGAACTGCCTTCTGCTCATTTCGTTCTTCATTACAATCCACCCTTTCACACCGTGGCGGCACCCTTTGCCGCCGCCTTCGGAGATTGGCTCGGGGACTTTGCCCCTTTTGCTGATTTGTACGATACGCTATTTGGCTAGTTGTTTGAACAAGTATTACTAGAGCGGTAGAAAAACTTCGGTGAACGGTAATTTCAACTTGATACTTGACAAGTTTTGTATAAACAATTATTTGTTATCGAATGCAGAGAAAACGCCCGGTCAAGCCGATGCATCGTCGGTTTGACCGGGCGTTTTCTCTTTGAGGGCATGAGTCTCGTCAGGCTGCGAGCTAGCCGGCTATCGCTTGGAATTGACGCGGTAATGGAAGATCTCGGGGTGTGTGCGAGTGTGCGTCACCTCAAACAAGATGCCATCCGAGGTGTACGACTGACTCTCCATGACGGCAACGCAGTTGTATTTGCCGAGGTCAAGATAGCTGCAGTCTTCATCGTTGGCGAGCTCGACACTCACCGTACGACGGCTCGCCATCACTTTGACACCGCGCTTGTGCTCCAGATAGCCGTAAATAGAATCTGCCGCGATCTCGGGGGTCAGGCCCTTGGCGATTGACGCCAAAAAATAGCCATGGTCCACTTGGCGCGCGTTGCCGTTGAGGCTTCGGACACGCACTACGCGAATAAGCTCCTCGCCCACCCTAAAGCCCAGGCGACGAGAGAGCTGCTCGGTGCAAATCAAATGTTCAAAGGACTTAACGTCCGTCGATGCAACGGCATTGTTGCGTTTTGCAAACTCGCCAAACGACTCAACCTCTTCGAGTGCGCCCAACATGTCGGTTTCGCCCTTAAGCCAAATAACGCGCACGCCCTTGCCGTGTATGGGCTGCACAAACATCCCGTCGGCCAGCATGCTCAAAGCGCGGCGGACGGTATTGCGCGTGCAGCCAAATTCCGCGGTCAGCTCGGCTTCGGTTGGCAGCATCTCCTGAAACGCATAGGTCCCATTAATGATGCGCGAGCGTATTTCTCGGTAGATTCCTTCGTATATCGCTTTTGGCATTGTTTCACCTCTACATTGTTCATTTCCGGCTAGGCACGATAGCATTTCTTAAAGTTGTTTAAACCGAATATCGGTAAAGCGACAGGATTTAACCGTTGACGGCTTCTGTCATGCCCAAATCGGTTTCGCTCAAAACTGCCGGTACGACAATCGTCTGGTCCTCTACAATGAATCCATTGTTTAAACGTTTCCCCACGCGCAACGCGCCTCGATATTCGGAAGGCAGAACATGCTGCAAAAAATCCAACGCTTTGGCGGGGCAATGTTCGCGCCCGCCATGCTGTTTTCTATATCAGGCCTCATGGTCGGCGTCTCCGCTCTCGCAACGACTGCGGACATCGTCGGCGATCTCGCCGTATACGGAACCCCTTGGTACGCTTTTTGGACCATCATCCAGCGCGGCTCGTGGACGGTCTTTAAACGCCTCCCGCTCCTTTTTGCCGTAGCGCTGCCCATCGGCCTTGCCCAAAAACAACCGGCTCGTTGCTGCCTCGAGGCTCTCGTCGCCTATTTTGCCTATTGCTTCTTTTTGAGCGAAATCATTAAGCTGAGCGGAGACAATCTTGGACTTAAGTACCCGTCGTCTTTGACCTCCGCTAGCGGCATCACCATCATCGACGGCATCAAGACGCTCGACACCGGCATTATCGGCCCGCTGGCGGTGTCGGCAACCGTCGTCGCCATCCATGACCGCTTCTACGATGCCAAGGTTCCCGATTGGCTCGGTACCTTCTCGGGCTCCTCGCTGGTCTACCTCATCAGCTTTTTTGCCGTGTTCGCCCTTGCCGCCATCTCGGCCGCCATCGTGCCCTTCGTATACGCTGTGACCGAAACGCTGCGCCATGCACTTACGAGCGTCGGCCCCTTTGGCGTGGGCATCTTTGTGCTTTTGGAGCGAGCGCTCGAGCCCATGGGGCTGCACCACCTGCTCTACATGCCGATCTACTACGACAACCTGGTCATTAACGACGGCATCTACGCCACGTGGAGCAGCTTGCTCCCCATCCTCTCCCATAGCACGCGCCCCCTTAATGAACTTGCGCCGTGGGCCGGTTTTACCGCCACCGGCTGGGTCAAGCTCTTTGGCCTTCCCGCCATCGCAGCCGCGTTCTACTCCACCGCAAAACCAGAGCGCCGCGCCGGCCTCAGGGTCATCCTTGTTCCCGCCATCATCGCCTCGGTGGTTTGCGGCGTTACCGAGCCACTCGAGTTTCTCTTTATGTTCACCCACCCCGGGCTCTTTTTTCTCTACGCCGTCTTATCGTCTTGCCTTGCCACAACCATGAATCTCTTTGGCATCGTCGGCATCTTCTCGGGCGGCCTCATGGAGATGGCAGCCTTCAACTTTATTCCGCTCATGCGCACGCATGCCGGTGCCTATCTTTTGGCACTCGGTATCGGCCTTGCCTTTAGCCTCATCTTTTTTGTTAGTTTTCGAGCACTCATCTTGATCTATGACCTTAAGACGCCGGGCCGCGAGGATCATGTCGCCAATCGCGCGGCAATCGATCATTTAACGGGAAGCGGCTTTGCCAAAGAGCAATCTCCCAATGACGAGGTCAATAGTCGATCCGATCAAGATCACGTCCTCGCTGAGCGGGCAATTCAGCTTTTAGGTGGCGTTGGCAATATTGTGGGCGCAACCAACTGCGCCACGCGCCTGCGCGTCGAGGTCGCAGACCCTTCCATCGTTGCAGATAACGCGGCGTTTGTCGCGGCGGGCGCCAAGGGCCTCATCATTACGGGCAAGACCGCCCAGGTGATCATCGGCATCTCCGTTCCCCGCGTTAAAGAGCATTTTGACCAGATCATGGGCCTCGAGCCGGGATTTGTGCCCACCGCCTCGGCCTCCCCTGTCGCCAGCCCAACCCACAAGCACGGCGATATCTGCTTCTTCGACATTGACGGCACGCTCGCGTGGCAAGACCCTCGAGTGGCACAAGAGCTTCCCGAGAGCGAGCGAGACCTGTCCCCCTATCCCAACGAGGCGGTCTCGCAGGCCATCCGCGATTTCGTTGCAAATGGCAACATGGCCTTTATCTGCACAGGGCGCACCCTCAGCTGCATCCACCCCAAACTTCTTGAGCTGCCCTGGGGCGGCATCGTCTGCCTCGCGGGTGGCTATGTCGAACTTGAGGGACACGTGATTCGCGATTTAGCGATGACGCCCGGCATGCTGCAGCGCCTTGCCCCCTATCTTGAGCAGTCGGGCGAGGTCATCCGCTTTGAGGGCCTCAACGGCGTCGTGCGCATGAGTGCCGATGCCCCTGATGCCCCCGGATACGCGCGCACCCTGGGCGACGCAGTCACGCAGCTGCAACATTACAGCGCCTACAAGATCTTGATGTCTACATCGCTCGCCAACCACATCGCTCAAGATAAGGCACTTGAGCCGCTGCTGTGCTTTAACGAGCTCGAACTCGAGGTAACCGAAATCTCGCCCCGCGAATGCACGAAGCGCGGGGGCATCCAGTCTGTACTCGACGCCCTCGATCCCCACCACGGAACCGTATACGGCATCGGCGACGCCAGCAATGACGTCTCGCTGATGAACGCCGTCGATGTCGGCATTGCGATGGGCAACGCACCGGACTATCTCAAGGATAAGGCCGATTACGTGACCGACACCGTCGATCACGACGGTGTCGTTGCGGCGCTCGAGCATTTTAGGCTGATTTAGGCACGCTTCATCAAACGCACGCCCGTTGTCCTAAATCGCCAAAACTGCCGCGCCAAACGCCCTGATGTGGCAATATGTTGTCTGCATATTGCATCAATGCAACCTCAGAAAGAATGCGAGAACCCGTGTCCAGTCCGTTTACCAGCTTTTTAGCCCAGCACTTTGACCAGATCAACGACTATCTGGCCACGTTCTTTGACGGACAGGCGACCTCTGCCGATATCGAGCGCTACCTGTACGCGCCGCTCTCGGCTTTTACGGCCAACGCCGGCAAGCGCCACCGCCCGCTTATCTGCATGCTCGCCGCAACCGCAGTGGGCGGTAGCTTTGAGAGTGCCCGCAGCGCCGCGGCAGCCATCGAGCATTTCCAGTCGGGCGCGCTGATCCACGACGACATCGCCGACAACGGACAGCTTCGTCGAGGCAAGCCCTGCATGCACCTTACCGAGGGCACGGGGCTTGCCATCAATTGTGGCGACCTGGCGCTCACCATGGTCACCAAGACGGTTCTCGACGACCCCACGCTGGAGTCCGGCGTGAAGCTGCGCGTGCTCCACGAGCTTACCGAGATGATCGTCCGCACCATCGAGGGTCAAGCGCTCGACCTGGGTTGGGTCCGTGACGGGCGCTTTGATATCTCGGTTGATGACTACCTGGACATGGCGACGCACAAGACCGCGTTTTACAGCGGAGCCACGCCGCTTGCCGCCGGAGCCATTATCGGCGGCGGCAGCGATGGGCAAATCGAAGCGCTGCGCGCCTTTGGCCTGCACACGGGCCTTGCCTTTCAGATTCAGGACGACCTGCTCAACCTTGTCGGCACCAAGGAAGCCGCCAACAAGGACTTCCGCACCGACATCACCGAGGGCAAGCGCACACTTGTCGCAGTACACGCCCTCTCTGATGAGCGCCACCACGACGAGGTCGAGGCGATTCTTTCCTCAGGCACCGATGATCCCGCGCAGCTCGCACGCGCCGTGGAGATCTTCCAGGAGACCGGCTCCATCGATTACGCCCACACTTACGCGCTCGACCTGACCGCTAAGGCCAAAGCGGCCATCGAGAACGTTGAGCTTGATCCGCACGCACGCGAGCTGTTCCTCTCCATGGCAGATTTCTTTGTGGAGCGCCTTAACTAACGGGGGTCATAAAACCTGTCAGCAGCGTATTTAGGCACAACTTGCTACACTGTTGAGTGCATGTTTATGCATCCCTTTGCGTTGTCTATCCGACAGACGCTCAAATAGTACGAATGGTACGCCGAAAGGGGTTCGTTCATGGAACCTATTACAACGGGCATGCAAGGAGCAGCCGTCGAGGACGTGCAGTCTCGTCTCCTGCAGCTCGGCTACACGATCGATGCCGCCGAAGTCACCGACAAGTACTTTGGAGCCACCACTGAGCAGGCCGTCAGCACCTTCAGGCTCGACAGCGGCCTTGCTGCCGGTCATGCCGTCGATATCCCCTGTTGGAGCGCCCTTGTAGACGCTTCGTATAAGCTGGGCGACCGCACCCTCTATCTGCGCATGCCCAATTTCCATGGCGCCGATGTGCAGGCCCTGCAGCGCGCTCTCAACGTTTTGGGCTTTGCCTGTGGCGAAGACGACGGCTACTTTGGTCCGCATACCGAGGCCGCCCTGCAGCAGTTCCAGGAAAATGTCGGCCTGTTTGCCGACGGCATGGCCTTCCAGGACACCTACGCCTACATCAACCGCCTGCACCATGTGTGGGAGGGCAAGCCCTCGGTCACCGAAGCCGAGTCCCGCATCGGTTTTGCTCGCGCCGCCAACGTGCTCGAGCGCTTCCAGATTGCCGTTATCGGCGAGGACCCCATCGCACGCAGTGTTGCGTCGCGCATGTGGAATATCGCCACGGCAACGACCGACAACAGCGGCATGATGCTCTGCGACTCCGAGGTCCCAACCGACGTCGACCTGGTGCTCGAGATTGCAAGCGACGAGCTGCCCGCCGACGCCGCACCGCGCGCCACGATTGCCCTCGCCGAGTGCCACAACCTGGCCCAGCGCATCCGCACTGCCAATGTCGCCGCGCAGCAGAAGCCGGCTCGCATTCGCATTGAGCTCACGGGCATGACGCGCTACAACGGCACCTTCACGGCCAGCGACGCGCAGACACTCGCCGTACGCCTGCTCGACGGCGTTTGCGATGCCCTCGCAGATTAGGTAAACTAAACGAGTTGCTTTTGGGCAACACCACACATTGGGACGTAGTTCAACGGTAGAACTCCGGTTTTTGGTGCCGGCTGTTGGGGGTTCGAATCCCTCCGTCCCAGCCATTAAAACTGAGCGCCCTGGGCCCAGAACGGCCCAGGGCGCTTTCTTGTGAGCAAGCGGAGGGATTCGAACCCGCAAGGGTGCGGAGCTGAGGAAACGCGAAGCGTTTTCCAGCGCAGCACGCAAGGAGCGAAGCGACGCAGCGGGGCGCGGCCGCCGAAAAGGCGGACGCGGAATCCCTCCGTCCCATACCAGTCGAGAACACCTCGCATCAAGAAATATCAGCCCAGTTCCGAAAAGCGAGCCGCCATCTACAAAATGGCGCGTGGCCCCGGCGGACCGGGCATTAAGCTTGTCGCGAGTTCCGCACGCAAAGAAGGCCACGTGACCTCGATGTTTTGGACGTGACAGCGAGAGGGGCCCTGGTATGGCAAGGTGACGTGAAACAAGGCGGCGCTGACCTTCTGGTCGCGCCGCCGAAGTTGAACGTCAGATTGCCGTGCCAGGGACCCTCGCAGCGTCGAGAGGACCGCCGTTCGGTAGAACGGCGGAACTAATTATTCAGCATGCGGTCGAAGCTTCCCGAGTCGCCATCCCGATAGTCTGCGGTCATCAGAATCTCCTGCGGAATGCGCCCGCCTTCACGCAGCACGTTGCGGAACTGCACGCGCGTAACCATGGGCAGATCTTTGATCGTCGCTGCCAGGTTCTGCGGCACGCCCTGGTTGGCAGCCGCGGGCTCGCACTCGCCGCCGGCCTTCACGCGGCGCTTATGCTCGGCGAGCATGGCGCGGTACATGCCGGCATGCAGGCGAATCTCAACCACATTGGCATTGCGAGCCTGCTCGACGATGCGCGCACCCTCGCGGTCGATGTCGCCCACGTAGTAGACGTAGTTAAAGCGATAGCCAATCTCGGCCAGATAATCGTCCAGGGCATGCGAGACGCTCGCCTTGCAACCGCCGCCAAAAATCACGCCGCCCACTTTGATGCCAAAGAGCTTGGCGTGCTTGCGGCCACGCAGCAGCTTGACGATCTCGTCGTAGGTGTCCAGGTTCTCGACCATAATGAACGGCTTGTCGGCACCCAGCGTAAAGAAGCCCGTAAAGTGCACGGGGCGATTGGGGGCGACCTTGATCGCCTGCATGCTGATGCCCTTTTCGGTCATACGTCTGATCAGGCGCTCACCGTGCTTGCCGTCAAAAGCCTTCTCGTCGTTAAAGATCTGGTAGGCACGCTGGCGGCGCGAGGCAACCGGCGTATCGGCACCTCGGTTCTGCTCGATCCAAGCCTGGATGATTGCGATTTCCTCGGCAATCTTGCGGTTGGACATCTCGTTGTGCTGAGTGCGCTGCGGAGCCTTTTTGCCGTCCTTGCCCTCGACCTTTACGATCTGTGTCTGCTGCTCCTTGATCTTAGAGAGCGCCGTAGGCGTAGGGACAACTTTGAGCAGCTGCCTGCCTAAAACGCGGGCAAGGGCAAACGCCGAGACCTCGCCGTGGACTGCCGACTTGGGCTGCTGGGCAGCAGTATCTGCTGCGGCAGACTCCGGCTTCTTCTGAGACTTGCGCTTAGAATCGCCTTGGGAATTGCGCTCGCGCTTCGGCATAGGCGCCTGCTTCTGCGGACGATCGGACTCGCTCTCCTTCGCCGGCTGGCTCTTAGGCTGCCCCGAAGAAACCTCGACCTTCGCATCCTCGTCCTGCGGCGTGGTCTTCTCGGCTGCAGTCTCGGCATGGGAACTGCGGCCCCCACGATGGCGACGGCGGCGAGGCTTGCTCGACGCGCCCTGCTCCGTCTGCTCATCAGTAGGCTGCTGACCCTTGGCCTCGGCATCAACCTCAAGCTGCGGCTCAACAGGCTTCTGTTCGCGAGCCGCCGGCTCAACGGCCTTCTCGTCCTTCTCGTCCTGAATGGTCGAAGCCGGCTCGCTCTTCTCCTGACGCCTTACGGGATACGCACGCCCCGCAAAACCACGTCCGGGACGGCATGAACCCGGAGCCTTCTTGGCAGACTCCTCAACATCGTCTGCAACCTCAGAAGACTCTTCAACCTCACGCGCGGCATCCTGCTGTGCAGCCTTAAAGTGAGCACCGCGACGGCGCTTGGGCTCTTGGGCCTCCACGGGCTTTTGCTCCTTCGTTGGCTTCTGCGACTCGGCAGCAACCTCGGTCTCAACAGCCTCGGCATCCGTCTCACCCTTTTGAGCAACGGCGCGACGGAAGCGCTCCTGCTGGGCGCGGCGCTGCGCATCGCGCTTGCCACCCCCACCAAAACCGCCGCGTCCTGCCTTGGCCGTAAAGGCGCGCACGACGTTCTCATCGAGCAACTCATCGGTATCGACATGCTCACGCAGAGCAACTTCTTCCACAGCAGGCACGTCAGCGGAATCCTCGACGACAAAATCTTCGACGGACTCGGCAGGCTGCTTCTGGGCATCGCGGATCTCGGCATTGATGGTATAGAACGCCGGGCGCCCGTTAATGCCGCTACCCTCGATCTTGGTCACGATATTTGCCGCGATAAGCTCATCGCGCATCGCCTTGGTGTCACATTCCTTATCGACGGAGCGGAAAATCTGCGCCAGCGCGCTCGACTTAATCTTGAGTGCCTTGCGGCAAAGCAGGTCGTAGGCAACCAGCTTTGCCCGCTCGGCAGAAAGCGACGTTTGTCCGCTCAGACGCTCAGCCAGAGCATCGACATTTTGTTGGTTATCGGAATATACCGTCTTGGCCACGGGGCCCCTTTCATATGCACACATATACGTCTATATGGTACAACGCGCGCCCTTATCCACGCAAAACATCTGCGAGAACACTCGAGCGTCACCCGCTTTTGCATGAAAAAAGACCGAGTCCGCGAAGTCGCGGACCCGGTCTTTCCGAGTCATATAGATGTGACGTTCAACTCGTCAGGTCGACTAAGCCTTGGCGGCCTCGGCGTCGGCAGGAGCCTCGGCAGCAGCGGCGCGGCCATACTCGGCCTTGCCCATCTCGGACCACTCGGGCTCCTCGTCGGGCATGGAGCCAGCCTCCTTGCCGAAGAACTCCTTGAGGCAGTTGACGGCAACGATGAGGCCCAGGACCATCAGCAGGACGGCAAAGACGAGCTGCAGGCCCTTGGTGGCGGCGACGGAGACGGCGGCCGTGGTGGCAGTAGCCGGGATGGTACCGAAGAAACCGTAGGCCTGGACGGCGGCCATGCAGCCCATGGCGCTCTGGACCAGCGAGGTGAAGGTGCAGCAGAGCAGGAAGACGACGGGCACGTAGAGCATCCAGCCCTTGCGGCCGGTGCACTTGCAGAACACGGCGAGGGTGATCATGGTCATGCCGCCGAGCAGCTGGTTGGAAGCACCAAAGAGCGGCCAGATGTTGGCATAGCCACCAAAAGCGAGGGCGAGACCGGGAAGCAGGGTGACGACCGTGGCGAACCAGGGGTTACCGAGGACCTTCATGTAGCCGGCCTTGGACTCGATGGCCAGGGCGTCGTTGGTCTGGGCAAAGAACTCGGAGAACGAAGTGCGGGCGATGCGGGCGACGGCGTCGAGCGAGGTCAGGGCCAGAGCGGAGACGTTCATGGTCATAAAGACGGTAGCGAGCGTGCCGTCAACACCGAAGGCCTGCATACCGCGGGAGATGCCAGCGGCGAAGATCTGGAACGGGGTGGAAGCGACACCGGCGTTGAGGGCGCCGGTACCGGCGGTGTTCATGTCGGAGAACATGATGCCGGCGACGATGATGGCAAGGATGCCGACGAAGGACTCGACGATCATGGCGCCATAACCGACCTTGACGGCGTCCTGCTCCTTCTCGACCTGCTTAGAAGAGGTGCCGGAAGAAACGAGGCTGTGGAAACCGGAGAGAGCACCGCAAGCGACGGAGACGAACAGGACCGGGAACATCATGCCGGAGGCAGTGGAGAAGCCGGTGAAGACCGGAGCGGTGATAGTGGCCTGACCGTTGACGCCCAGGACGACGATGCCGAGGACAGCGCAGACGATCATGACGATCATCATGATGGAAGTGAGGTAGTCACGCGGGGTCTTGAGCATCTGGATGGGCATAGCGCCAGCGAAGACCAGGTAGACCATGACGACGGCGAACCACTGGAACTTATCCAGGTAGACCGGGAACTGCATACCGGCGGCGAACATGAGAACCATGAGGACCACGCCGGTGACGAACTCGGCAGCGCCGGTGAGGTTGAACTTCTTCTGGGCCCAACCAAAGGCGATAGCGACGAAGGTGAACAGGATGGAGATGGTACCAGCGCAGCCGGCGGCATAGGACTTGGTGAAGTCGATGGCACCAGTAGCAGCACCAGAAGCGTCAACGGCCGGGGTGAACATGAACGTCTTGCAGACCATGTCGGTGAAAGCGGCGATGACGATGATGCAGAACAGCCAGCAGAACAGCAGGAACAGGCGACGGCCGGTCTTGCCGATGTACTTCTCGATGAGCTGAGCGAGCGACTTGCCGTTGTTCTTCATCGAAGCGTACAGGGCACCAAAGTCGTGGACGGCACCAAAGAAGATGCCGCCGACGAGGACCCAGAGCACGACGGGCAGCCAGCCAAAGGCCATGGCGACGATCGTACCCGTAACAGGGCCAGCACCGCAGATCGAGCTGAACTGGTGCGAGAACGCGGTGAAGGCGGAGACGGGCGAGAAGCTGTTGCCGTCCTTCATGCGCTTGGCCGGCGTGAGGGCCTCTTTGTCAACGCCCCACTTGTTGGCCAGCCATCGGCCATAGCCCAGATAGCCGCAGGCGAGCACCGCCGCGGCCACAACCATGAGCAAAACTCCGTTCATTACATTTCCTCCTCTAAAAAGAACTTCCTAGACATAAAAAATGAGGGCCGTCGGTTGCGCTCGACGGCCCTCATCTTCATCAGCCGCCCGTTATCGTACGGGCTAGCTGTATGTGCTAACCCGCATCAGATAATTACTACGCTGATAATGTTTAGCTGATGCGTGAACATGTCTAAGAAATCCTCTTCAATCATGATGCGAACGATCCGTGCGTGTTCACATCCCCCAGTGGTTGAAAAGGAGTATGAAACTTTAGTTACCTAAAGTCAACGCAAATTTGTAATGAATTTTCAACTTTTTTGGATTTCTCGGTATAGAACGCCACTGACCTCGGACTTTACCCCACGACAGTTTTTGCATGAGAGATGCCCCTGAGAGCCGCGGGAGCCGGGCGGCGCATATGAACTTTCCTGCTCTACAGTCCTGCGCAAGACGGAAAGCACATTAAGTGCTTTCCTTTGCGTACGGAGCTCGCGATAAAGTTCATATGCGCCGCCCGGCTCCCGCGGCTCTCAGGGGCTCCCATCCCAAATGCGGGGCAAAGCTCCGCACGCCAACTTTTTCTTTCAGCTAAAGAACGCCGGAAATTCGACGCTGGCTTGTTAACCTTGCTGGACGTTGTCGACGCCAAACCAGCCCAGAAGCTATATCGATACAGAAAGGTCCCCGGGCGGAGGGGCCGGATATAAGGTTTATCGCGAGTTCCGCACGCAAAAAAGGCCATTTAATGTGGCCTTCGTCTTGCGCAGGACTGTAGAGCAGGAAACCTTATATCCGGCCCCTCCGTCCGGGGACCGCGCCGTACCAGCTACAGCGTCATGTTTGGATCGGCGTCGACGTCGAACGGCGAGATTTCACCTCGGTCGAATTTACGGCGGGCGACCTCCGCGATCATGGCTGCGTTATCGGTACAGGCAGACAAGGGCGGCACCGTTACGCGAATCCCCTGACGCCCAAGCTTCTTGATCATCATCTCGCGCAGATGCGGGTTGGCCGAGACGCCGCCGCCGATGCAATACTCCTTGCATCCGGTGGCATGCAGCGCGTTCTTGGCCTTCTTGTACTGCACGTCAAAGACAGCTGCCTCAAACGAAGCCGCCAGATCGGGCAGGTGAATCGTGCGACCGGCCTTGGTCTCCTGTTCAATGTAGAGCGTCACAGCGGTTTTAAGGCCCGAAAGCGAGAAGCGATAGTCTCCTCTGCTGTTAAGCGCACGGGGGAAATCGATCGCCTTGGGGTTGCCCGTCTCGGCCAGCTTGGAAATGATGGGGCCACCGGGATAGCCCAGACCCAACGCCTTGGCTACCTTGTCGAAGGCCTCGCCCACAGCGTCGTCGAGCGTCTCACCGAGCACCTCGTAGTCGCCCCACGCCTTCACGTGCACGAGCATGGTGTGCCCACCCGAGACAAGCGTGAAGATAAACGGCGGTTTGAGGCCGGGTTGCGCCAGCAGGTTGGCAAACAGGTGCCCCTCCAGATGGTTGACGCACACGAGCGGCTTGCCGGCAGCGTAGGCAAAGCCCTTGGCGAAGGCGACGCCAACCACGAGCGCGCCCACCAGGCCCGGACCCTGTGTCACGCCCACGGCGGCAAGCTCGCTGGGGGCAATGGCTCCATCCTCAAGACCAAGCGATGCTGCGGCATCCTCGAGCGCCGCATCCACGACACTCACAATCACTTCGACGTGTTTGCGCGAGGCGATCTCGGGCACCACGCCGCCAAAGCGGGCGTGAAAATCAATCTGCGTCGACACCTGGTTGGCCAGCATATTGCCATCCGCATCGATAATCGCCACGGCCGTCTCGTCGCAGGAACTCTCGATAGCGAGCACTAGGCGGCGGCGCTCAATTTCGGCACGCTCCCCCTCGGAGCGCCCAGGAGCAGGCAGCGGCCATACGCGCTGCTCTGCCGCCGTCGGCTCGGGCGAAGCATTGTCGACCGGAAGCACGAGGGGCAGCGGAGCCGTCATGACGATGGCATCCTTGCCGGCACCATAGTAGCCGCGGCGCCGTCCTGCCTCGGTAAAGCCCAGAGCGTTATAAAGCGCGATCGCTCCCTCGTTGCCGTCCTCGACCTCGAGCGAAGCCGTGGTGCAGCCGAGCATCTGGGCATCATAGCTCACATGCGACAGCAGCTTGCGGGCAATGCCCTCACGGCGATGTGCCGGGTCGACGGCGACATCCAGAATCTGCACATCACCGTCCACGACCATACCGCCGGCAAGGCCCAGCAGCTTGCCGTCGTCGTGTGCCACCCACCAACTACGCGGCGCAGCGACGTCCTCGCCCAGTTCGGACAGGAACATGCCCGGCGTCCACGCCTCGTGTCCGGCACCTTCAAAGCAGGCAGCCTCTAGCGCGCTCGCGCCCTCGGCATCCGCCGCGCCCATGGGACGGAACTGCAGATGACGACCGGCGAGCTCATCGGCAACGCCCGTAATTTCGCTCTGCGCACTCTCGGCAAGACCAAGACGCTTGCGCTCGTTTTCCTCGGCATCCGAAAGGCGCGTGTAAATCGGCAGGACGCGAGCCGGATCGCCGTCACCCGCAGCGTGCGCGAGCAGCAAGCCCTCGCCCGAAGGCCACCACAGGTCGCGCTCCACGCAGCGGGCGGTCTCGTCCTCACCCAGCAGCTTGCCATAGCGCACGAGACCGTCACCGGTCAGCTGAACCTGGTCCCAGTCCGCTGCTTGGCGCCACTCATCGAGCGCCACGGCGGCCTTGACCACGTGTTCGCGCTCAAATTGACGCTCGGGGCCCTCATCGACCAGCATATACAGCGCCGGATATACCTCACCGCGCATAGCATCGGCCAAGATACCAAGCTTGCCGCGCACGCCAGCCTTCCACGCCGTCCAAGCGCAGGCGTCGAGCGTCGACACGCCCAACAGCGGAACATTGGCACCACGCGCGAGGCCCTTGGCAGTGGAGATGCCGATGCGCACACCCGTAAAGGACCCCGGGCCGCGGCCGACCACATAGCAACCAACATCGCTGCGATCCAGACCGGCTTGAGCCAGCACGCCATCAACGGTATTCACGAGCTCAACGTTGGCGTGACGGCGACACATGTGGTCGCCACTCACGAGCTTCGTCTCGCCCGTCTGCCCATCAATCCAGCTTGCCGCGCAGGCAAGCATGTCGGTCGAGGTATCGAGCGCCACCACCAGCGCGTTGTCGTTATGCAAGCTCATCTTGTACAGCCTTATCAATCAAATGGGAAAGCTCCATTGCGCGGTCACCGTGTGCCTCGAGCGTTATCGTTCGCACATCGCTGTCGCCCTCATCACGCTTAAGCGTCACCGAAAGATACTCATCCGTCAGCTCGTCCTGGAATTGTTCGCCCCATTCCAGCAGGCAAGCACCCTCATAGCCCAGCACATCGAAAATGCCCGTATCCTCGAGCTCGTAGGCATGCTCCAGGCGGTATAGATCAAAGTGAAACAGCGGAATACGACCTTGATCGTGAACGGCCATGAGCGCAAACGTAGGGCTCGTAACCATATGCCCATCGCCCAGCCCGCGCGAGACGCCCTTGGTAAAGTGAGTCTTGCCCACTCCCAGGCCACCGGTCAGGATGAGCACATCGCCGTCCTCAAGGCACGGTGCAATTAGCTCGCCAAAGTACTCCGTATCGGCAGCGCAAGTCGTTTTGTAAGTACCTACCCCCAGGCGCTCCAGGGACATATATGCTCCTTATTATTCCGAGGCGTCCTCTGGTGCGGGATGTCGCTCCAGATAATCGCCCAGCATCTTAAAGTCTTCCTCCAGCAGCTCCTGCCACGCCGGATTGCGCAGCGCTGCTGCCGGATGAAAAGTGGGCATTACTACAAAATGCCCCATCTGGTGGAACCTGCCGCGCAGCTTAGTAATGCCAATCTCGGTCTTAAGCACAAAGTGTGTCGCGGGGTTGCCGAGCGTCACGATAATATCGGGCCAGATGCTTCGAATCTGCTCACGCAAAAACGGCGAGCAAGCCAGCACTTCCTCGGGACGCGGATTGCGGTTTCCCGGCGGGCGGCACTTAAGCACGTTGGCAATGTAGACGTCTTCGCGTTTGAGCCCCGCCAGCGACAAAATGCCGTTGAGGTCCTCGCCTGCCGCCCCCACAAAGGGCTCGCCCTGCAAATCCTCATTGCGGCCCGGCGCCTCACCGATAAACATCACGCGAGCGCGGGGGTTTCCCACGCCAAACACGATATTGTGACGCGACTGGTAGAGCTGGCAGAGGTGACAATCGCCCAGAACGGCCTCAATTTCCTCGAGTGCGACCTCACGTGGTGCCTGATGGGTATGGCCGGGGATGTGCATGACGCCCATAGCGGCTCCTACACGTAGACCTTGTCGAGACGCATGCCAAAGCCGCAGGCGACCTCGTAGTTAATCGTTCCGCGCAGTCGGGCCATCTCGTCCATAGTGATCTCGGCATCGCCATCGCGGCCGACAATGATCATCTCGTCACCATACTCGGCCTCGGGAATCTCGTGTGCCGGGTTGGACTGAATGGCGGCCATAAACTGGTCCATGCAGATATTGCCAACCTGATGCACACGCTCGCCGCGATACAGCACATCCATACGATTGGAAAGCGTACGCGATAGGCCATCGGCATAACCGATCGGCAGCGTGCAGATCTGAACGCGCGTACGCGGTACGCGGTAGGTAAAACCGTAGCCCACGCCCTCACCCATCGCAGGGTGTGCCACGCGCGTCACACGCGCATGGACGCTCATAACGGGATCAAGCTGCATCACGCGGCCACTCAGCTCGCACGGCTGCATGCCATACAAGCCAACGCCGGCGCGGATCATATCAAAATGCATCGAGGGGTCAAGCATCGAGGACGGCGTGTTGGCGCAGTGCACGATACCGCACTCAAAACCCGCATCCTTAATGGCCTGAACGGCCTCGGTAAAGCGCTGACACTGCAGCTTGTAGTCCCAGCCCGAAGGTTCATCGGCCGTGGCGAAGTGCGTAAATACGCCGTCGCACTGAATACCGCGATGGAAATTTATACCGCGGACAAAGTCGAGCACCTGCGTGTAGTGAACGCCGATACGATTCATGCCCGTCTCGATGGCGAGATGATACTTGCCCACTTTGCCCGCCGCGACGGCACATTCGCCATACGCAAGAGCAAAATCAGACGTATAGACCGAAGGCATGATATCAAACTCGAGCAACGTCGGAATGGCCTCGATAGGCGGCTCGCTTAGGATGAGGATGGGTTTCGTAATCCCGCCCTGTCGGAGCTCAACGCCCTCGTTAACCGTCGCCACGGCAAACATGTCGGCACCGGCCGAATACATGATCTTGGCGCACTCAACAGCTCCATGACCATAAGCATCGGCCTTGACCACGCAGCACAGGCGCTGACGTGGATTCAGCAAGTTCTTATAGGCCCTCGTGTTGCGACGGAGCGCCCCGCGGTCGATCTCGACCCAGGACCAGCGCGTCAAATCGGCTTTATTCATGATTAGTCATCCGACCCTTCGTCCATGATTCCCAGATCTTCGAGCGCATCCTTTGCCGCCAGTTCCATGGCCGGACCGATCAAGTCGATAAGATCGGTCGCGATGACGCTCTTCTCACCATACTCCGTCGCCGCGGCAAAACCGGCGTAGCTGTGAAGTGCGACGGCGTACGAATACAGCAGCTCCCAACGATCCATCTCGTCGCGCATGGTGGCAAGCGTGCCGGCCAAAATACCCGCGAGAACATCACCCGAACCGGCAGTTG
The DNA here is from genome assembly GCA_902478885.1 of uncultured Collinsella sp. Lineage (GTDB taxonomy): Bacteria > Actinomycetota > Coriobacteriia > Coriobacteriales > Coriobacteriaceae > Collinsella. The sequence continues at coordinate 2,069 of CABSMS010000026.1, read as the reverse complement.
CCAGAGAAGCCGGACCCGAGAGCGGCAGCAGCACACGCTCAACGCCACAGATAGCCGTCGTCGGCCCCTTGGCAATGACCACCAGATTGTCAGAGCCTGCAGCCCAGACAACCTTCTGCGCGGCTGCAATCGCAGTACCAAGGTCGTTCACCTCGTCACCGGCAACCAGACGCGAAAGTTCACGATAGTGCGGCGTCATAACCAACGGCTGCTCGCGACGATACATCTCGGGATTACTATCAATACCGTCAATGGCAATCTTAGCAAGGCAGTTGAGTGCATCGGCGTCCAAGATAAGCGGCACATCAAGCTCGAGCAAGCCCGAAACCACCTGCATAGCGCCGGCAGATGTCGTCATACCGGGACCGCACAGCACACAGCTGTACTTCTTTGCAATCTCGCACACAGTCATGCGCGCAGCGGCGCCAAAGGAGCCGCGGGAATCAGACGGAATAGCAAAGACGGGAATCGAAGGAAGTGCCATGCGAATAAGATTGGCGCAGGCGTCAGGAGCCGCGACTGCCACGTAACCAGCACCCGCGCGAGCTGCAGACTTGGCCGCCATAATGGCAGCACCAGGATATTGCGCAGATCCGGCGACAATAAGCACAGAGCCACGGGAATACTTATCGATATTCGTAGGTAGTGGGGCAAAGTAATCAACTAAGTCACCGGGCTCGACAATCTCGGCGGCGTGGTCGACATCATCGATGACCTCGTCAAGACGGTCGTAAAGATTGCCGCAGATCAAATCGCCAGCATACTCAGGACCATCAGCGCTATACAGACCAATCTTGGGCGCAATCATCGTCACCGTATGCTCGGCACGAATGCAGTCGTCATCAACAACGCCCGTCTCGGCATTCAGGCCCGAAGGAACATCAATGGATACGACACAATCGGCGCATTCATTGACCGTAGGAATCCAGATGGAGAACGGCGCACGCAGATTTCCGTGGAAACCGGTACCAAAAATGGAATCGACAACAACATCGGCCTTATCGATCAAAACCTCGAGTTCGTCACGAGAGGGGCCGACGCAAACGTGCACATCGCGGCCGGCAGTACGACGAGCAACATGACGTGCCAGAGCAGCAGGAATCTCATCCGGCTCAACCGGAGAAACGATATCCACGTCCACACCCTTATGGCTCAGGATATCGGCGGCAACCCAACCGTCGCCGCCATTATTACCAAAACCGACCAGAACGAGAACCCGATCGGGATTGAGCTTCAAGACCTCGTTGGCGGCAAACTCACCCGCTAGCTCCATAAGCTCGGCCTTCGAAGTCCCTTCGCGTTCGATGATATCCTCGAGGCGAACGACTTCTTCGGTACTCAAAACCGGTTTCATCTATGCTCCTAGCGTATCTTGCGAAGCATCGCCCAGGTGCTCCGCCAATGCTGAATTCTGCAGCTGCTCAAGCTCATCTAAAACAGAGCGAGCCTCTTTAAATGTCTGTGCTACGCGTTTCTTGGTGCTCACCTTTTCCTCTTTTGGCTTAGGCCGAGCATCTTCGGTAATCGCGATGGCATTCGCAACGGCCAAGTCTCCTGTAAGCGTAATGGAAAGAGCGACCTCAACAACACCCAGCTCTTGAGCGATCTCGAGAGCACGACCCGAAAGCAGCGCCTTCGGTTTGCCGAGTTTATCACGCGTAACCGAAACATCCTTGCGACCAACGCCTTGACTAAAACCCGTGCCGAGAGCTTTAAGTACCGCCTCGCGCGAAGCAAAGCGGCTGGCATAGTGAGCAGCGGGACGCGATGATGCATCACAATACGCACGCTCTTCTTCGGTAAACACACGCCGAGCAAACGACGGCGTCTTTTCAAGAATTGATTTCATACGGGAAATCTCGACGATATCAACGCCGATACCAGCTTCAGCCATGTTCACCTCCATATCGCACAGACTAAGTTATTGTAGCCCGTTCACAGAAGATGCGACAAAAGAGGGTTATAAAACACAGCTACTATGTGAGACAAAAGCCCGCAAACGAAAAAAGGGGGAGGCCGCGAGGCCTCCCCCTTCTCAGTTCAAGCGTACGGCTCGGTGCCGTCCACCG
>CABSMS010000025.1 GCA_902478885.1 uncultured Collinsella sp. | reverse complement strand
GGCGTCGCCCGCACCATCATGGCCGCCCTCGCCTAGCCATCGGCTAGTCATTGGGGACGTTCTTAAACGACTAGTCGTTGGGGACAATCTTCGAGAAAAAGCTGCAAGGACTGTCCCCCACTGCCGGCAGAAAAGGAACGTCCCCATCTGCCGGATTAGGAGAGACTCTCCAGCACGCGACGGAGCTCATGCTGAACGGCGTGGTCGCGGTTGCAGCCTACGACGCGATCGGCCACCGCCTTGAGCGCGGGGCGCGCGTTTTCCATCGCGCAGCCCGTGCCGACAAAGCGAATGATCTCGTAGTCGTTCATCGAGTCGCCAAACGCCATAACCTCGTCGCGTCCAATGCCGTAATGCTCCGCGAGCTGCGCGATACCCGAGGCCTTCGACACACCAGGCTGCATAGCATCGATCCACGCGTTGCCCGAAGGCGCAAAAGTAAAGAGCTGACCAAGTTCGCGCTGTAGCACGTACGCACTGTCCATAACGGCACCGTCGTCGCAAAAGATACTCGCCTTGATGATATTTACGCTGGGATCGGGCAGCTCCCAAATGCGCTCGGCATTGGGAAGGTCCTTATCGACCTCGCGCACGAACTTGCACTCGTCATCGAGCAAAAAGGACTTGGTTCGGTCAAAGAGCGCAAGATGCAGATTGGGAAACGTCGCGACGGCCTGGGCGAGCCTTCGAATCGCCAGGTGGGAATACACCTCACGGTCTACCATTTTGCCGTCGGCGTAGACCTGGGCACCGTTAGCGGCGACAAAGTCCATCTTGTCGCGAACGGGCGCAAAGAACTCGCACAGGCGATCGTAGCGACGACCTGACGATGCGGCGAAATGCACGCCATGCTCGTGTAGCGCCAGAATCAGTTCGTAGGTCTCGGGAGGCACCTGGCCGTTTTCGTCAAGCAGTGTGCCGTCCATATCGGATGCAATCAGTTTAAACATAGAAAAGCTCCCTTCGGGCTTGATGGAATCGGACGTGTATCCGATTCCAACGTACCCAAAGGGAGCTCAAATAAGACTCCGCGGGCGTAAACGTTACAAGGACCTGGCAAATAGCTCACACATGCCAGAGGTCCTACGGTCGCGGTGCCAGGCGACACGCCACCCCGACGGCCAGTCGTTTAAGAACGCCTCCGATGACTAGTCGGCGTAGGTGAAGGTCGTGACGTCGAACATGCCCTCGGGGCGGATGCGGAGCGTCGGGATGACCGGCAGGGGCAGGAAGATAATGCCCATGATGGGGTCGAGCGGCGGCTCAATACCCATGGCGCGCGCCTTGACCATAAAGTCGTCGTGCTGCGCGGCAACGTCCTCGGCCGTACCCTCGCTCATAAGGCCACCGAGCGCCAGCGGAATGCGTGCCACGACCTCGCCGTTGCGCACCAGCACGTGGCCGCCCTGGCCCACGGCCTCAACGGCAGCCATCATATCCGCCGCATTGTCGCCCACCACGCACACGTTGTGCGAGTCGTGGCCGATCGTCGAGGCGATGGCACCGCCCGTGATGGTAAAGCCGCGCACCCAGCCGCGACCGATATGCTTGCCAACAAGACCCAGGCCCGCAGGACCATCACCGTCGGCGCCCTCGGCTTGCAGTGACACGCCGCGGCCGTGACGTTCAATCAGCATAATGCGGCGCAGACCCTCGGCACTCTCGGGGCGAGCCACGCCCGTGATGGCCTTACCCGGTACCACGTCAATCACGGCCTCGCCCGGCTTAAAGGCATAGTCGAACACGTCGAGCGATAGCTTCGGCAGTTTAACGGAAGCGCGCAGCTCATCGGCAAGGGCCGCAACCTCGGCCATCTCGGGTGCAATCTCGCCCACAAAGGTGCCGTCCTGCGCCACCAGAGCACCGGCGGCATAGACACGATGCGGAGCCTTGGCAAACGTCAGGTCATCGAGCAACAGCAGGTCGGCGCGTTTGCCCGGGGCGATCGCGCCACGGAGCTCATGCGGGTCGCGACAGCCGTGATCCAGGCCAAACGCCTCGGCCGTAGAGAGGGACGCCATAGAGATAGCGACCACGGGGTCGATACCGGCCTCAATCGCCACGCGGCAGGCGTTGTCGATCATGCCGGTTGCAAGCGCATCGGAAGGGGCGCGGTCGTCAGTCGCAAAGCAGCAGCGGCGGGCGCGCGCGGGATTCTCCAGCAACATCGGAGACAGGTTGGCCAGGTCATGGCTGCACGTACCTTCGCGCAGCATCACATACATGCCGCGAGATAGCTTGTCGAGTGCCTCCTCGGGAATCGTCGACTCATGGTCGGCGATAATGCCCGCCGCGGCATAGGCATTGAGGTCCTTGCCGGCAACGAGCGGCGCATGGCCGTCAACCTGCCTGGACGGCGTCTGGTTGGCAGCATCAATGCGAGCACAGGTCTCGGGATCGGCCATAAAGACGCCCGGCAGGTTCATCATCTCGCCCAGGCCAAAAACGTCGCCTGGATGCTCGGCAAAAAACGCCTGCATATCGGCAGCCGAAATAACGGCACCGGCCTGCTCGTCGGGCAGCGCGGGCACGCACGAAGGCATCATGTACTTGATGGAGATGGGTGCGCGGCGGCCGTCCTCGATCATAAAGCGCAAGCCGTCGAGACCGGTAACATTGGCAATCTCGTGGCTGTCGGCAATGGCGGTGGTAGTACCGCGCGTCGCGGCCATGCGAGCATACTCGGCGGGACGGATGTTCGAAGACTCGATATGCAAATGCCCGTCAATAAAACCGGGAGCGAGATAGCGACCCTGGCAGTCGATGACCTCAGTTGCCTCGTAGGTGCCAGCGGCATCGTCGCGACCATCGTAGAGCACGCCGACGATCACACCGTCCTTGACGGCAACGCTACCGGGCGCCACACGCTGGCCATACACGTCGACGATCTGCGCATTGGTAAACAGCGTGTCGACGGGCACGCGGCCCCCGGCGGCCTCGATCACAGTCCTCATGACCTCAACGGACATACATACTCCTTTAACCGTAGAAAAAAGCTGCGGAGCGGACAGACCTTCACCGCAGCAAACCAATAGCCATTGTATGCCCAAAAGAAGGCCGCCGATAACACCCCTTCCGCTTAACGGTAAGCGCCCAAAAGTAGTCGTTGGGGACGTTCTTAAACGACTAGTCATTAAAGAACGTCCCCGATGACTACTTCCGCTGAGCACCAATACAAGGAGTGTCCCAAAGTGCCAACAACGGGAGCGCCGATGTTTTGGCATCGCCAGCGAGCGGGTCGCATTTGAGACAAGGTGACGTGAAACGAAAGGGCGCTGACCTTCTGGTCGCGCCCTTGAAGTTGAACGTCAGATTGTCCAAATGCGGCCCGCGCAGCGTCGGCCGGTCCGCCGTTCGGTAGAACGGCGGAACTAAATCAACTTAAAGCCCTTGCGCTTGCCTACGGAGAGGGTGTCGCCCAGCTTGAGGGCGCTCGGATCGATGTTGTAGCTCTTGGGATCCACGGCCTTGCCGTTGATCTTGACGCCGCCGCCGTCGATATCGCGACGGGCCTGGCCGGCGCTCGCCGAAAGGCCCAGGTCCTTAAGCAGCCCTGCGAGGTAGATCTGGCCCTCGTCGTTAACAGTCAGATCAACGTGCTTCTCGGGGAAGTCGGCAAGCTGGCCCTCCTTGAACACGCGGTCGAACTCGGCCTGAGCCTCGTCACCGGCGCCGGCGCCGTGATAGGTGTCGCACAGGTCGCGGCCCAGCGCGCGCTTGAGCTCATAGGGATCGGCGGAACCGTCGGCCAGGGCGGCGTCGATCTTGTCGACCTCGGCCGGGGTGAGCGAGCTGGCCAGACGATAGTACTTGCCGATCATCTCGTCGGGGATGGACATGGTCTTGCCGAACATATCCTTGGGAGCATCGGTCAGGCCAATGTAGTTGCCGTAGGACTTGGACATCTTGCGCACGCCATCGGTGCCCTCGAGCAGCGGCATGGTAAGCGCAATCTGCGGCTCCATGCCCATCTTCTCCATGAGCTCGCGACCAGCGAGCAGGTTGAAGAGCTGGTCGGTGCCGCCCATCTCCACGTCGGCCTTGATCTGAACGGAGTCGAAGGCCTGCATCACGGGGTACAGGAACTCGTGCAGGGCGATCGGCGTCTGGGACTGGTAGCGCTTGGTAAAGTCATCGCGCTCGAGGATGCGGGCGACGGTGAACTTGGAGCACACCTGCAGCAGGCCGGCCAGATCCATCGACAGGATCCAGTCGCCGTTGTGCACGATGGTGGTCTTCTCGGGATCCAGGATCTTCATGGCCTGGCTCACGTAGGTCTCGGCGTTGGCCTCGATCTGCTCCTGCGAAAGCTGCGGGCGGGTGGAGTTCTTGCCCGAAGGATCGCCGATCAGTGCGGTGCCGTTGCCGATGATAAGGGTGACGTTGTGGCCCAGGTCCTGGAACTGACGCATCTTGCGCAGGGGCACGGCATGGCCCAGGTGCAGGTCGGGGCTGGTGGGATCGACACCGAGCTTGATGTTGAGGGGCTCACCCTTCTCAAGCTTCTTGCGAAGGTCGGCCTCGGGGACGATCTGCGCTGCGCCCGAGGTGATGATACGCATTTGCTCGTCGACAGACAGCATTGGGTATCCTCCTTTTGCTATAGCACCCTCACCGGATACGGCGGTGCTGGAAGTCCATAAACTCTCATATGATAACAAACTGACGCGACGCGGCACCTACGACAGGAAAATCCTCGTCCTGCCGCACGCGTCAACGGCGACCGGCAGACGCGTACCGTCACGTTCAACTAAATAGCGCGTTTGCTGACGGCGCGAGCAGTCACGACAATGGACCTGCCCCGTCGCATCCGTAGCGCAGACGCCCTCGGCGGTCAGCAGGCAGTGCTCGCACACCATGAGCTCGGGGCAATCGGCATCGACGGGGCCCAAAACACCAGGTTCGGCCGTCAGCTCGGCAATACGCTCCGCATCATTGCCGAGCAACTCGGCAGGCAAGTACACCCGCCCCGCACCGAGTCCGCGCAGCCAGGCAAGCGTGGCCCGATTCGCGCAGAACACCGGCGCCGCCACGTCAAACGTCACGCCCAGCTCGCGAGCGATCACCACCTGTCCCAGGTTGCGGCAGACGACGCGCCCGGCACGCTGTATCAGTGAGCGGGTCCGGTCAGCGTCACCCGTGCGGCACACCTCGTCAAGCACCACAACGGCGTCGGACAAATCGAGTTCTCCGCGCGGGTCGGCATCCATCAGTTGCCAAGCAAAAACCATGCGAGCGGGAGCCGCGCACTCCACCAACTCCGTCGACGCACCGCCATCCACCGCAACGTCCTCAAAGGGCAGCACCTCAACGGCACGCGCAACGGGCGCGATCGCATCCGCCTCGGCCCGCATGCGCTCCAACACCGCCGCCGTCTGATCCAACACGCCGGCGCTGCGAATCAGGTACACCTCGCAGCCCGTGTCAACCTTACGCTTGCAATGCACGACGACGCGCTCCCCCGCTGCGGCATCCACCGGACAGGGCACCTGCGGCCAGCGCTTGGGCACATCGGGACGCGCGTCGGCACCCGGATAGAACCGAATCTCGAGCGTGTCACCCGCCGCCACGGCGGCATCGAGCTCAACGGTCGCCTCTTCGTGGCCCACAGCGACCAAGCGCCCCACGCGCACGCCCTGGTTAATTGCGCGCTCAAAGCTCATCAGCTCGGCACCCGAACGCCCTCGCAGGTACGCATCGGTAAACCCACGGTTAAACGACCTTCCCAGCTCGCGCTCAAGCTCTTCCACGGCACCGGGGTCCCACGCGCCGTCGCACAGCATATCGAGCGCCCGGCGCCACACCCGCACCACGTTGAATACGTAATCGGGGTTCTTCATGCGCCCCTCGATCTTGAGCGACGCCACGCCGGCATCTACAAGCTCGGGCAGATGCGCAATACCCAAATAGTCGCGCGGGCACAGCAGGCGATCTCCCTCGACGGCGACAACGCTCTGCCCCGCCTCGTCCACCAGGTCGTACGCCAGACGGCACGGCTGTGTGCAATCGCCGCGCATCGCCGAGCGCCCACGCCGCAGGGCCGAGAACTCGCACGCCCCCGAATAGCCGATGCAAATCGCACCGTGGCAGAATACCTCGATGGGCACGCCCGTGGCACATAGCGCCGCAATCTCGTCGACCGTCAGCTCGCGTGCCGTCGTCACGCGCTCGACCCCAAGCTCATCGGCGGCAAGCCGCACGGCGCCTTCGCTATGAACGCCCGCCTGCGTGGACAGGTGAATCTCGACCCCGGGAATCGCTGCGCGCAGCGCGCAGGCCAACCCAGCATCGGCCACAATCAGAGCATCGGCGCCCAGCTCCAGTGCATGAGCTCCCAACGCCACCGCGTCGGACAACTCATCGTCAAACACGAACACGTTGAGCGTCACGTACACACGCACGCCATGGGCATGCGCCACGGCGCAGCCGCGCGCAAACTCGTCATCCGTAAAGCCATGGGCGCTCACACGGGCGTTAAAGCCGCCCAACCCCGCATAGATGGCATCGGCACCCGCGGCGATGGCCGCAAGCATCTGGTCGAGCCCGCCCGCCGGCGCCAGCAGCTCGGGCAGCGCCGCACCGGCAGCATCCAATCCAGTCTTGCGTTGTCCGCTCGGCCCCATCGTCCGAATCGCCATCGACAAACTCCTTACCAAGGTATGCATTCACTCTGAAAAATGCCGTCTTCCAGCATACACGAGGCCTCGCGCGCCCCGTTTGGTTTATCGTGTAATAACTTATGTCCATCCTGCCCCGACGGCACATCCACCGTCCGGCACGACATACCTGGAGGTCAATATATGGGTCCTCGCCAACGACAGGGACGCAGCCGTTCAAAGACGCATGCTCTGCCCATAATCCTGCTCTCGTTTTTGGGCTTTTTGCTTATCGCGGGCGTGGCATTTGGCATCGGCATGGTCGGCAACGTCAACCGCTGGCTGTCCGATCTGCCCGACTACACCGACGCCAACGCGTATCTGGTGAGCGAGCCCACCGAGATCGTCGACTGCAACGGCAACAAGATCGCGAGCTTCTACACGCAAAACCGCAAGTCCATCACCAAGGACGAGGTCTCCCCCTACGTGCTGCAGGGCACCGTTGACGTCGAGGACGAGCGCTTCTACGAGCACGGCGGTATCGACCTGTGGGGTATCGCGCGTGCTGCGGTGGCAACCCTCGGCGGCGGGCACGAAGGCGCCTCGACTATCACCCAGCAGCTGGTGCGCAACACCATTCTGCAGGAGGAGCAGTTCGACTCGACCATCGAGCGTAAGGTGCGCGAGGCCTACATCGCCATCAAGATGGAGGACATGTACTCCAAAGACGAGATCCTCATGATGTACCTCAACACTATCTATTACGGTCACGGCGCCTACGGCATCGAGGCCGCAGCCGAGACCTACCTGTCCAAGAGCGCCGCCGACCTCACCCTGAGCGAGGCCGCGCTGCTCATCGGCCTTCCCAACTCGCCTTCGCAGTACGACCCCACGGTCAACCCCGACCTGGCACTGTCTCGCCGCAACAAGGTTCTCGACAACATGCTGCGCCTGGGCCACATCACCCAGGAGGAGCACGATGCCGCACAGGCCGAGCCCATCACCCTCAACGTGACCGAGATTTCGGGCAGCGGCGTAGACGTATACTCGCAGCCCTACTTTGTCGCCTATGTTAAGCAGCTGCTGGAGCAGGAGTTCTCGACCGACGTGCTCTTTAAGGGCGGCCTGACCGTCAAGACCACCATCGACCCCACGATGCAGCAGGTGGCAGAGAATGCCGTCCGCGAGCAGCTCGACACGCTCTCACTCGACGGCCTGGACATGGGCATGGTCGTCGTCGACCCCAAGACCGGCTACATCAAGTGCATGGTGGGCGGCTACGACTACAACGCCGACGAGAACCACGTAAACCATGCCACGGCCAAGCGTCCCGTCGGCTCCACCTTCAAGGCCTTTACACTGGCAACTGCCATCCAAAACGGCATGAACCCCAACGTCACCCTCAACTGCAACTCGCCGCTCAAGGCCAAGGGCACCACGACCGAGGTCCAAAACTACGCCAACCATAGCTATGGCAACATCACGCTTAAGCAGGCGACGGCATACTCCTCCAACACCGGCTACATCCAGGTGGCGGAAGCCGTCGGCAACAGCAAGATCATCTCGCTCGTCAAAAAGCTCGGCATCGATCCCGCCAAGGACAACATCGAGGACGTTCCCGTCATGACGCTCGGCACCGGCTCGATCTCGCCGCTCGAGATGGCCGCCGCCTACGCGACGTTTGCCAACGGCGGCTACTATCGCCAGCCGATCGCCATCACCGAGATTGACTCTCGTACCGGTTCGGTGCTGTACCAGCACACCGACAATCCCTCACAGGTGCTTACCGAGGGCGAGGCCGCCGCGGTCACCGATGTTCTGTCCGGCGTCATGCAGGGCGGCGGTACGGGTGCTGCCGGTGCCCTGAGCGTCAACCAGCCCTATGCCGGCAAGACGGGCACCACCGACAACACCACCAACCTGTGGTTCTGCGGCTATACCCCGCAGCTGGCGTGCGCCCTGTGGACCGGCTATTCCGCGGGCGAGATCCCCATCCAAAAATACGGCACGGACCTGCTGGGCGACAGCACCAACCTGCCTGTCTTTAAGCGGTTTATGAACACCGTTCTGACCGGTACCGAGCGCGAGGAGTTTGCGACCGGAACGGCGCCCACCTACAAGAACAACAGCGTCTGGAAGTTCTACGGCACCAACAACTCCAAGAAGACGGAGAACGACGACAAGGACGAGAACGAGGACGAAGAGGAAACCACCACGACGACTACCACGACGACCACGACCACCGAGACCACGGGCGGCGACACCACCGGCGGCACCGGTACGACCGGTGGCTCGACGGGCGGCTCCACTGGTGGTTCGACCGGCGGCGATGGCGGCACGCCTACGCCTACACCCACTCCCGACCCCTCGCCCACGCCTGACGATACGGTCGGCTAGAAATCATCCGGCCATAAGCAACAAGGCCCCCGAGCAGCTTATTGAACTGCTCGGGGGCCTTTTTAGTTTAAAGCGACCTGATGGGCGGTCTTTATACCGGCAGACAAAAAAGGGTACCGACCAACGTCGATACCCTTTACAAGCCACTATGTCAGCGCGCACAGTGCCGAGCGCACGACCCGCACGCCTACTTGCGAGAATTGCTCAGCTTATTGATCAGCGCCTCAAGACGCTCGCCGTCCTCGGCCGTCTGGGCAATAACCAAAATCGTATCGTTGCCGGCAAGCGAGCCAAGCACATCGGGCAGCTCTGCCGCATCAACGGCGGCGGCGATGCCGGAAGCCGTGCCAGGCTGAGCCTTAATCATAACCAGATTATCGGTGCGCAGAACGCCCGTTACGAGCTCGGAAACCATACGCTGCAGGTGCAGGTCCTCTGCCAGAACATAGATGCCCTCAGGGAGCTTACGCAGCCCCATATCGGCAATATCGCGAGAGACAGTCGCCTGCGTGCAATCAAAGCCCATAGCGCGGAGCTCATCGACCAGCACGCGCTGCGTGCGGACGTCCTTATTGCGCACAATATCTCTAATGGCATCCTGGCGCCCATTGCGTTTTTTAGCCATACAAACCCTCTCTCCAAAAGATGGCGGAGACAATCAATCAGTGATTGAATAGTTTAACGCTATTTGAAGGCTTTTGTGTATAAGAACGCATTTCGAAACAATTCTATGCAAATTTGTTTCGGAATGAGCCGTTTAGGCGGTTTTTGCGCCCGTCCGGTTAAGAAAAGCTGCCAGATGCGTACACATCACGCAGCGCGCGGGCTTGGCGCTGGCGATCGGCCCAAACAACAGACCAAGTCCCCGATGGTTATCCTTGAGCGCGGCGACCATCTGACGGGTTCGAGGCGCCTCGAGCATATCACGCATGCGGGCGGAACGCTCAATTGACGACACCCCATGCGGGCTCAGACACAAATTCTCGATGCAGGCGACCAGTCCGGCAAAGTAGAACTTTTGGCTTGCCAGCTTGAGCCGACCACCGCTATCTGCTTCCGAGAGTGAGTCCGCAAGCTCGTCGAGCGCTCGAGTGTCATCGGATATCCTGGCATACATGGTGGGATCAAAGGCATCTGTAAGCTTAGGTGCCACCGCGTGGAAACAAGCGTCGCCGCAGCCGGACACGAATCGTGCCTGCGAGAGCGCATAAGCCATAAACTCAACCGTACGGTACGCCTTACCGCGCGACAGGCATGCCTCAAACAGCGGACGGCTATACATCACGCCAGAGGTCTGAGCGACTAGGCCGCCCAAAATCAACTGGGGCAGCTCAGTCACCATAGAAGACTCGTCTTCTATGGCAATAGAGGCAGCATCCAAGACGCGCGAATGGCGCTCTCGATGTGCATCATAGCGGTCGAGCGACACCGTGGGGAACACTATGTCTGCCGCTGTATCGCACGCGATATCGACTATCTTGGAAAGGGACTGCGGAGCAAACCACTCATCGGCGTTCATAGCGATGATTTGAGAACCACGCGAGGCAGCAAAACCGGCACGAAGACAAGCACCGCGCTTCGCGTCCTCGACGTCAATCAAATCAATATGGATGTCCCTGTCGGCAGCAACTTGAAGCGAATGGCGCACACCGGGCGCAGCATCGCGGCAGACAACGACAATCTGCAAATCGTAGAGGTCTTGGTTCTGGATACTCTCGAGCGCACGCATCGCATAGCTGGGCGAACCTTCTACCACAAGGATCACCGAAAGTCGCGGATGCGAGCCACGTCGAACCAAGTTATCCGTCCTCTCGACAGCAATGAATCAAATCGTGGTTCATGGTACACCCCGGCAATAAAAGCAATGAGACACCGGTTGTATTGCACGCCAAGAACAGATGTTGCACACGTGCAGCCCACAGATGACAGGTGCCGACGAACGGCGCGTCGAGCCCTCCCCTAGTCGAGCACGACAAGCTCGGCGGGATCGTAATCCACGCCCATAAACGTAAGGCCGCAGGCAGGAGCCGTGGGACCCGCAGCGGTGCGATCGCAAGCATCGATGACCTCGCGCATCCACTCGGGTTCACGGCGATGCATGCCAATCTCGACAAGCGTGCCCACGATCGTGCGGACCATCGAATGCAAAAATGCGTTGCCCTCAATGGTAAACGTCAGGATATCCTCGCCAAAGGCCACCTCATGGCCAAACTCGGCCCGCATCACGCAGCGGTGCGTAGGCTTGCCCACGGCAGAGGCGACCTTGCAAAAGCTCTTAAAGTCCTGCTCACCCAAAAGCGCGGGACAGGCCGCAGACATGGCCTCGACGTCCAAGGGATAGCGATGCCACCACACGGCACCGCGGGACAGCACGGGGCGCGCATCTCTATCGGCAATACGGTACGTATACGTACGGGAACGCGCGTCAAAACGTGCAGAAAAGCCTTTACGGGCCTTGTAGACCTCGTTTATGGCGATATCTTTGGGCAGCAGGGCATCCATAGCACGCAGCCACCTACGGCGCGTACAAGCGAGCTCAGCGTCCGTTACGGGCACGCTGATGTACTGAGCCACGGCATGCACGCCGGCATCGGTACGACCCGCGCACGTCAGATCGATCGGACGACGAAGCAGCGTCTCGATAGCGCGGCGCAACTCGCCCGCAACCGTTGTCTGGCCCGGCTGCTCGGAAAATCCGCTATAGGAGGAGCCATCGTAGGCCACGCGAAATACAAGGGTGGCGTCAAGCTCGGAAATCGAATTGAAATCAGACGGCGCAGTCATGGGCGCTCCCAACAAACAAGTAACGGTATCGCGACAAAAAAAGAGGGGTACGCGAACGTACCCCTCGAATATAGCCTATGCAGACGGAATGTCTACTCAGCGGTCTCCTCAGCAGGAGCCTCCTCGACAGCCTCGACCTTCTTGGGAGCAGCGGCCTTCTTGGGGGCCGGAGCAGCCTTCTTGGCCTTAGGCGTGCAAGGCTCGGTGACGAGCTCCATGATAACGATGGGAGCGTTGTCGCCCTTACGGTTACCGAGCTTCATGATGCGGGTGTAACCGCCGTTGCGGTCCTGCCACATGCCCTGGGCAGCCTTGTCGAAGATCTCGGCAACGAGCTGCTTATCGCCGAGCTTGGCGATAGCCAGACGACGAGAGTGCAGGTCGCCCTTCTTGGCCCAAGTGATGATCGGGTCGACGACCGAACGCAGCGCCTTAGCGCGGGTCTCGGTGGTCTTGATGCGGTCGTTCTCGAAGAGGGCCTTAGCAAGGCTCTTCTTCATGGCCTTGGTGTGGCTCGCATCGGTGCCGAGCTTCAGGCCCTTCTTAACGTTGTGACGCATGGTCTAGTTTCTCCTCAAATATGCGAAGCATTAAGCCTTCAGGCTCAGGCCCATGGACTCAAGCTTGTCCTTCACTTCCTCGATCGACTTAACACCGAAGTTACGGATGTTGAGCAGATCGTTCTCCGAGAACTCAACGAGCTGACGGACCGAGTGAATGCTGGCGCGCTTAAGGCAGTTGTAGGAACGGACGGAAAGGTCCAGATCCTCGATCTGCTTGTCCAGCTCGGCGTTGTCGTTGGTGACCTCGGGAGCGAAGATCGAAGCCTCCTCCTCGACCTCGGGGGTCTCGGCAAGGTTCATAAAGGCGGCCATATGCTGGTTGATGATATTGGCAGCCTGGACCACGGCGTCGCGCGGGGCGATGGAGCCGTTGGTCTCGATCTCGAGGACAAGGCGGTCGTAGTCGGTGTGCTGACCGACACGGCAAGCCTCAACGAGCTTGGCGCAACGGGAAACCGGCGAGTACAGCGAGTCGACGTGGATCACACCGATGGGATCGTTGTCGCGCTTGTTGGCCTCGCCAGAAACATAGCCGCGGCCATAGCCGATGCGCATGCTCATGGTGAGATGGCCACCCTCGGTGAGCGTAGCGATGTGCTGCTCGGGGTTGACCAGCTCAAACTCGGACGGAATAAAGAAGTCCGCACCGGTGACCTCGCAGGGGCCGTCAACCGAGATGGTGGCGGTCGCCTCGTCGGTCGTGCCGAGAGCCCTGAAGACAAGACCCTTGACATTCAGGACGATGTCGGTGACATCCTCGACCATGTTAGGGATGGTCATGAACTCGTGCTGCGCACCATCGATCTGAATAGCCTCGACGGCGGCACCCTCGAGCGAGGACAGAAGAACGCGACGAAGGGAGTTACCCAGCGTATCGCCGTAACCACGCTCGAGCGGCTCGACGGAGACACGAGCAGACGTCTCGTTGATCTCTTCGACCTGAACCTGAGGCCTAATGAATTCTGACATGTATTACCTCCAGCCTCAGCAGCCCGGATGGACTACTTAGAGTAGAGCTCGACGATGAGCTGCTCGTTGATATCACCGCTGATCTGCTCACGCGTCGGCAGAGCGAGCACGTTACCAGACAGCTTCTCGATATCGACCTCGAGCCAGCCAGGGACCTCAAAGCGCTCGGAGGAAATCAGGGCCTCCTTGATGGGGAGGAGGTCACGGAACTTCTCGCCGACAGCGACGACGTCGCCGGCCTTGACGCGGTAGGACGGGATGTCCACGCGCTTGCCGTTCACGGTGAAGTGACCGTGACGGACGGACTGACGAGCCTCTTTGCGGGTGCGGGCGAAGCCAAGACGGAAGACGACGTTGTCGAGGCGAGACTCAAGGATGATCATGAGGTTCTCACCGGTGACGCCGTTCATCTTGCGGGCCTTGTTGAAGTAGCCGTGGAACTGCTTCTCCAGAACGCCATAGATGAACTTGACCTTCTGCTTCTCGCGCAGCTGCATGCCGTACTCAGATTCCTTGCGACGGCGCTTGGGCTGACGGATAGATTCCTTCTTGCTGCTGTAACCGAGCTCAGCGGGATCGATCCCGAGCTGACGGCAGCGCTTAAGAACAGGAGTCCTGTCGATTGCCATATTGATACGATCCTTTCAGTTACACGCGGCGACGCTTCTTGGGGCGGCAGCCGTTGTGCGGAATGGGGGTCTTGTCCTGGATGCTCGAGACCTCGAGGCCAGCAGCCTGGAGGGAGCGGATGGCGGTCTCACGACCGGAGCCGGGGCCCTTGACGAAGACGGAAACCTTCTTCATACCGTGCTCCATGGCCTGCTTGGCAGCAGCCTCGGCAGCCATCTGGGCAGCGAACGGCGTGGACTTACGGGAGCCCTTGAAGCCCACCTGGCCAGCCGACTTCCAGGAAATGACGTTGCCCTGGGGATCGGTGATCGAAACGATCGTGTTGTTGAACGTAGAACGAATGTGAGCCTGGCCCACGGAAATGTTCTTACGGTCCGCGCGCTTCAGACGGGCAGCGCGAACGTTCTTCTTAGCAGTAGCCATCTATCTAGCGCTCCTTATTTCTTCTTCTTAGCACCGATCTGACGCTTCGGGCCCTTGCGGGTACGAGCGTTAGTGTGGGTGCGCTGGCCGCGGACCGGGAGGCCCTTGCGGTGACGAAGGCCGCGGTTGCAGCCGATGTCCATAAGGCGCTTGACGTTCTGGTTGCGCTCACGGCGGAGGTCGCCCTCAACCATGATCTGATTCTTATCGATATAATCGCGGATGGCGTTAACCTCATCCTCGGTGAGGTCCTTAACGCGCGTATCCACGTTAACGTTGCACTCGACGCAAATCTTCGTCGCAGTGGTGCGGCCGATGCCGTAAATGTAGGTCAGACCGATCTCAACGCGCTTCTCACGCGGGAGGTCGACACCATTAATACGGGCCAACGTAGTCTCCTCTCTTAACCCTGACGCTGCTTATGACGGGGGTTCTCGCAAATGACGAGGACCTTGCCATGGCGCCTAATGATTTTGCACTTATCGCACATCTTCTTGACCGAAGGACGTACCTTCATCGTTCTTCCTTTCGGTAGCGCTCAAACTACTTCCCTACTATCTACTCGCCCAGCCGCAGGCGTTTAAAACTATGGCTGGTCTTCACACGCAAACCGACCGTAGGTTGAGCTAAGCCTGCAGTCGGAAAAGAGCGTGTATGCGTGCCGCTATTTATAGCGATAGGTGATGCGGCCGCGGGTCAGGTCGTACGGGGAAAGCTCCACGACAACCCTGTCACCGGGGAGAATGCGGATGTAATTCATTCGGATCTTGCCAGAAATGTTGCACAGAACCGAATGACCGTTCTCGAGCTCGACCTTAAACATGGCATTGGGCAGCGGTTCCTTTACCGTACCCTCGAGCTCAATTGCGTCTTCCTTCTTCACAAGCAATCATCTTTCTCTAGAAAACGACAGCGATTGAGTATTCTACAACACGTATGCACGCATCGTAATAACTTCGTAATGGCTCCACAACTAAGTGGAACTTGTTACATTTCTCCGCCTTGGAGCGAACACCAAGCACCTTGCGCATCCGTGGTGAGAATCACCGGGCCGTCATTGGTAATGGCGACGGTGTTCTCGTAGTGCGCGGCGGGCAGGTGGTCGTTGGTCGTGACGATCCAACCGTCGGAGCCCGTGCTCACATGGTTGGAACCCATCGTAACCATCGGCTCGATGGCAATGACCATGCCGGCCTGGAGGCGAACGCCCCTCCCCTTCTTTCCATAGTTAGGAACGTTGGGGTCCTCGTGCATCACGCGGCCAATGCCATGGCCCACATAATCACGAAGCACGCCGTAACCGTGAGACTCGGCGAGGGACTGAACGGCATAACCGACGTCCCCGATATGGTTACCGGGAACAGCCTGCTCAATGGCAGCCTTAAGGCAATCGCGCGTGACCTCGCACAAAGCCTTGGCTTCGGGCGTGGGGGTGCCGACGAAAAACGTCCAAGCATTATCGCCGACCCAACCGTCGACAACGGCTCCCGTATCGATGGAGATGATATCGCCATCGCGCAGGATCATGTCGGGGTTGGGAATACCGTGGACCACGGCATCGTTGATCGATGCGCAAATGGTCCCCGGGAACCCGCCGTAACCCTTAAAGGCCGGGGTGCCCCCATGCATGCGGATAATCTGCTCCGCGAGCTGATCGAGCTCAAAAGTCGAAACGCCGGGGCGCACCATGGCTCCAACGTGGCGGAGCGCCATCTTAGATAGCGCTCCTGCCTTCTTCATCTGCTCGATTTGCGTTGCAGACTTAATCTTGATCATAGACCGAGAGCCTCTTTGACATCCCCGTACACGGTCTCGCGAGCCTGGCCACCGTTGACCGACTTGAGCAGACCCTGGCCACGATAGTAGTCGACGAGCGGGCTCGTGGACTTCTCGTAGACGTCGAGACGGTTCTTGATGGTCTCGGGCTTGTCGTCGTCGCGCTGATACATCTCGCCAGCGCACTTGGGGCAGGTGGCATCGGCAGCAGTGCCGGTGTAACCGCAGGCGCGACAGGTGCGACGCGAAGACAGACGATCGATGATGACCTCGGGGGCAACATCGACCAGAAGGGCGCAATCGATCTCGCGACCCATGGCGGAGAGCTCGGAATCGAGCGTCACAGCCTGGGCGGTGTTGCGCGGGAAGCCGTCGAGGATGAAGCCCTGCTGGGCGTCATCGGCGGCAAGGCGCTCCTTGACAAGGTCGATCACGAGCTGGTCGGGAACGAGCTCGCCAGCGTCCATGTACTTCTTAGCCTGAATACCAAGCTCGGTGCCACCCTTGACGGCAGCACGCAGCAGGTCGCCCGTGGAAATATGGGCGACGCCAAACTCGGCGACGAGCTCCTGTGCGACGGTGCCCTTACCGGCACCCGGAGCTCCGAGCAATACGAGGTTCATGAGCAATCCTCCTCTAGCCTATTTAAAGAATCCATCGTAATCATACATCTTGATCTGGCCTTCGAGCTTATCGACCGTGTCGAGCACGACGCCGACCATGATGAGGATGGACGTGCCGCCAAATGCCTGGATCAGATGGTTACCCGTGAAGGAGAAGATGATCGAAGGCACGATGGCGATGAGCGCCAAAAAGACAGCGCTGGGAAGCGTGATCTTGTTGAGCGCGTTCTTGATGTAGGCCGCGGTAGCCCTACCCGGACGGACGCCCGGAATAAAGCCGCCCTGCTTCTTAAGGTTATCGGCCGTGTCATCGGGGTTGAACACCATGGAGGTGTAGAAGTACGCGAAGAACACGATGAGGACAACGTTAAGCACCCAGTTGAGCCAACCGGTCGAAAGCGCGGAGGCAACTGCCTGAATCCAGCCGATGCCGGGGAAGAACACGGCAATCTGAGCCGGGAAGTACAGCAGCGCCGAAGCGAAGATGATCGGCACGACACCCGCTGTGTTGACCTTGATTGGCAGGTAGGTGGTCTGGCCACCCATCATGCGACGGCCCACGACGCGCTTAGCGTAGGAGACCGGGATGCGGCGCTGGCCGCGCTCAAGGAAAACAATCAGCGGGATAACCAGCAGGATGATGGCGCAGATGATCACCATGGTGATGATGCCACCGGCGTTGCCCTCGGTGCTGGAGAAGATAGCCTGCGGCAGGCCGGCCATGATGTTCGCAAAGATGATCAGCGACATGCCATTGCCGATACCGCGCTGGGTGATGAGCTCACCAATCCACATGATCAGCATGGCGCCCGCAGTGAGCGTGCCGACGATCATGAGGTCGAAGATGATCTCGGGAGCGCCGGCGCCATTGAAGCTGATGCCGAAGCTCTTAAAGAGGAAGAGGTAACCCACGGAGTTGAGGATTGCCAGAGCCAGGGTGAGGTAACGCGAATACTGCGTGATCTTGGTCTGACCGACCTCGCCCTCGCGGGCAAGCTCATGCAGGGAAGGCACAACGGCCTGGAGCATCTGGAGGATGATCGAGCTGGTGATGTAAGGCATGATGCCCAGCGAAAACACCGACACATAGCTCAACGCGCCGCCAGAGAAAAGATTCAGGAGGGCCATAGCACCTGCGGCGACCGAATTGTTATCGGTCGAGAAAAGGCCCAGCATCCCCTGGAAGGGAATGCCGGGCACAGGAACGTGCGCACCAATGCGGTACACGACGAGCATAGCTATGGTAAAAAGAATCTTTTCGCGCAATTCTTTGATGCGGAAAGCATTCTTAAGACCATTTAGCACGGCAGCTCGACCTTTCCGCCGGCGGCCTCGATCTTGGCCTGCGCAGAAGCGCTGACCTTGTCGACCTTGACCGTGAACTTCTTGGTGAGCTCACCATTGCCGAGCACCTTGACGGGCTCGAACTCGCTCTTGGTGATGCGAGCGGCCTTAAGAGCGGCACCGTCGATCACAGCGCCGTCCTCGAACTTACGCTCGAGACGCTCAACGTTAACGGCGGTGTACTCGATACGACGGGGGTTGCGGAAGCCCGGAAGCTTGGGCAGGCGCATAGCCAGCGGAGTCTGGCCACCCTCGAAGCCGGCACCCTTGGTGCCGCCAGAGCGAGAACCCTGGCCCTTCTGGCCGCGGCCAGAAGTGGTGCCGTGACCCGAAGAATTGCCACGGCCGACGCGCTTACGGTTCTTGGTGGAACCGGGCGCGGGAGTAAGATCGTGAAGCTGCATTTGCTACTCCTCTACAATCTCGACAAGGTGCTTGACCTTGAAGATCATGCCGCGGACGGACTCGTTGTCAGCAATCTCGCGAACCTCGCGGATCCTGTGGAGACCGAGGGCACGGACAGTACGGACCTGGTCCTGCTTGCAACCATTGGTGCTGCGGACCTGCTTGATCTTGATGGTGTCAGCCATGCTTAGTTCTCCTTACCGACGAACATCTCGGAGACCGTCAGGCCACGGCGAGCCGCGACGTCCTCAGGGCTGGAGAGCTCCTTGAGGCCCTCGACGGCAGCCTTGATGATGTTGAGGCCGTTGTCGGTACCGAGGGACTTGGACAGGACGTTCTTGATGCCAGCAAGCTCAAAGAGGGGACGCACAGCGCCGCCGGCGATAACGCCGGTACCCTCGACAGCGGGCTTGATGATGATGCGGCCGGCACCAAAGTGGCCGAGAACCTCGTGCGGGATGGTGCCCTGCTCGGTCACCGGCACGTGGAACATATTCTTCTTGGCATCGAGAGACGCCTTGGAGATGGCCATGGGCACCTCAGCGGACTTGCCCATGCCAACGCCGACGTTGCCCTTGCCGTCGCCAACGACGACGAGAGCGACGAGGCTCATGCGACGACCACCCTTGACGGTCTTCGACACGCGGTTGATGTAAACGACGCGCTCCTCGAACTCGGAGGCCTCGCGCTGCTGCTTCTGATTACGAGCCATGTGCTACATACCTCCTAGAACTCGAGACCGGCGGCACGAGCACCGTCGGCGAGGGCCTTGACGCGGCCATGGTAGATACGGCCACCGCGATCGAAGGCGACCTTGGTGATGCCGGCCTCGATGGCGCGCTTGCCAACGAGCTGACCGACCTTCTCCGCAGCCTCCTTGTTCGAGGTGTGGGTGCCCTTGAACTCGGCCTCGAGGGTCGAGGCAGAGACGAGCGTCAGGCTGGAGCCCTTGCTGTCGTCGATGATCTGGGCATAGATGTTGGCGTTAGTACGGGTCACGCGAAGACGCGGACGCTCGGAGGTACCCGAGACCTTGCCGCGAACACGACGCTGACGACGCTTGAGGCCTTCCAGCTTCGCCTTATGCTTGTTCATACGTAAACTCCTAAAAAGGTTGATCTTGCCAGCACCTGACGGGGTGCTGGTCTTATGCGAGTGAGTCGGTTACGACTACTTGGCGGCCTTACCCAGCTTGCGGCGGATGTGCTCGCCAACGTAGTGGATACCCTTGCCCTTGTAAGGCTCGGGAGGACGATGGCCGCGGATCTCAGCGGCGATCTGACCGACCTGCTGCTTGTTGATACCCTTGACGTTCACGTGGGTGTTGTCGGGAACCTCGAAGGTGATGCCCTCGGGAGCCTCGACGATCACGGGGTGCGAGAAGCCCAGGGAGAACTCGAGGTTCTTGCCCTTCTGCTGCACGCGGTAACCGACGCCGGCGAGCTCGAGCTTCTTCTCGAAGCCCTCGGAAACGCCAACAACCATGTTGTGGATGAGGGCGCGGGTGAGGCCGTGGCGGGCACGGGTCTCACGCTCGTCGTCGGGACGGGAAACGGTGAGGACGTTGTCCTCGACGTTGATAGCGAGCTTCTCAAAGACATCGAGCTCGAGCTGGCCCTTGGGGCCCTTGACGACAACGTTGTTGCCGTTGACTGCCACTTCGACTCCGGCGGGAATCTGGACAGGCTTATTACCGATACGAGACACGGTGATCTCCTTTCCTTCTACCTACCGAGCGAATTACCAGACGTAAGCGATGATCTCGCCGCCGACGTTGTGCTTGCGAGCATCGCGGTCGGTCATGACGCCATGGCTGGTGGAAATAATGGCGGTACCAAGGCCACCGCGGACGCGGGGCATGTCGGCAACGCCGGTGTACTTACGCAGGCCCGGCTTGGAAATGCGGCGGATGCCGTTGATGACCTTAGCCTTCTTGGGACCATACTTAAGCGTGATGTGCAGAGTCTTCTGGGGAACGGTGTCCTCGACATCGTAGCCCTCGATGTAGCCCTCCTCGTGCAGAACACGAGCGATCTCGACGAGCTTCTTGCTGCTCGGCATGGAGACCGTGGCCTTGTTCACAGAGTTAGCGTTACGGATGCGCGTAAGCATATCTGCGATCGGGTCTGTAAGGTTCATACAGATTCTCCTTCGTTCTTGATGAACACGTGCTCTTGGTTCTTCGCCGCCCTTAACGGCAAAGCCTTTTTAGCGCGTTTTCCCTGTTCCAAACTGATGCTTGAAACGCTGGTAGTGACTTACCAGCTGGCCTTCTTAACGCCGGGAAGCTCGCCCTTGAGTGCAAGCTCGCGGAAGCAGACACGGCACAGGCCGAACTTGCGGTACACAGAGTGCGGACGGCCGCAGCGCTGGCAGCGCGTGTACTCACGAGTAGAGAACTTCTGCTTGCGATTGCACTTGACGATCATCGATGTCTTAGCCACTTATATCCTCCTCACATAGAGTATTGTTCGCCCCAAGCGCCGCCCCCTTGTGGGAACGGCGCTTATAGGGCAGGTGAACCTATTTCTTGAACGGGAAACCGAAGGCGTCCAGAAGGGCCTTGGCCTCCTCATCGGTATTGGCGGTGGTCACGAAAGTGATGTCCATACCGCGCTGGTGATCGACGGAGTCGAAGTCGATCTCGGGGAAGATGAGCTGCTCGGTGACGCCCATGGAGAAGTTACCACGGCCGTCGAAGCTCTTGGCGGAGATGCCGCGGAAGTCGCGGATACGGGGGATCGCGACGGAGGTCAGACGATCGAAGAACTCCCACATACGGTCGCCACGCAGGGTAACCTTGCAGCCGATCGGCATACCAGCGCGCAGGCGGAAGGTAGCGATGGACTTGCGGGCACGGGTGATCATCGGCTGCTGGCCGGTGATGGCGCGCAGGTCGCGCACGGCACCGTCGATGGCCTTGGAATCGGTAGCGGCCTCGCCGACACCCATGTTCACGACGATCTTCTCAAACTTGGGGATCATCATGACGTTCTCGTACTGGAACTTGTCCTGAAGCTGCTGCTTGACCTCGTTGTTGTACTTGGTCTTCAGACGCGGCACATACTTCTCTTCTGCCATTGTTCACTCCTTCTTGGGGTTTTAAGCACGGGGCGTGGCCACGATGGGTTGTCCTCGTGCCTCCTGGCTGCATCCGCGCCGCTCATGGCATTTTGCGGTTTGGACTCGACGCAGCAGGAGCCGACAAAACAATCGGTACTATACGCGCATTGGGTGCGTATTTCCAGAAAAACCTCGTCTGCCTGCACAACTCCACAACTCCCCCGCACAAATGGGTCCCAAAAAGCAGTTGCGGTGAAATAGGGACTGTTGGGCGGCCTAACAGGCTTAAACAATCCGTATTTCACCGCAACTTATTGGTGGGGATGCGATTAGCGCTTGCGGGGGACGAGTTTGGTGCGGCGCAGGTGAATCATCTCGGCGGCGATGGAGATGGCAATCTCCTCGGGGTCCTCGGCCTCGATGGCAACGCCGATCGGCAGGTGCAGCTCGTCGATCTGGTCCTGCGTAAAGCCTTCCTGCTCCAGGCGGGCACGCACAAAGGCCGTCTTGCGGCGCGAACCCAGACAGCCCAGGTAGGCAGGCTTGGCGTGCATGGCCTGAATCACCACGTCGATATCGGACTTGTGACCCGCCGTGGCGACGACCACCAGGTCGCGCGGGCCGATGGGGCACAGCTCGCTCAGGTTCTTGTAATCGACCAAGCGACGATCGTAGACACCGGGCACCCAATCGGGGGTCAGCGTGCCGGGGCGGTCGTCGCACGCCACGACGGCAAAGCCCGCCGCCGTGAGCACCCGCGCCGTCGCGGCGCCCACGTGGCCGCAGCCAAAGATATAGGTCAGGCCCTCGGGGCAGAGCGTCTCGATGTGCGCCGCGGGAATCTCGGAGGCGGCGTTGGTGTAGGTGACCTTACTCCCCTCCTCCACCAGCGAAAGCTCGGGGCAGCCGGCAATGGTATGGCGCGATGCCTCGCCATGGTACTCGGCCACATCGCCCTCGAGCGCGCTCGCGATAAACGGCTCAAAGTCGATGACGAAGTCGCCGATGCGCCGATAGACCAAGACGTCGGCAATTTCCTGAAACAACGGTGCCTGGGTCGCATCCAGATGCAGATAGCACAGGCAGATGGCTCCGCCGCAGATCATGCCGGTATCGGAGTTCTCGCCGCCCATGGTGTAGCGGACCAGACGCGATTGCCCCGCGGCCAGCAGCTCTCGCGCCTCGTCCAGCGCAAAGAGCTCGATCTTGCCGCCGCCGATGGTGCCCGCCTGGCTACCGTCGGCAAAGACGGCCATCCAGGCGCCCACGCCGCGCGGCGACGACCCCGCCGTGCCGGCTACGACCACGAGCTCGCACGTCTCGCCAGCACGCAGGGCGACAAGCGCCGCATTCACAACATCGAGCTTTTCCATTGCCGCCTTCTATCCTCTAAAGATATCGGTGAGCATAGCGCTGTCTCTTATACA
>CABSMS010000024.1 GCA_902478885.1 uncultured Collinsella sp. | reverse complement strand
ATGAGCGCTAGTCTCGTGGGCTCGGAGATGTGTATAAGAGACAGGTGCATACGAGCGCAATCTCGATGCAAAAGGTCGTCTGTCCCTGCCTGCACCCCTTCGCGAGGAGCTTGGAGAGCACGTTCGCGTGTTCAAAGCCCTGGATGTCGATGCTCTGTACGTGTTCTCTGCCGAGGCCTTCGATAAGTGGGTCGAAGGACTCTTCGCGGGTCGTGAGGGCCACGAGGGTTTTAACCCGCGTGACATTAATGACCAGAAGCTCATGAGGGCGATCAACAAGCGCACCACGTCGATGGACGTGGACAGCGCCGGTCGTATCGGTCTTTCCGAGTCTCTCCGCAAGCAGGCGAACCTTGACCGCGAGGTCACGGTTGTGGGCAACTACGACCACCTTGAGGTTTGGGATCGCGCCGCGGCCGATGAGGACGATGACGATGAGGCCCTGCTGGACCTCTTCTTCTCGTAAGGGCAAGGCACGGGTAACGGATGGAGCGTGGGATCTTGACACAAGAATATCGGCATGAACCTGTCATGCTCGGCGAAGTGCTTGAGTCGCTGCGGCTAAAGAGCGGCTCCGTTGTCTGCGATTGCACCCTTGGCGGTGCCGGCCATTCGGTAAAGATGGCCGCGCAGGTGGGGGAGACCGGCCTTTTGCTCGGCGTCGATCAGGACGACATGGCCCTCGAGGCCGCTGGCGCCCGTCTGGACCGCGAGGTTCCCGGCGTTCCGCACCAGCTGCTGAAGGGCAACTTCGGCGACTTGGACGAGCTGCTTTGCTCGGCCGAGGTGCCCGGGGTCGATGGCTTCCTGTTCGATTTGGGCGTTTCGTCGCCGCAACTCGATATCCCTGGCAGGGGCTTTTCGTATAACGAGGACGCCCCATTGGACATGCGGATGGATCCGGGCAATAACACCTTAAACGCAGCTGAGGTCATCAACACCTATAACGAACACGACCTCGCCCGGATTCTACGCGTCTACGGCGAAGAGAAGTTCGCCTCGCAGATCGCGCGCGAGATCGTGCGCCGCCGCGAGCAAGAACCGATCGAAACCACCGGCCAATTTGTCGAGATCATCAAGGCGGGTATCCCAGCTGCCGCTCGTCGGCATGGCGGACACCCGGCCAAGAAAAGTTTCCAGGCCATTCGCATCGAGGTCAATCACGAGCTCGATGTGCTCGAACGAGGGCTTGATGCCGCCACCAGGTGGCTCAACCCGGGCGGACGTATCTGCGTCATCTCGTATCACTCGCTCGAGGACCGTATCGTAAAGAACCACTTTAAGGAGATGAGCCAGGGGTGCACGTGTCCGCCGGAGATTCCGGTGTGCGTGTGCGGCAACGTGCCGATACTCAAGGTCATCACCCGCAAACCCTTGGTTGCCCAGCCTGATGAGGTTGAGCGCAACCCTCGGGCGAGATCAGCCAAAATCCGCGTGGCGCAGCGTCTGTAGGCGCGACCGCGCGATATTGGACCTCCCGCTCGCACCATAAACGAAGCTTAAACACACTACCAACGTACTCGGGATGGGAGGCGGCATATCATGGGCTACAACACTTCAAGCGCAGCACTCGCCTATGATATGAACGCCATGCCCGCCTATCGTGAGACGCCGCAGGCCCCCGTTGCTCCCCGTGAGCAGCGCACGCCGCGCTTTGATGTCTACACGGGCGCGGGCCGTCAGGCAAACCAGGCGGTAAGCCCGGTTTTCATGAGCGTTCTTAAAACGTTTTGCATCATTGCGGCTATCTTCATGACGATCGGCGTCGCCCGCGTGGCGCTCGCCGGCGTTACGGCCCAGGTGCTCAACAGCAACGCCGAGCTTACCAGCACGCTCGAAAAGGCGACCGATGAGAGCTCCGACCTGGAGGTCATGCATTCGGTCTATGGCGCCGACACGCGCATTCGCGACCTTGCGGGCGCTTATGGCATGGTGGAGCCCAGCGAGAGCGTTACACTTGACTTTTCGCAGGATGCAGCCGCGGGCGCCAACGCGACCGCGACCGCTCAGTAGCAAGACGGTAGCTGAGTATGACAAATGACTATCGCCGCGGTTCCGATGGGGGCCGCGGTTCTGGACGTCCCTCGTCGCGGGGACGTTCTGGTTATCAAGGAACGGGTCGGCAATCTTACAACGCCGGGCAGTCCCGTGGCAACGACCCGGCGTCGCGACTTCGCGGCTCGGGCGGCCCTCAAGTGCATAACACCAGGTCGCGCAAGAGTTCGTCGACCGAATGGCTCACAGGCACGCCTCTGCCTCGCCGCAAAGCCGTCATGGGCTTCATTGGGCTTGGCTTGGGCTTGGGCGTCTTTCGTCTTGCCGACTATCAAATTGTCGAAGCCGATAAGCTGCGCGAGCGTGCCGATGCGCGCCGCCTGCTTGCGCAGACCCTCTATGCCAAACGCGGCACCATCTACGACCGCAACGGTAACGTGCTGGCGTCGTCGGTCGAATGTCGCAACATCGCCGTGAACCCGCAGCTTGTCGAGGATGTCGACAAGACGGTGTCGGCGCTGGTCAAGGCAACTGGAATCGATAAAAAGACCTGCCGCAAGCTCGTCGAGTCCGATGGCACCTGGGTGTATATCAAGCGCCAGGTGGACGAAGACGATGCTGCGGCGCTGGAGAAGAAGAACCTGCCCGGCGTGCTTTTTGAGCAGGCCATGAAGCGCGTATATCCATACGGCAATCTGGCATCGCAGGTGCTGGGTGTAGTGAATGTAGACAACGACGGCTTGACGGGTCTCGAAAAGCAATACAACAAGCTTCTGACCGGCACGAACGGTTCTCTCGTACGCGAGCGCGCGAGGGACGGCAGCTATATCGCCGGCGGTGCCTATAAAAAGGTGGCGGCGGTCGACGGCGTTGATATCGTGACGACGCTCGACGTCAATATCCAGCGAGCGGCTGAGGATGCTCTGGCAGAGGCTGTCGAGAAGACAAAGGCCAAGAACGGCTCGGCTTTGGTCACCGACCCCACGACCGGTGAAATTCTCGCAGCCTGCTCGTACCCGACCTACGACCAGACCGATCTGGAGAACGCCAAGACCGAGGATATGAACCTGCGCCTGGTCACTGACGCCTACGAGCCCGGCTCGGTCTTTAAGACGCTCGTGGCGGGCGCCGGCTTCGACTTGGGTGTCGTGCGATCGAGTACGTCGTTTGAGGTGCCGGCGAGCATCAAGGTGGGCGACGATACCGTCACCGATGCCGACAAGCGCGACTACGCCATGACCATGGATGTGCGCGAGATGATGCGCCGTTCGTCCAACGTGGGCTTTGTCCTGGTGGGGCGCAAGATCGGTGCCGACGACTTTGCCACCTATGTGGACAAGTGGGGCATCGGTCACAGCTCCGGTGTCGATTTTCCGGGCGAGAGCCTGGGTATCGTCAAGGAGCGTGACCGGTATGACGGCGCCACGCTGGGCTCGATGAGCTTTGGACAGGCACTGTCTGTCTCGCCGATTGAGATCGCACGTGCCGTGGGCGGCATCGCCAACGGCGGCGTGATGATGACACCGCACTTCTATAAGTCCAGCAAAGGCGACGAGAAGGACTGGGGCGAAGGCGAGCGCGCGATTTCGGAGGATGCTGCATCCCAGGTGACATCGTGCATGCAGACGGTCGTGTCCGAGGGAACGGGCGTTGGCGGCGCGGTTGACGGCTATGACGTAGCGGGTAAGACCGGTACGGCCGAACGTGCCGACGAGAACGGCGGCTACCTCAAGGAGAACTACATGTCGTCCTTTATGGGCTTTGCACCGGCACAATCGCCCAAGGTGCTGTGCTATATCACGCTCGACGGAACGCCGAGCGGCTCAGATGCCGCTGCGGTGCCGTTCCAGTCCATTATGGCCAACGCGCTCGACGTGCTGGGTATCCCGCACACGAGGTAGGGGGTTACAATCTTTGGGGCGTGGTTTGTTGTCCCATATGAGGGTGTTCACATGCCCTGCACCACGCATGTGCGGCGCTGGGATACAATACGCCGATAGCATTATTAGGTTTACAGGGGAGCTGCAATGATAGAGATCGCCGTCAACAACCTCGCGGCCGCAACAGGGGCCCGAACCGTGACGGGAGAAGCCGATCGGGTATGCCGCGGGTGCGTTATCGACTCGCGCCAGGTCGAGGAAGGGACGATTTTCGTCGCCTTTCCCGGTGAAAACGTCGACGGCAATGATTTTGCTTCCCGTGCCGTCCAGTCGGGTGCCGGCGCCGTCGTGATGACGCGTGAGCCCGAGGCCGAGCTGGTCTCGCTGGCTCAGGACAAAGGATGCGCCATCCTGCTGACCGATGATCCCGAGGAGTTTCTGCTGCGTTTGGCGCACGCGTATCGCCTGGAGCTTGGCTGCCTGGTCGTTGGCATTACCGGTTCCATCGGCAAGACGACGACCAAGGACGTGCTCGCCGCTGTGCTCGCCAAGCGCTATCGTGTCTGGGCCACCAAGGGCAATTTCAATAACCTGATCGGCATGCCGCTCACGGTGCTTTCCGCTCCGGCCGATACCGAGGTCCTGGTGCTCGAGATGGGCATGAACCATTTCCACGAGATTGAGCGCCTGTCCCAGTCCGCCAATCCCAACCTTGCCATCGTGAGCAAGATTGGTACCTCTCACATCGGCATTTTGGGCAGCCGCGAGAACATCGCCCGCGCTAAGGCCGAGATTGTCCAGGGTATGTGCGCCGCCGGCGACTTCTTGCCGCTGCTGGTTTTGGGCGGTGAGGACGACTTTACGCCGTTCATTCGCGATACGTTCGCCCAGCCTGCTGGTATCGATGTGATGCTGGCCGGCGTCTCGGACGATGATGAGGTCCGTGCCCGCGACATTCGTGTTGATGACGAGGGCCGTCCGGTCTTTACGCTCGATTTTGGCCAGGGTGAGACGACCGATACCATGCTTGCCATCCCCGGCGTGCAGTCCGTCCCAAATGCCGTTAAGGCCGCCGCAGTTGCCTATCGCCTGGGCGTGACGCCCGAGCAGATCGATGCTGCCTTTAGGGGCCTCACGATCACCGGGCACCGCCAGGAGATCAAGCGCGCCAAGAGCGGTGCCCGCGTCATCGACGATTCCTATAACGCCAGCGCCGAATCCATGGCTGCTGGTCTCGATCTGCTGTGCTCGCTTTCGTGCACGGGGTCTCGCATGGCGATCCTGGGCGAGATGGGCGAGATGGGCGATGAGGCTCCTCGCATGCATGAGCTCGTGGGCGCCTATGCCGCCGCCAAGAAGCTCGACATGCTGGCGTGCGTGGGTGGTGAGCTGGCCCAGCTTATGGCCGATGCCGCGCGCATGATGGGCATGGACGAAGACCGCATCCAGGTGTTCTCCGATTATCAGCAGGTGCTCGACCGCATGGGCGGCGCGCTTGAAAAACATGATGTTGTACTGGTCAAGGGTTCCCGCTTTGTTGAGCTCGACCGCTTTGTGGAAGGTGTGTGCTAGCCCATGTTCGGCAATCCCTCGTATCCAACGTATCAGGCTTTTTTGGGGCTTGGCATCGCCGCTGCCATTGCGCTGCTGCTCATGCCGTGGTGGATCAAGCTACTTAAGGTCGAGGGTATCGGCCAGCAGGTTCGTGCCGACGGCCCCAAGCGTCATTTGGTTAAGCAGGGAACGCCCACCATGGGTGGCGTTGTCATTCTCGTCGCGATTTCGCTGACCTGCCTGCTGATGGGCAAGCTCACCACCGAGCTCGTGCTCGTGCTGCTCGCCACGCTGGCGACCGGCGTGCTGGGCCTGATCGACGACCTGACCTCCGTTACGCATGGGCGCTCGCTCGGTCTGACGCCTCATGCCAAGATGATCGGCCTAACCATTATCTGTGTCACCTTTACGGTACTTGCCGTCAACTGGTGCGGCGTCGCCCCCGAGATTCGTTTTCCCGGCGGCCTGACGATTGACCTTGGCGTGCTTTCGACCACCATCTGCGGCCTTTCGTTCCCGTGGCTCTACATTGTCTTTTGCTGGCTGATGATCGCCGGTCTTTCTAATGCCGTGAACCTGACCGATGGCCTTGACGGTCTTGCTGGCGGCACCTCCATGATTGCCATGCTCGCCATGGCTGCCATGGCGTTTTTGCACGGAGACGTGAACCTGTCCATCTTCTGCACCGCGTGTGCCGGTGCCTGCTTGGGCTTTCTGTGGTTCAACTGCTATCCGGCGAGCATCTTTATGGGCGATACCGGCTCGCTTGCCCTGGGCGCCGCGTTTGCCTGCACGTCCATCATGACCAACACCGAGGTCGTCTCCCTCATCATCGGCGGCCTGTTTATCGTTGAGACCCTGTCGGTCATGATTCAGGTTGTCTACTTCCACTTTACGCACAAGCGCGTCTTCCTTATGGCGCCCATCCATCATCATTTCGAAAAGAAGGGCTGGGCCGAGACCAAGGTCGTCATCCGTTTTTGGATTATCGCTGCTGCCTTTGGTGCCGTTGGCCTTGCTCTGTTCTTCCAGTTGGGATAGTGGTCTTTCATGTCTCTTGCTGATGTCTTTAGCCTGCTCGTTTTGGGCCAGGGCAAATCCGGTCTCGATGTCGCCCGCTGGGCGCTGGCACATCCCGAGCGCGTAAGCGCCGTTACCGTGTATGGCGGCGGCACCTCTGAGCCCAATGACGCCACGCGTGCGCTCGAGGCTGCTGGTGCGTCGTTTGTCTATGGGACCGAACAGGTCGAGGGCGCCTATGACGTATGCGTGACGTGCCCGGGCATCTCGGAGTTCTCGGGCTTCTTTAAGGCCGGGCGCGAGCATGCCGCCCAGATTATGGGTGAGCCCGAGTTTGCCTATCGCCTGTCGCCCGATAACTGGATTGCCATCACGGGCACCAACGGCAAGACGACCACCACGTCGCTGACTGATTATCTGCTCAAGGCTGCCGGTGAGGCCAGCGTAGCTGTCGGCAACATCGGCGAGCCGCCGGTCAACGAGATTGACGGCCGAGCTCATAACGAGTGGTTTGTGGCCGAGCTCTCGAGCTACCAGATTGCTACGACAACCGAGCTTCATCCTCGCGTGGCGGTGCTGCTCAACATCACTCCCGACCACTTGGGCTGGCATAAGAGCCATAAGAACTATGCGCTTGCCAAGATCAAACTGTTTGACAATATGGTCGATGACGATCTGGCGGTTGTCGACGTCGAAGACGCCGGCATTCACGAGTTCGATGAGTACATCTACACGCCGGGTCGTCGCATCTGCAAGGTCGCTTTTGACGAGCCCGAGGGCGAGGATGCCGCCTTTGTGCGCGATGGCAAGATGATCGTGCGCCTGAAGGGCGTCGAGACCCCGCTCATCGCTACATCCGAGCTCAAGATCTCGGGCCATCACAATGTTATCAATGCCCTGTGCGCTGCCACGGCTGCCCTGGCAGTCGGTGCCGATGTCGATGGTGTCTGCCGCGGTCTGGCCTCGTTCCAGCCGCTCGAGCACCGCGTGGAGCCGTGTGGCGAGATTGACGGCGTGCGCTACGTCAACGATTCCAAGGCGACCAACACCGATGCGGTCGAGAAGGCGCTGACGGCATTTCCCGATGACGACGTGATCTTGCTGCTCGGCGGCCACGATAAGGGCACGCCGCTCACGGACTTCGCGCGCGTTGTTATGGATAACGTACGCTCGGTCGTCTGCTTTGGCGATGCGCGCGAGCGCTTCACCGCCGCTATGGACGAGGCCGATGTCGATGGCGATGTGGATATCGCCCAGGCGGATGACCTACGCGACGCCGTGGACGTTGCCCGTTCGTTGTCGAGCCGTGGTGACGTGATCTTACTTTCTCCTGCCTGCTCTTCGTTCGATGAGTTCTCGGGCTATGAGGAGCGCGGCCGCGTGTTTAAGGACTATGTGGCTCAGCTTGCCGCTGCGGCGAAATCACAAATGGAATAGGGGTTGCCGGTGAGAGAGGAGAGCCCCCGACAAGGTATGAGGAGGCCCGACTCGGACCGTGCTTCCTCACGTCGCACCACACCGCGTTCCAGCCGCGGCGGGCAGTCGTTTAGCGAACGCTATATTGCCGGCGTTCCCGCCCGTATCATGCGCCCCCGTTTGATATTCATGGCCTGCTTGTTTACCTTGGTATGCTTTGGCCTGCTGATGGTGTACTCGGCGTCTTCGGTCGAGGCGCTGCACGAGAATGGCTCGGCGACGTTTTTTCTGGGTCGACAGGCCGCGTTTGCCGTGGTCGGTGTTCTGGCACTGATTGCCATCGTGCGCGTTTTGCCGGACAGCTGGTTTGGGGAGGACGTGCTCAGGATCTTCCTCATAGGCATGATAGGGCTACTGTTTCTGGTGTTCTTGGTGGGTAGCGGCAGCCGTGGCGCCACGCGCTGGCTCAACATTGCCGGCATTCAGTTCCAGCCTTCCGAGTTTTTAAAGCCATTTGCCATTGCGTATTCGGCCATCATGCTTGATCGTTTCTTTTCGCCCGGTGGCAACATCAACGAATTCCTTCGCAAGATGGGCATCTACTTGGGCATTTCGCTCTTTCTGATCTTTATCCAGCCCGATTTCGGTACTGTCCTGATCATCCTGTTGACCCTCATGTGCATGGCGTTGTTTGCGGGTCTCGACCCCAGATTTATCATCGGCGTGCTAATCTTCGGCATTCTCGTGATCGTGATTGCGCTTGTCGCAGAGCCGTACCGTATGGTGCGTATTCAGGTTGCCTTGAACCCTTGGGCCGACGAGTATGGTGACGGCTATCAGGCCACGCTTGCCATTATGGCCTTTGCCTCGGGCGGTCTGTTCGGCCGTGGCATCGGCAACTCAACCATGAAGTACTCGTATCTGCCCGAGGCGCACAATGACTACATCCTGGCCATCATTGGCGAGGAAGTCGGTTTTGTCGGAACCGTGCTGTTCTTCTTGGTGTTTGCGATGCTGATCTACTCGGCGTTTCGCATTGCCGAGCAGGCGACCGATCGCCGGGGCGCGCTTATGGCGTCTGGCTCCGCGGTCATTCTCGCAGTGCAGTTTTTGATTAACGCGCTGGGCATCCTCAACGTGTTTCCCATGACGGGCAAACCGTTGCCGTTTATTAGCTACGGCGGTTCGTCGATTATTGTGTCGCTCATGCTTGCCGGGTTGATCCTGCGCGTTTCGTACGAGAGCGCCCGCCGCGATGAGTATGACCGCCGCCGCGAGAGCTTTGCCGTTATGGATGAGAGTACCGCCGGCGTGCCCCACGTGCGCGGCGAGCGATCTTCGCGTAACGGTTTTACCGTCCTGGATGGCTCTGCGACCGAGCCGGCAGCCCGCCCGCGTCAGCGAACGGCGCCGCAAGGTCGTCCTCAGCGCCCCAGCCCTCGCAACGCGGGCGGCGGATATAATCGAATCGATTTGAACTCGGACCCGTCGGCGCGTCTGCGTACCGACGACCAGGGACCGCGTGTACGAAGGGACTACCATGACCGATAAAATGACCGTTGCTATTGCAGCCGGCGGCACGGCCGGGCACATCAACCCCGCGCTCGCCTTGGCCGAAGAGCTGCGTGACCGTGGCCACCACGTTGTGTTCGTGGGCCAGTCGCGCAAGCTCGAGGGTCGTCTGGTCCCCGAGGCTGGGTTTGATTTTGTGCCCATTACGGTCACGGGCTTCGACCGCTCCCGTCCTTGGACGGCGCTGACCTCGCTGTGGCGTGTCAACAAAGCCAAGCGTGCGCTCGCCAGTCATTTCTCAAAGGTCGGCAAGCCCGATGCCGCCATTGGTTTTGGTGCCTATGTCGAGGTTCCGCTGCTGGGGTGGTGCAAGGGCGCGGGCGTTCCGTATCTGCTGCATGAGCAGAACTCTGTTCCGGGCCTGGCCAACAAGATGATGAACTCCCACGCCGCCCGCGTGTGCATCTCGGTGCCGGCAGCGCGTTCGGTCTTTGAGCGCGAAGGTGACCCTGACCACGTGCTCATGACCGGCAACCCCGTACGTCGCTCGGTGATCGAGGGCGATCGCGCTCGCGGCCGCAAGGCACTTGGCGTTCCCGAGGACGCTACGCTGCTGCTCGTCTTTGGCGGTTCACTTGGCGCCCAGCACCTCAACGAGCGTGTGGCTTCGCTCAAAAACGAGCTGCTTTCGCGCAAGAACCTCTATGTGTTGCATTCGACGGGTGCCGACGGCTTTGAGGAGACCGAGCGCGCTTTGGCGCTGACGCCCGAGGAGGCGAAGCGTTACCGCGTCCAGCCTTACATCGACAACATGGGCGATATGCTGGCTGCTGCCGATTTGGTGCTCTCGCGTTCGGGCGCATCGAGCGTGGCCGAGATCGCTGCACTCGCCGTGCCTTCGGTGCTCGTGCCGTACCCGCATGCGACGGCCGACCACCAAACCACCAATGCCCGTTATCTGGTCGACGCTGGGGCCGGCGTGCTCTGCGCCGATGCCGATATCGACGGTTCTGCCTTTGCCGATGAACTGCTGCACCTGGTCGATGACGCGGCGGCGCGCGACGCCATGCGTCAGGCGGCGCGTGGTCTGGCTCAGGATAGGGCCGCCGCTCTTCTGGCGGATGCGGTAGAGGGTTTGCGTTAGTTAGACGGGATATCGTCGGTCGCCCTCGCGCTGATGCGGTAGGTGCGGTACAGTTAACGGGTTACAGGCAGTGTTTACGCAAGGAGTACACGAGCACATGGCTGATTCCCAGACTGCAACCTCCGCGCCCGAGTTTAAGAGCGCCCACTTTATCGGTATCGGCGGCGCCGGCATGAGCGGCATCGCCCTCGTTCTTCACGAGCGCGGTTATGCCGTTACCGGCTCCGACCTTAAGACGTCACGTTATATCCGCCAGCTTACCCGCGCTGGTGTGAAGGTGCATGTGGGCCATGAGGCCGCCACGATCGACGAGGTCAAGCCCGACGTGGTTGTTGTCTCCACCGCTATTCCGGAGTCCAACCCTGAACTCGTGCGCGCTCGCGAGCTTGGTATTCCCGTGTGGCCCCGTGCCAAGATGCTCTCTGCTTTGGGCCACGGCTACACCACCGTCGCTGTTGCCGGCACGCATGGCAAGACCACCACGTCTTCGATGTGCGCCACCATGCTCGACCGCATGGGTCTGGATCCGAGCTTCTTGATCGGTGGCATCGTCGAGGGCTATGACACGAACGGCAAGAACGGCTCGGGCGACTACTTTGTCGCTGAGGCCGACGAGTCCGACAGCTCCTTCCTGTTCCTGAACCCCAACGTGGTCATCGTGACCAACGTCGAGGCCGACCACCTCGATCACTACTCGGGTATCGAGGAGATCGAGGCAACTTTCGCCAAATTCATGAGCCTGGTGGGCGAGGACGGCACCGTCATCGTCTGCGGTGAGGACCCGCATCTGGTCGAGCTCGCCAAGTCGACGGGTCGTCACGTGCTTTCCTACGGCTTTGCCGAGAGCAACGACATCGTCTGCATGCACCCGGATGTCAAGGGCATCCAGAGCGATTTTATCGTTCGCTTTGAGGACGGCACTGAGCACGCTGTGGAGATCAAGAGCAATCCCGGTCGCCACAACATGCTCAACGCCACGGCGGTGCTCACCGTCGCCCATGTCCTGGGCCTTGACATCGACGCCGCCGCCAAGGCGCTCTCGAGCTTTGAGGGCGTCCGCCGTCGCTTTACCCACGTGGGCGATATCGATGGCATCACCGTGGTCGATGATTACGGCCATCACCCCACCGAGATCAAGGCGACGCTTGCTGCTGCTTCGTCGCTGGGCTACAAGCACGTCGACGTCGTGTTCCAGCCGCACCGCTATTCGCGCCTGCAGGCCCTGTGCGACGACTTTGCCGATGCATTTGCCAATGCCGATAAACTGCTGCTGATTGATGTGTTCTCGGCTGGCGAGATGCCCATTCCGGGTGTCACCTCTAAGATGCTCGCCGATACCGTGCGCGCCAAGCATCCTGGCAAGGAGGTCGTGTACTGCTCCAGCCGTCTTGAGCTCAATCAGGAGCTCGAGCAGATGGTGGGCGAGGGCGACCTGCTGCTCACTATGGGTGCCGGTGACGTTACGACCGTCGGTCCCGAGTTCATTGAGTATCTGACTGCCAAGAAAGACGCTTAAGTCTAATGGGTCTGTTTAACGCCGTCATGGCGCTCTCGGGCATGATCGACACGGATGTGATCGAGGACGAGCGCCTTGCGCGTCATACGAGCTATCGTATCGGCGGCAAGGCCGACCTCTTTGTGACGTGCCATAGCTATCATGCCCTCCGCCGCGCCGTGGCGGTGCTCGATCGCGAGCAGGTGCCGTGGGTCATCATCGGCAAGGGCTCCAATCTGCTGGTTGCCGATGGCGGTTATCGCGGCGCCGTCATTTCGCTCGGACGTGAGTTTCAGCGCACGGTTGTTGCCGATGACGGTTGTACGCTGACGGTCGGTGCGGGCGTGATGTTTGCGCGCCTGGTCAACGATGCCCTGTCGCGTAGCCTTTCGGGCCTTGAGTTTGCCGTTGGCATCCCTGGTTCGGTTGGCGGTGCGATATCTATGAATGCCGGCACACGGACCGAGTGGATTGGCTCGCTGGTTGAGGATGTCGTAACGTTTGACCCGGCATCCGGTATCAAACATTATGCGGGGTCCGAGATCACTTGGGGCTACCGCGAATGTAGCCTTCCCCGCAATGAGATCATCCTCGAGTGCGTGCTCAAGCTTAAACCGGCGCCCAAGGCCGACATTCGCGAGCGCATGGAACGGTACCTGACGAGGCGCAAGCGTACGCAGCCCATGGGTCGCGCATCCTGCGGGTCGGTCTTTCGTAACCCGCCCGATGCGAGTGTGGGCAAGCTTATCGAGGATTGTGGATTAAAGGGTTTTTCGATTGGCGGCGCGGAAGTTTCGCCCGTTCACGCTAATTTTATCGTTAATAACGGAACTGCCTCGGCCGATGACGTTGCCGCGGTTATCAGACATGTGCACGGAAAGGTGAGGGAGGCGTATGGCATCGAGCTCAGACCGGAAGTTAAATTCCTCGGCTTCTAGAGCATCGAAACCCACCTTCCGCCGCGCCGGAGGGCGTTCCGGCGCGCCTGCCAAACCTCAACGCAATACCGTCGCGCACTCTAAGTCTGTCGGGCATGCTCGACAGACCAGTCGTCCGGTTGTCGGCTCGCAGCTCGGTAATCGTCCGGCCGCAAAAAAGTCCTCGCGTCCCTCGGTGACGTCAAAGCCTGTTATGGGCGCCAAGCCTGCCCGTCCTATGGCAACTCCTAAGCCCTCGACAGGAACTAAGGCGGCGCGTCCGAGTCGCACGCTGGGCGCATCGAAACCGCGCTCGCTGACATCGGTGCCGGCTACCGCCAAGAAGCCTTCGGGTAAAAAAGGCGTCAACCCGTTGTCTTCACTTAGGGCGATGGCAAATAAAACATCAGACGCCGCTTCTGTCGTTACAGGCAAAGGCAAAATCGTGGGCGGCGTTTTGGCCGTCTTGGCCGTGCTCGTCGTCGTTGCTATCGTGGTGATTAACTCTGGATTGTTTACCGCCACTGATATTGAGATTCAAGGCAGCGAGCATGTGACGAAGCACGATGCTATCCAGCTGATCGATTTGCCCGAGGGAACGTCGCTTTTTAACGTCGATCCCGACCAGATTACCGAGGACCTCAAGCAGAACCCGTGGGTCTCGGGCGTGGATGTCCAGCGTCAGTTCCCACATACGCTCATCATTACGCCGATGGAGCGCAAGGTCATTGCAATTGCCTATATCAGCTCCGATGACCTTGCCTGGGCCATCGGGGATGATGACACCTGGATCGCCCCACTGTCGACGTCGGTCGAAGTGGATGACCAAGGCAACGTCATCACGACAGGGCAGGGCTCAAATACCTTGACCGGAATCGATGCCGCGCTGGCGCTCGCTAAGCACTATGGCGCGGTTTTGTTGACTGATGTCTCGGCGGATGTCGCTCCGGTTTCCGGCCAGGCAGTGAGCTCCAAGGCCGTTAAGGCTGGCTTGGATTATGTGCGTGGTTTTTCGAGCGAGTTCTTGGGACAAGTCAAGGATATTTCCACGCCTTCGGTCGAAGCCATCTCGGCAAACCTCAATAACGGCATTGAGGTGTCGCTGGGCGATTCGAACGATATCGTCAAGAAGGAGCGCGTAGTCACCAAGCTGCTTTCGCAGGTAGAGGGCGTAACGTATATCAATGTGCGCTCTCCGGGTAACTATACATTTAGGAACGCTCCGACCTCGTAGCGCTGGTTGATGCTTTGTTGAGGGGCCATACCACGCCGTTTATCTGGTTTGTTTGGTTTTCACGGTCAATTATTTGACTGATACGTTCATAATGTGCAAACATAATACGGTTTACCTTTGCATTTACTTTCAACCTGAAGGTTAATGTGCGCAGGGGTCGACCCATGCTATGGCTATAACCTTTGTTCGGAGGACCGACATGCACGAGACAGAGATCAACAACTACCTTGCCGTCATTAAGGTGGTCGGCGTCGGCGGCGGCGGTACCAACGCGGTCAATCGAATGATCGAAGAGGGCATCCGCGGCGTCGAGTTTGTTGCCATCAACACCGATGCTCAGGCACTCGCGATCTCTGATGCCGATATCAAGGTGCACATCGGCACCGACCTTACCCGCGGCCTGGGCGCCGGCGCCAACCCCGAGGTTGGCCGCAAGGCTGCCGATGAGTCCCGCGACGACATTGCCGAGGCGCTCGCTGGTGCCGACATGGTGTTCATCACCTGCGGCGAGGGCGGTGGCACCGGTACCGGCGCTGCTCCCATCGTTGCCGATATCGCGATGAACGAGGTCGGTGCGCTGACCGTCGCCGTCGTGACCAAGCCCTTCACCTTCGAGGGCCGCAAGCGCAAGAAGAGCGCCGAGGAGGGCATTAAGACCCTCTCCGATTGCGTCGACACCATGATCGTCATCCCTAACGATAAGCTGCTCGACATCGCCGAGAAGAAGACCACCATGCTCGAGGCCTTCGCGATTGCCGATGGCGTCCTTTCCCAGGGCACCCAGGGCATCACCGACCTCATCACCGTCCCCGGTATCATCAACCTGGACTTCGCCGATGTTAAGACCATCATGAAGCAGGCCGGTACCGCCATGATGGGTATCGGTACCTCTTCTGGGGACACCCGTGCCGTCGACGCTGCCCAGCAGGCCATCTCCAGCCCGCTGCTCGAGAGCTCCATCGATGGTGCCACGCGCGTGCTGCTCTCCATCGCCGGTTCCAAGGACCTGGGCATCCAGGAGATCAGCGACGCCGCCGACGTTGTCGCCAACGCCGTCGACCCCGAGGCCAACATCATCTTCGGTACCGTTGTCGACGAGTCCCTGGGCGATCAGGTGCGTATCACCGTCATCGCTACGGGCTTCTCCGACTCCAACGTCAACCGTCAGGACGAGCTCTTTGCTGCTCAGCAGTCTCAGAGCAAGGCCGCTGCCTCCGCTGAGCCGCAGCGCACCGCTCCTGCCACGAGCCCGGCTCAGGCCGCTCCGACCCGCAACGTCGGTGGCACCGAGCTTCCTAACTTCGGCAACGATCAGTTCGAGCTTCCCGACTTCCTGAAGCGCGGTAGCTTCTAAGTCGTTCTTTGCATTGTTGTGCGCA
This sequence comes from uncultured Collinsella sp., assembly GCA_902478885.1. Taxonomy (GTDB): domain Bacteria; phylum Actinomycetota; class Coriobacteriia; order Coriobacteriales; family Coriobacteriaceae; genus Collinsella. The sequence continues at coordinate 7,979 of CABSMS010000024.1, read as the reverse complement.
GGGGCGTGTCCGTATGGACGCGCCCTTTTTATTTCGACTTTGTAAGCTAGAACCTCCAATCTCTTTACGTTCCCTTTACGATTGCCTCCAGCGCAGCAGGTATCCTTTTAGAGAAGTATGACAGCCGTATAAACGCGGGCCGTAGCGGCGATGCCGCGGTACTTGTGTTATTAGGAGGCTTTAGTATGGCAGCACGTGCGGACAAAGTTTCGCGTGTCGACCATGATGGAGTTACGTTGGTGGAGGGCGCGACATCCGATGTTCGCTTTGCCTTCACCGAGCGCGCCGGTGGCGTTTCCGAAGATGCGTACTCCTCACTCAACTTGGGCTCGCATGTTGGCGATGACCCCTTTGCTGTTCAAGAAAATCGTCGTCGCGCGCTCGAGGCTATGGGTGCCGCCGAGTGCGAGCACAACCTGCTCATTCCCAATCAGGTCCATGGTGACCATATCGTTGCGGTGGCCTCGAACGGCGCCGATGACCTTGAGGACGTCCGCGAGCAGATTGCTGAGGGCTGCGATGCCATCGTCTGTACGGCGCGTAACGTGCCCGTGCTGCTCTGCTTTGCCGACTGCGTTCCCGTGGTGCTGGTGGCCCCTGGCGGATTTGCCGTGGTGCACTCCGGTTGGAAGGGCACGATTGCACGTATTTCTGCCAAGGCGTGCCAGGCGCTTTGCGATGCTGCCGGCTGCGATGCGAGCGACGTTTCCGCCTATATTGGCCCCCATATCTTGGGTGACGAATATGAGGTATCCCAGGAACTCATGGATCGCTTTGCCGCCGAGTTCTCTTGCATCGATGCGAATACCTCTCGCATGCTTGATCTTTCCGCTGCCATTCGCGAGGCGCTGGTAGATGTCGGTGTCGACGCGGATATTATCGTGGATACCCAGCTTTCGACCGTGCGTCAGAACGACCGCTTTTATTCCTACCGTAACGAGGACGGCACCTGTGGGCGCCATGCTGCGATCGGCGTGATGCTATGAGAAAGATCGTATCGGTTCTGAGCGCCGCTGTGCTTACGCTTACGCTGTGCGCCTGTTCTTCGGGATCTTCGACCTCTTCCATTACCGTGGCCGGCTCCACGACCTGCCTTCCTATCGCCGAGATTGCGGCCGAGGGCTTTAAGGAGGAGACCGGCATCGACGTGCTCGTTTCCGGTTTGGGTTCTTCCGCTGGGATCGAGGCCGTCAGCGCCGGCACGGCCGATATCGCCAGCTCCTCCCGTGGACTCAATGCCGACGAACAGGATCTGGGCCTGACTCCCATCGTCATTGCCCACGACGGTATCGCGGTCATCGTGAACGACGACAACCCCGTCGATAACCTCTCGACCGAGCAGCTCCGCGATATCTACGCCGGCAAGATTACCAATTGGAAAGAGGTCGGTGGCGAGGACCTGAGGATTCAGGTCATCAACCGAGACGAGGCGTCCGGTACGCGCGAGGCCTTCCGTACCATCGTGATGGATGGCACGCCGTTCGATCGCCGCTCGGCTGTTCTTTCGGGTACGGGCCAGGTGCGCGACGTGGTATCTCGTTCGCGTGGGGCCATCGGCTACATTTCGCTGGGCTTCGTCGATAGCCTCAACGCCAAGACCTCGGTCAAGGCCGTCTCGGTCAATCATGTTGAGGCGTCCGAGAAGACGGTCGCGAGTGGCGGCTATCCCATCTCGCGCGACCTTTACTTCTTTGTGAAGGGTGTGCCTTCGCAGCAGGCGCAGGATTACATCGACTATGTGACGTCCGAAAAGATGGACAAGCAGATTCGCGAGGCGGGCTTTATTCCCGTCACCAACGACGAGAAGGGGAGTGAGTAGCATGGAAGCACAGGAAAACTCCCAGACTGAGCAGAATGTTCAGACGCCCAAGAAGCGCGAGCTGGCGCTCGTATCGCGCAGTACCTATATCAAGGAGAAGGCGCTGCAGTGGATCTTCTTTGCCTGCGCGTTCTTGGCGGTCGTTACCGTCATCCTGATTTTTGTCTTTACCACGTACTCGGCGCTGCCCGTCTTTACTGACATCGGTCTGGCTGACTTCTTTAGCTTTACGTGGGCGCCTTCCGAGGGCCACTACGGCATCTTGTCGCTGCTTGCCGGCTCGGGTCTGGTGACCGTCGGTGCGCTCGCCATGGGCGTGCCGCTGGGCGTGGGTACGGCCGTTTACCTGGTCGAGATTGCCAGCAAGCGCGTGCGCAAGCTCATCAGCCCCGCCGTTGACCTGCTGGCGGGCATACCCTCCATCATCTACGGCTTCTTTGGCATGATCATCATCCGCCCGTTTATCGCACAACTGACCGGCGGCCTTGGTTTTGGTGCGCTGACGGCGTGGTTTGTGCTCGCCATCATGATCGTCCCTACCATCACCACGCTCACCATCGATGCTCTCAATTCCATTCCCATGGGCATTCGCGAGGCATCGTATGCCATGGGCGCCACAAAGTGGCAGACCATCTATAAGGTCGTGCTACCTGCCGCGAAGCTGGGTATCGTTGATGCCATCGTGCTGGGTATGGGCCGTGCCATCGGCGAGACCATGGCCGTGCTCATGGTCGTAGGTAACGCCCCGGTTATTCCCGACAGCATTGCGAGCCCCATCTCGACGCTCACGAGCCAGATTGCGCTCGACATGAGCTATTCCTCGGGTCTGCACCGCTCGGCGCTGTTCGGCATGGGTGTGGTCCTGTTTATCATCTCCGCCACGCTGGTGGGTATCGTCCGTCTGATTTCCAAGAAGAAGAGGGGGTAGGCTATGTCCGATTCCGTTGACACGACGGTCGATACGACCTCGTCGCGCGAGCGCATCAAGCGTGCCCTTTCCCACGGCAAGAAGGGCCGCATCAACAAGGACCTGTCCAACAAGATCATGCTTGGCGTGTTTCGTGCCGCTGCCTACATCACCACGCTGGTGCTGGTCGCTATCATCGCCTACGTGGTCATCAACGGCCTGCCACACATCTCGCTCGACTTTATCTTCGGTTGGCCCCAGGGCGTCAACGCCGAGGGCGGAATTTGGCCCACGATCGTCTCGACCGTCTACGTGACGGCGCTCGCCATGCTTATCTGCACGCCGATCGCTGTGCTGGCAGCCGTCTATCTGGCCGAGTACGCCAAGCAGGGCAAGGTCGTCGAGCTCATTCGCTACGCTGCTGACGCTTTGGCCTCGGTGCCCTCCATCGTTATGGGCCTGTTTGGCTACGCCTTGTTTGTCGAGGCTATGGGCCTGGGCCTTTCGATGGTCTCGGCCGCTCTGGCGCTCGCGCTCTTGATGCTTCCCATCGTCATGCGCACCACCGAAGAAGCCATTCGCGCCGTTCCGCGCTATATCCGTTGGGGCGCGTACGGCCTGGGCGCTACCAAGTGGCAGGTCGTCTCCAAGATCGTGCTTCCTTCGGCCTTTGGCCGCATTGCCACGGGCATCGTCCTTGCCATCGGCCGTGCCATCGGCGAGACCGCCGTGGTGCTCTACACCATGGGCCAGGCCATCAATCTACCTATTTCGCCGCTCGATTCCGGTCGTCCCATGACCGTTCACCTGTACCTGCTTGCCAACGACGGCATCAACATGAACGCAGCCTACGGCACTGCGCTCTTGCTGATGGTGATCATTTTGGCCTTCAACCTGTTTGCGCGCTTCCTGTCGCGTAAGCGTCGCTAGTTAAGGAGTCCCATGTCCGTTTATCAGTCCGCTCCCGCGTTGGAGCAAGCGGCCATTACGGCCAAGGATTTCAACTTTTGGTACGGTGACTTTCATGCGCTGACGGGGCTTGACCTCAACATCGCCAAAAACGCCATCACCTCCTTCATTGGCCCTTCGGGCTGCGGCAAGTCGACGTTTTTGCGCTGCATCAACCGCATGAATGACCTGATCGAGGGTACGCGCGTCGAGGGCACCATGACGCTCGACGGCAACGATATCTATGCCGAGGGTGTCGACCCGGTCGACCTCCGTCGCCGCGTGGGCATGATCTTTCAGCAGCCCAATCCGTTTCCCAAATCCATCTACGAGAATGTCGCCTTTGGCCCTCGTCTGCAGGGCGTGACTAGCAAAAGTGACCTCGATGACATCGTGGAAGAATCGCTCAAGCGCGCCAACCTCTGGAAAGAGGTATCCAATCAGCTCAACAAGGATGGTTTGGCGCTCTCGGGCGGTCAGCAGCAGCGTCTGTGCATCGCGCGCGTGCTTGCGGTGCAACCCGATGTCCTTCTGATGGACGAGCCCTGCTCCGCCATCGACCCCACGTCCGTCTCTAAGGTCGAGGATTTGATGGCCGAGCTGGCGCCCGAGATGACGATCATCATCGTCACGCATTCAATGCAGCAGGCAGCTCGCATTAGCGACTACACCGCATTCTTCTTGCAGGAAGTTGCCGGCGAGCCCGCTACGCTCATCGAGTATGGTCAAACCGACGCGATCTTCACCAGCCCGGTGGACTCGCGGACGGAAGACTATATCACCGGCCGCTTTGGCTGATCGGTGCGACTAGTCCCAAGCCGATCGGACCTGGTCCGGTGCGTATTCACTGTGCGGGCGGCATGACCGCACCCAACTGATTGGAGTGAACCATGCGCAAACTGTTTTCCCGTCAGCTCATCGAGGCCCGCCACGAGATGCTGAGCATCTACGAGGCCGTCGATCTGGCCCTCCACGATGCCGTGAGGGCCTATGTTACCGACGACCGCAAGCTCGCCACCAAGACCAAGAAGCGCACGCTTTCGATTGACGCACGCTGCGCCAACCTGGAGGCCGTCTGCTACAACCTGATTGCCACGCAGTCACCGGTCGCCTCCGACTTCCGCTTGCTGCAGACGATCATCTACGTCGACTTTAACCTGCAGCGCATGACCGATAAGGTTCGCCAGATTTGCCGCGCCACGCGTCATATGATCAAGGCCGACATCTCGCTGCCCAAGGAGCTTGTCGGCACGGTCGAGGCCGAGGCTGAGGCCGTCTACCAGGTGCTGGGCTCTTCGCTTTCCGCGCTCGTCACCAACGACATGTCCATCATCTGCAACTTGGCCGTCGAGGACGAGCCAGTGCACGCCGCCTACGAGAAGTTCTTCCGCACCTTTAACCGCATGGACACGGGCGATTTTATGGACGACGACAGCAACTATGACGACCTGCGCCGCGCCATCATGGTATCGCGCTATCTCGATCGCATCGCCTCGATTTCCATCGATGCCGCCTGCCGTCTGACCTTCCTGTTGACCGGACAGCGTATGACTGCCGGTGATATCGCCTGCACTGATGAGGATGAGCTCGAGAGCATGCGCGTGCCTTCGGGCGAGGGTGTTATCATGAGGCCCGCCGTCGATGCGCGCTACGTTGCCAAGGTGCCCGTTAACGAGGTCAGCGAGGGTCTTCGCTACCTGCTCGATCATCTTGAGGATGAGGACGATGGCGAGGACGACGAGGAGTAAGTAACCCCGTTCGTCGAAAGATTGTAAATACCTAAGTGAGCGCGGCCTTGCACATGCGGGGCCGCGCTCTTGCGTTAGCATGGGACTACTTGTTTGGCTGTCAGCGGAGGCGATTGGCAATGGATAACTATTTGGACTTGATGCGCGCTCGCCGCGAGCAGATTCTGGAACGTTTTTATGCGGCGCTCGATCGCGCGGGCCGTCCCCACGACGCCGCGAGCCTCATTGCCGTGTCCAAGACCGTTGGTGTCGATGAGACCGTTGCCGCCATCCAGGCGGGGTATCGCCATTTTGCCGAGAACCGCCCGCAGGAGCTGGTTCGCAAGCTCACGGGTCTGGCGGAGCATCCGGAGCTGCCCGAGGTGCGCTTCGATATGATCGGCAACCTGCAGACCAATAAGATCAATGCGGTGCTGGGCTCAGCCGAGCTGATTCACTCGGTGGGTTCGCTGCATCTGGCGCAGGCGATCTCGAGCCGTGCTGTTCGCAAGATTGAGGCAGGCGAGCTCGTCGGCCCCCAGCGTGTGCTCATTGAGGTCAATGTGAGTGGTGAGGAGTCGAAGGGAGGCCTTTCACCCGATGAGATTCGCGCCGCCGCGGGTGAGCTTGCAGAACTTGAGGGAATTTGCGTACAGGGGCTTATGACTATGGCGCCCCGGGGGAATAAGGATGTGGCACGCCGCACCTTTGCGGGGCTTCGTGAGCTGAGGGATGAGCTGGAGGCGGCGCATCCCGATTTGAACCTGCCTGAGCTTTCCTGCGGTATGAGCGAGGACTTTGAGTCTGCCCTTGAGGAGGGCTCTACGCTCGTTCGCCTGGGCAGGGTAGTATTTAGCCCGGAGTTTGCAGTAAAATAAGGCTCTGAAGTGCGCACTGATTATCGGGGCGCCTGCACTAAACCGCGAGAGGACACAACCATGGGCTTCCTTGACGAGATTAAAAATAAGATGCACCTGGGCGGCCAGCAGGGTTACGACCAGGGTTATGGCCAGGACGACGACTACGGCTACGATGACGGCTACGACGATGGCTATCAGAACAACGGCTACAGCGGTGCTTCGGGCGAGGGCTTCTACACCCAAGACGAGCCGAGCAACGGCCTGCTTGGTCAGACGCGCCGCGGTGAAGCTGAGTCGGTTGCCGTGTATACGCGCTCCGGTCAGCTGGTCGGCGATGACTCCCGCCATGCCACGACGTATAACCCGCCTTCGCGCTCGCAGGACAGTGTTGCGAGCGGTTATCGTCCCGGTGCCTATGACACGCCGTCGAGCTACGCCGAGAATACCCGCGCCCGTGCCGCCGCTGCACCCGCGCCTGCACCGAGCGATGCCTCGGCCTATGCGAGCAATATCATCAACGCCACGCCGCAGCTGCCGGCCTATGTCCTGCGCCCCGAGAGCTATGACGACGTGGAGACTGTGGTGCGCCGCGTTCGCACCAAGCAGCCTGTCGCACTGATTTTTGTGGGCGTACGCACCGAAGTTGCCAAGCGCGTCTTGGACTTCTCTTACGGCTTTGCCTGCGGTCTGGGTGCCACGGTCAAGGAGGTGGGCGACCGCGTGTTCATGGTGCTGCCCGCCGGTTGCGAGGTCAAAGATTCCGATCTCAAAAAGCTTCGTGCCGACGGCTACCTTAAGTAAAGACAAGACGAGGAGATTCCCATCAACATCTACACTATCGTCCAGCTGGTCAACACGCTGTTCAACTTCTATTCCACGCTCATTGTCGTCTACTGCTTTATGACGTGGATTCCCATGAAGCAGGGTGGTTTGCTTCAGGATATTGCTGCGGTGCTTGATAGCGTGTGCGGTCCGTGGCTCAACCTGTTCCGTCGTTTCATCCCGCCGATGGGCGGTATCGATTTTTCGCCGGTCGTTGCGATTATTGCGTTGCAGTTGGTGCAGAGGCTGGTTCTGCAGCTTCTTATAGGTATACTCGTGTAGAACTGTCTTAGTAACTTACGTCGGGCGTGTAGCGCCGAGGCGATGAAAAAGGAGACTTGTTATGGCTATTACCCCTGCAGACATCCAGGCTCAGACTTTCTCTGAGGCCAAGCGTGGCTACGATCCTGCCGAGGTCGACGTCTTCTTGGAGACGCTGTCCTCCGAGGTTGACGCTATGCTCGCTAAGATCGTCGACCTTAAGGGTCGTCTGACTGCTACCGAGCAGCAGCTTGCCGATGCGCAGGCTCAGCTTGCCCAGGCTCAGGATGCCACCGCCCAGGCCGTTCCTGCCGCCCCCGTGGCTGCTCCCGCCCCTGACTTCTCCGCTCAGGAGCGCCAGATTTCCGCTGCCCTGATCGCTGCCCAGCAGACCGCTGAGACCATCGTCAACGATGCCAACGAGAACGCTGAGCGTATCCGCAACGAGGCTGACGCCAAGGCCCGCGAGGTTATCCGCCAGGCTCTGACCGAGAAGCAGGCCGAGCTCGAGGAGATCGATCGTCTCAAGGCTTCCCGTGAGGAGTTCAAGGCAGAGTATCTCAAGCTCATCCAGCACTTCATGGACGATGCCCAGAATCTGTCTCTTATACACATCTCCGAGCCCACGAGACTAG
>CABSMS010000023.1 GCA_902478885.1 uncultured Collinsella sp. | reverse complement strand
CGTCAGATGTGTATAAGAGACAGGCGCAAGACAGGTTCTTCGGCCAGCACGCCCTCAAACGAAAACTCAATGGTCGTGGCCTCCGGCGCATCGTCCGCGCGCGTCCACGTCGTCGAGCGACGGCGCTCGGCAACCAGGCGGTCAAGGTCAACGTCGGCGATGGCCATATCGCAGGTAAGCAGTTTGGTCGCGGCGAGCTTGGAGCCGTTTTCGTAGACGAGGTTCTCGCCCGCAAAGACCATGTCGGTCGTGGACTCGCCCTCGCTCGCGTCCGCGTAGGCATAGGCGCAGTACAGGCGCGCGCTCTGGTTGGAAATGAGGCTGCGGCGGTAATCCGCCTTACCGATAATCTCGTCCGAAGCCGACGGATTGAGGATCACCGTCGCACCGGCAAGCGCCATCTCGGTCGAAGGGGGCGCCGGCACCCACAGGTCCTCGCAGACCTCAACGCCCAGCACCATATCCTCGGCACCCTCATCACAGCAGCGGTAGACAAGTCCCGAACCCAGCGGAACCGGACCCTGACCGGCAAACTCGACCCACACGGGATCTGCGGGCGCCGGAGCAAACCAGCGGCGCTCGTAGAACTCGCCATAGTTGGGCAGATACTTCTTGGCCGTGAGGCCCAAAAGCTCGCCCGCACAGCACACGGCGGCACAGTTGTAAATATTCTCGGCAACTGCAACGGGAAGACCGATGGTAAAGACAATCGGCAGCTCACGGGTTTCATCGAGAACATGTGCCAGCGCGGTCTCGCAGGCATGCAGCAGCGTGCGGTTATGGAACAGGTCGGCCGCGGTATAGCCGGTCAGGTTAAACTCGGGCAGCACCAGAGCACGAACGCCGCGCTCGGCAGCCTCGCGAACAGCTGCCAACGCAACCTCGGCATTGCCCTCGACATCGGCAACGCGAATCTGCGGCGATGCCGCCGCCACACGCAAAAAGCCATCAGACTGAGAAAGGTGAAGATTCATAAGAATGCTCCCGTGCGTAGACGCCATTCACAACAATTAGCAAGTCCTATTGTAGTTCAACCGCCGGGTGTAACCGCATCCCACCAACTTGGTGAGCAATTGATGAGTTGATGGTATCTGTTAAATGTCACGTACGATTCACATCTGGTGGGTACCCTGATGGCTACACGAAACGAAGCAGATTTACACCGGGAGGACCCCGTATGACAACCAAGTACACCGACGCGCCGCGCACGCGCGTCATGACACCGGCCGCGCTCAACAACGGCGTGCACGAAAACCATTCCATCGGACAGACCATGGCCATCGCGCCCAAAAAGGGCCTGTTCGATGACATTTCCATTCCTCAGATCATCGCTGGCGCCGCAGCCGCCGCCACAAGTGTCGCGCTTGCTTCCAAGATTGGCATCGCTGGTTCAGTAATTGGCGCCGCCGTGAGCTCGGTCATCACCGTTGTGTCCTCGCAGGTCTACCGCCACTTTATCTCTGCCAGCGCCAAAGCCCTCAAAGGTACGCACGCCGACGTCGACTACCCCGCCGGCGCCTATGAGCCCGTTGAGCTTAATGCCGAGGAGCACCTGGGCGGCGCCGCGACTACGCAGGAGATGCGCCAGGTTGCGGGGCGTGCGACCACGGCGCGCGTCGCCCCTAACAGCCTGCGCGCCAAGGCCGCGGCAGAGCGCAGCCAGACGCAAAAGAAGGTCATCGTCTTCTCGATCGCCATCGCCATCGTCGCGGTCATCGCCTGCACCGGCGCCATCCTTATAACCACCGCCGGTGAGGGTCTGGGCGAGCGCCCCGAGCCAATCCTTTCGTCGCGCACGACCGAGAGCGATGCAAATGGCAACACCCAGTCGCAAGATCAGCAGGCGCAGACGGACGATACGCAAGACAGTTCTACCTCTGCCAATTCGTCCTCGAACACCCAAAACCAATCGCAGGGCACCGATTCCTCTACGGCCAACAGCAGCACGCCGTCCGGCACGACCGACTCAAGCCAAACGACTGGCGGTTCGCAGCCGAGCACGGGCGACCAGACGAGCGACACCACTTCGGGAACGGGCACAGCAGACAGCAACAACACCAACAGCTCGAACAGCTCGAGTGGAACCGCGTCCGGCACGGCATCTGACAACTCGAGCCAAGGCACGGCATCGGGCAACTAAGTACATTTGCCTCTCATAGATAACCGACCTGTACAACGGGCGCGAATCGAAAGCGGTTCGCGCCCGTTTGCCTTGGGCGCCGCCATGGCGAACGCTATGCGATGGTAAGATGCTTTACATGTGTAAAGAGGAGATTTGCCATGAGCAAGACAATAGTTAGGCCCACGCTTTCGCTGGGCAACCACATCTATCTGTATCGCCTGCTGCGCGACGCGATTGGGTGCGGCAAGCAAACGTTTATGACACAGGTCGAGGAGGCGCTCGCCGCCGGCGACATGACCGCTTATGACCTGGGCTTTGAGTCCACGCGTGAGCTGCTCGAGGAGCTCGACGACTGCATTAAGCTGACCGTCTTTAAGGGCGGTCGCCTGTATGCCACCGTCATCGCCAACGAGGCTTGGGATGCCGCCCTTGCCAAGGGCGAGGACAAGCCCAAGGCAGCCAAGGGAGCCAAGCAGTCCTACAAAAAGAAAAAGCGCGGCGAGAAGGACCTCAAGGCCGTGCGTCCCAAGCACGTTAAACGTCCCAAGCCAGAAACCATGGTTGAAGCCGTGCCGGAGCCCGAGCCCGAGGCAGAGATCGAAGTCGCTATTGAGGTAACAGCAGAAACCGAAATCACCGCCACGACCGATCCCGAAGTCATATCTGAGCAGGAAACCACTGCGGAGCTCAACGAAGCTCCCAAGTCGACAACCGAAGAAGCCGCTGACCAACCCGAGACGCTTGCGTTCCAAAACAGCGATGTCTTTGACAACGAGGCCGAGGACGACCAGTCCGACGAGCCCGCCGATCAAGGCGTTACCGAGTCGGCGCCGGAGCCCGAGACGCCGCAGCCCGCCATCTCGCTCACGGTCGTCTATGACCCCGAGAACGCCAACGCCGGCATCACCACCATGGCTTCCACGCCGGTCGAGACAAAGCCGAGCATCGAGAACGAGAACGCAACGCAGGTTGAGATTGAAACTGCAGCTGCAGACGCGCCCGTCACCGTGAAGCCCGCAGATTCCACAATCAAGCCGGAAGCGACGCCGGAGCCCGCACCCGTCATCGAATCCGTGCCCACCTCTGGTTGCGACCAAATTCCCGCACCGGCACCGGCTCCGGCACCCGCAGCGGCCCCAACCCCCGCACCTGCAGCGCCCGCCATCCCCGAGGACTTCCCCGTCGATTTCGCAACCGAGGTCTTCTGCCCCGGCCCGCTTCTGCACCAGCTGTCGACCTATCTCCCCTACGGCGCCGACACGCTCGGCATCGTCGGCGAGTACTACTGGATCGCCCGCGAGCGCGGTACCATCGAGGCCGCGCGAAACCGCGCAAGCTTCCCCCTGCGCTACGCGCAGGCCGGCGAGCGCCACGAAGTCACCGTGCGCATCCGCCGCAACACCACCGGTGGCCTCGGATCCACCTGGGCCATCGATAAAGTCGAAGAACCCGAGCAGTAACGACAAACGGCTCAAATCCAAATCAGGATTTGAGCCGTTTTTATTTGTTGATGTTGCGTAACCAACAGCGAGCGGGCCGCAAGTGCCCCAGGTTGCCGTGAAAGAGGAGCGACGCGTACTTCGGTACGCGAGCGACGGCTTGAACGGCAAGATGGGGTGCTTGAGGCCCGCGCAGCGTCGAGCAGTTACGCGGTTTGGAAAACCGCGTAACAAATTAGTCGCGCGTCAGCTTGCGGTGAATACGATGCGGCTGGGCCGCGTCCTCGCCCAGGCGCTCGATGCGATTGGCCTGATAGGCCTCGAAGTTGCCCTCGAACCAATACCAGTTGCCCGGATTCTCGTCGGTGCCCTCCCACGCCAGAATGTGTGTGGCGACGCGGTCCAGGAACATACGGTCGTGGCTAATGACCACCGAGCAGCCCGGGAACTCGAGCAGCGCCGCTTCGAGCGAGGACAGTGTCTCGACGTCGAGGTCGTTCGTGGGCTCGTCGAGGAGCAGCAGGTTGCCGCCCTGCTTGAGCGTGAGCGCCAGGTTCAGACGGTTGCGCTCGCCACCGGAGAGCACGCCAGCGCGCTTCTGCTGGTCCTGGCCCTTAAAGCCAAAGCTCGCCACGTACGCGCGGCTGGGGACCTCGGTCTCGCCCACCATCATGTGGTCCAGGCCATCCGAGACGACCTCCCACAGGTTCTTGTCGGGGTCGATGCCGGAACGGTTCTGGTCGACGTAGGAAATCTTGACGGTCTCGCCCACCTCGAGCTCGCCCGAAGTCAGCGGCTCCAGGCCCACGATGGTCTTGAAGAGCGTAGTCTTGCCCACACCGTTGGGGCCGATGACGCCCACGATGCCGTTACGCGGCAGGGTGAAAGAAAGGTCGTCGATGAGCACGCGACCGTCGAATTCCTTGTGCAGGTGATGGGCCTCGAGCACCTTGTTACCCAGACGCGGTCCAACGGGAATGCGGATATCGGTCCAGTCGAGCTTCTGGCTTGCGCGGGCCTCGGCCTCCATCTCCTCGTAGCGAGCCAGACGGGCCTTGTTCTTTGCCTGGCGAGCCTTGGGCGAGCTGCGTACCCACTCGAGCTCGGCCTCCATGCGCTTGGCGAGCTTGGCGTCGCGGTTGCCCTGCGCCTCGATACGGGCGGCCTTGGTCTCCAGATACGTGGAGTAGTTGCCCTTGTAGGGATAAAGGTGACCGCGGTCGACCTCGCAGATCCACTCGGCAACGTTATCCAGGAAGTAGCGATCGTGCGTGACGGCAAGCACCGCGCCCTGGTAGTTGTGCAGGAAGTGCTCGAGCCACAGGATCGACTCGGCGTCCAGGTGGTTCGTGGGCTCGTCGAGCAGCAGCAAGTCGGGAGCTTCGAGCAGCAGCTTGCACAGGGCCACGCGACGGCGCTCGCCGCCGGAAAGTACGTTGACCGGCATGTCAGAATCGGGCAGCTGCAGGGCGTCCATGGCCTGGCCGAGCTTGGAATCGATATCCCAGCCGTCGGCGGCGTCGATCTCGTCCTGGAGCTTTCCCATCTCGGCCATGAGGGCGTCCATGTCGCAATCCGGGTCGCACATCTCCTCGCCGATCTTGTTGAAGCGATCGACCTTGGCGATCATGTCGCCAAATGCCATGCGCACGTTCTCGATGACGGTCTTGTCGTCGTCGAGCGGCGGCTCCTGCTGCAGGATGCCCACGGTGTAGCCGGGGGTGAGCTTGGCATCGCCGTTGGAGACCTCCTCGATGCCGGCCATGATCTTGAGCAGGGTCGACTTGCCCATACCGTTGGGGCCCACGACGCCGATCTTGGCACCGGGGTAGAAGCTCAGGGTCACGTCGTCAAGGATCACCTTGTCGCCATGGGCCTTGCGAGCCTGATACATCTGATAAATGAACTCCGCCACAGTCATTTCTCCTTATCTAGCTGCGGAAATCTTCTCCCCCTCTCCGTTTTGGAAAAAGCGGAGAGGCAGTTCGCGCGTTCTAATAAAAAGGGGCATGGTTGCCCACACCCCCTAATACTACCTGGGAAAAGTCCCCCGGAACATACTATGAACTGCGTACGCTAGTTTTCCGCAACCTTAACGAGCGGCTCGCTGCGATTTGAGCCACAACAGATACGAGTAGACGTAGACGGCTCCAACCGAACCAAACGCCAGAACCGCAATCACCGCGGCGACGACTTCACTCGAAAGCACGCTGCCTGCCACGCCCATCACAATCAGGCCAATACCCAGTACCATAAAGCAGGCGCCGCCAAAACGCTGCGTACGGCGCCAGTTCTCGGGATCGGCAAGCGCCCAAGGTGTCTTGATACCGAGCGTATAGTTCTGCTTCACACGCGGCAAGTAGTTGCCTACGCCGATGAACAGCAAACCGACAACACCGGAAATCAGCACGTTAACCGAACCGACCGCCGGCACCACGCCCCAGACCGTAAGCTCTCCCAGCCAGCTTATGGCGCACATGAACAAGGTGAAGGCGATTACGAAGCCCTGGTAGAACTTGCCCGAGGTTCGATATGCCTCACCTTTGGGGTCGATGCGCGGCACCACGCAGAACATTGCGAGAAGCGCCAGAGGCAGCACGCCGAGCGCGGAGGCCATCCAGCTAGGACCCCAACCGTCGACGGCGCCGTTCGCGCCCCAGTGCGTGGGAATCTGCGCAGGCAAGCTCGGCATCACCATGAGGTGCGCTACGACATTGGCGACGCACAGAGCGACCAGCGCAATCCACACGCGCGACGATACCCCCGTGGGGTGAATGCCCTTGTTTTCGTTATTCATCCTTATCACCTTCCGTGTTTGTAAAACCCATAAACCAGCCAATCAAATCCTGCATGACGGTGGTGTTTAAGCTGTATACGATGTTTTGGCCATGGCGCTCGTCGGTCACCAACCCGGCGTTTTTGAGCGTCGCCAAGTGATGGCTCAGCGACGGCTTACTGATATCGAAATGCTCGGCAAGCTCCCCCGCCGTGCAATTGCCCTCGCGCAGCAACTCCAAAATGCGCCGTCGCGTTGGATCGGCAAGCGCCTTAAAACCCTCTCCCGGCATAAGACCTCCTCTCATCATCTCTCATGACGCGCACACTATACTCGATATTTAGATGTTTGTCTAATTATCTAATCTTGTACTCAAAAAAATAGCCGCCTCCGCGTAATGCGAAGACGGCCACTTCTCACGCTACAAACGTGTTTTGGAGTTGGCCAACCCGCTGCAACGGGTGCCATCTGCTTCAATCTTATGCGAACCCCGATCCCATTTCAACAAGCCCAAGGGCTCAAATGGAATCGCGATAACACCTATAATGGCGATAGCTAAAACACGATTCGCTTCCCCATCGGAGGATGTCTATGACCGAAACCGCTGCCGCTCTCGTCGAGACACGCGACAACAAGCTCGAGATCATCATGGGCCGCGAGGCACTCGATAAGCTCGCCGATGCTACGGTGTTGGTGCTCGGCTGCGGAGGCGTGGGCTCCAACTGCTGCGAGGCACTCGCCCGCGGCGGCATTGGTCATTTCGTCATTCTGGACAAGGACATCGTCGCGCCCAGCAATATCAATCGCCAGGCTATCGCCTTTCACAGCACCATCGGCAAGCGCAAAGTGAACGTGATGGATGCCATGATTCGCGATATCAATCCCGCCGCCACCGTTATCAAGCGCACCGAATACCTGCTGAGCGACAACATCGACGAGTTCTTCGCGAGCGTTTTGGAGCAGACGGGTGGCAAGCTCGACTACGTCGTCGACGCCATCGACACCATCTCGGCCAAGCTTACCATTGCCAAATATGCTCAGGACCACGGCATTCGTTTGGTTAGCTCCATGGGCGGGGCCAACAAGCTCCATCCCGAGTGCCTCCGTTTTGCCGACATTTTCGATACGGTACGTGACCCCATGAGCCGCATCATGCGCAAAGAATGTAAGAAGCGCGGCATCAAGAGCCTACATGTACTGTTTAGCTGCGAGGAATCGGTTAAGACACAGCCCCGCGACCCTTCCAATATCCACGAGCGCACCGAGCTGGGAACTGCCAGTTTTATGCCGCCCATCATGGGTCAGATGATTGCCGGCGAGGTTATCCGCCAGATCAGTGGGCGCGGCACCGAGCGCGTGCGCGCCGATGGTCAGCGCCTGGACTAGCAGGATGCCCTGCGATGGAACCGCGATTCTTTGACACGCATTGTCACCTTGATTTGATGCTCAGCCCCGATGCTGCAGCCAGTGAGTCGGCGGCATCGGGGCTGGGTCTATTTGACTGCGGCGTCAATCCGCGCGACTTTTCGGCCGCAAACGAGCGCGCCCGTCGCCAACCAGGCATCATCGCGGGCGTCGGCCTCCATCCTTGGTGGCTCGCCGACGGCCGCTGCGGTCCCGCCGAAGTCAACCTGCTTTGCGAGCTTGCCGCCCAAGAGCGCTACATCGGCGAAGTCGGACTCGACTTTTCTGCGCGCTTTGCTGGAAGTGAGCCGCTACAAATACAGGCACTTAACCGGCTCTGCGATGCGCTTGTGCAGCATCCTCTTACCGGGCGCGTGATATCAATTCACGCCGTTCGTTCGGCAGGAGCCGTACTGGACATCCTCGAATCGCATGGACTACTCATCCCAAACCCCGACTCCCCCGCTATCATCTTCCACTGGTTTAGCGGCACTTCGGACGAACTCGCCCGCGCGCGAAACGCAGGCTGCTATTTTTCCGTGAACGAGCGTATGCTCGCCACCAAGCGCGGTCGCGAATATGCCCGACAGATTCCACTCGACCGTCTACTGCTCGAGACCGATGCGCCGGCCGAGCCAAACACAGAAACAAGCGCGCAGTCGCTCATCAGATCGCTCGCAAGGACCTCGATGCGCATTGCCTCACTCAAAAACTGTGACGCAAAGCGCATCGAGTCGGTAGTTTTAGCAAATGCGCACTCTGTTTTTGACCTTCGCTAACCCCTGTGGGCAAAAAATGCCAAGGGACATGCGAATCGCACAACGCAGTCCCTATTGGTAGGCAGTACAATTCGGCAGCATTACACCAATTCGTGCATGAGATCACGGTTACGTGCATACAATTCGTCAAAGATATGACGGCGCGACGCATATAACTCGTGGGCAGTCATATCGGGCACGATTGTTTGCGCAACGCCAAGGACTTGGGCGAGCTCATCCCATGATGCATAAGCGCCACCTGCGAGAGCTGCCATGATGGCATCACCGAAGCATGCGCCCACCGTAACCTTGGCAACCGAGACCTCGCGCCCGCATACGTCGGCGATAGCTTGCATCCAAACTGGATTCTTGGTTCCACCTCCGACAAGCATAATGCGCCCAATTGGCAGTCTATGCTCTCGCTCGATAATGTCGACATGGGATGCAACGGTATACGCGACGCCTTCCAAGGCGGCGCGAACCATATGGGCTCGCGTATGCCTTCCGGTCAGGCCAAAGAAGACGCCGCGCGCCTCGGGATCGTTGAGCGGAGTGCGCTCCCCCGCAAAGTACGGCAGGCACAGGAGCCCATCGGCACCCGGCGCCACACCGGCGGCATCATGCGCCATAACCGTATATGCATCGGGGCCACCGTGGCCCTCGGCCTCTACGGCGTCGCGATACAGCTCTTGGCGCAGCCACGATGTGAGCGCACCCGCCGTATTGGTCCCCGCGCAGATCCCGTAAGTTCCGGGAATGATAAACGTCCCCGGCCACAGGCGGGCATCATCAATCATATGATCAGCTAGGTAGATGAAATACGCCGTGCTCCCCAACTGAACCATCATATCGCCGGGACGGAATACACCCGTCGAAATGGCCTCGGCACCAGAGTCGCCCGTTCCCACTAAGACAGGTGTCCCTGCCGCGAGCCCCGTCGCCTCAGCCGCACGCTGCGTAATCACCCCGGCAATATCAGTAGCCGACATTACCTCCGCCATCTGGTCAGGCCAGCAGAAACGAGCACATTCCCGAGCATCAACCTTCCAAGTGTAGCGATCGTATAGGGGAAGAAAATCCTCCGCCAAATAACGGTCCACCGTAAAACGCCCCGTCAACTTCGCGCACAGAAACGATGACGCCGTCAGGAACTTCGCAGCACGTTCGTGCACCTCGGGCATATTCTCCTTAAACCACAAGATCTTGGGAGCAATATCTGACGAACAGGGATCGTGCCCGAAAAGCTCGCGTGCGCGGCCTGGCCCATATTCGGAAAGAAGCTCGTCAATCTGCGGCTTCGAACGTGCATCGACTCCATACAAAATCGCGGGCGCCAGCGCATTGCACTCGGTATCGACCGGTACGCAGTCGCAACCCAATGCGGAAAGGCCCACGCATCCGATCTGTGCCGCGTTAACCCCCGATCGCGCCACCAGC
The DNA here is from genome assembly GCA_902478885.1 of uncultured Collinsella sp. Classification (GTDB taxonomy): domain Bacteria; phylum Actinomycetota; class Coriobacteriia; order Coriobacteriales; family Coriobacteriaceae; genus Collinsella. The sequence continues at coordinate 15,079 of CABSMS010000023.1, read as the reverse complement.
TCGCGCGACAAGCGGCAAAAATCGCCCCACCAAACGGCCTCCGCATCATGCTGGTACCATCCATCACACGGGTTGTCCGTCTCGTGTCCACAAGAGGCTTGACAAACGATGTTGCATCGATCATCGATTAAAACGCCTTTAGAGGCGCTTGTCCCAATATCAATACCCAGATAGAGCGCCATAGGTGCCTACTCCCCTCGCGCCGTACGAGCGGCAGCCATAAAACGAGCTACCCGCTCAACATCAACCGGGGCATCCAGCTTTCCGTCGCGCTTTAAGCAGGTGCCGACAAACGCGCCATCGTAGTGAGCAAATACGTCAGCCACGGTATTTTCGCGACAACCGGTGCCACATACCACAGGCACTTCGCCAACACGCTCACGGACCTCATCGGCAAGCTCGCCCGAAGCGCCACGACCGGCAGCCGAACCGCCGATGACCATCGCATCCGGTAGGCAATTAAAGAGAAGTGAATCGGCAATGTCCGCAGTCGTGCGGTCGTTGAGATAAACCTCCCCCTCGCTCGTGATGAAGTGAAAAAGCTTGAGGTCGTCCAAGCGCAGCGCCGCCTTGCGACGCATGGTGTGCGCGAAATCTCGGTTAATCAGCCCGAGATCACCGGCCCAGGCACCGCAAAAATTGCAGCGCGTGAACTGCGCATCGACGGCAGCGCACAGTTCGATTGTGGCATCACCATCGTAAATAGCCTCAGCTCCCCAAGGGGTCGACAGATCATGGGATAGAGCCCCGATTACATAGCCCATCGATGCAAGGGTTGAGGGAGAAACGTGCTGCTCATAGGGCATCGAGAGCTCATTGGTAATCAAAATGCCATCGACACCGCCCTGCTGCAACGCCTCGAGATCGCGCTTGGCGGCTTCCACGACCTGCGACACGCTTCCGCCCGGGTAATACAGCGGATCGCCCGGCAGAGGACGCAGGTGCAGCATTCCGATAACCGGCTTTTCGGTCTTGAACATCGAGGATAGAAACGACATAACGTGCTCCTTCATAGGGTTATTGCAGGAACGTTACTCCCCCAGCACCTCCACGTACACTTTTCGCTTCTGCGGACCGTCAAACTCCGCAAGATAGATGTTCTGGGCACCTCCGCACACGATGTGGCCATCTTGGACGGGAAAGAAGCAACTGTTTCCACAAATCATGCTCTTGATATGCCCACAGGAGTTGTTGCCGGTGGCTCCATAGCTCGGCAGGAAGTGTGCATGCGCATAGGGGGCATCGAGTGGGGCGATGCGATCAAGCGTCTCCATAAGATCCGTCTCCACGCAGGGCAGTCCCTCGTTTACCACGATTCCACAGGTCGTATGCGACAAAATAATCGCTGCCAAGCCATTGGTCACCGAGCTGCGTTCGATGGCAGCGTGCACGTCTTCGGTAATATCGATGAACTGGTCCGGAGCAGTCGATAGATAGCTCAATGTCTCGAGCGTCACCATGTTCACTCATCCCCTTCAAGAAAACGCAGGGCATTACCCCAGTAGAGCCTTTCTCGCGCATCATCGCGCATGGGCACGGTATCGAGCGCCCGCTTGAGTTTGAATGCACGGAAACGCGGCGTATTGCTGGCGAACATCACTTGATGCGATAGCGCGCGCTCATACCACAGCGGCCCCATATCGACCGTGAAAAGACGCTGCATCATCTCCTCGGGCGAATCGATGTAAGTGATAGAGGTGTCCGTGTAGCAGTTGGGATACTTGAGCAGCATCGCCACGGTCTCGCGCACCCAAGGCCAGCCAAAGTGGGTCAAACTAAAACGCACATTTGGATGCGTTGCGATTGTGTGCTCAAATGCAAGCGGGTTACTGCGCGAAAGCTCTGCGCCCGGCTCCCAAGACATACCGGCGTGGAAAACCACCGGCTTGTTATAGCGCTCGCACAGCTCGTAAAGCGGCTCGGCCACAGCATCATCGGGAGCAAAACCCTGCTTTGCCGGATGCAGGCAAAGCCCCTTTGCCCCCAACTCGGTAAAGGCGCGCTCCAATTCGCCTGCGGCACCGCTCACCTGCGGATCTACGCTCGCAAATCCCCACAGACGATCGGGATGCGCGGCAACCAGCATGGCAATCTGGTCATTGGTGCCAAAATGCCCTCCGCACGCCGTGGTTACATCGAGCGGCATGAGCACGCTCTTCCGCACGTCGCAGACGTCCATCTCGACTTGAAGCTCATCCCAATCCATGGGGCCCATATGCCCCATACCAAATTCTCGTGACCAAAAACCGAATCCATCAGGCTCATCACCCGGCGTACAGATCTCGCCATAGAGCATAGGATGGACCAACATGTCGATAACCATTTCGTACTCCTTTCCAGGCATTTGGCCCTAGTACGGCTCAAACGAACCAATCACTCGGGACGACAGTTCAGCGCCCGCCTTCATACACGCCGGAATATCAAGGCCATCGATCACGCCCTTGGTAAACCCGGCAATATACGAGTCGCCGGCACCCACGGTGTTAACGACCTTCTCCGCCGGTACGATCCCGCACTCATAGAAGCGCTCACCGTCATAGGCAATGCTCCCCTTCTCGCCAAGCGTGGCAACCGCAACGCGCGGTCCCAATCCCTGCACGTGGCGTACCCAGTCCCGCAGCTCCGGAGTGTCCTCTTCAAACGACATGAACGCATAGTCTACGTAAGGAAAATGAGCCTCGCATGCATATTCGGGATCCTGGCTGAACACCGAGAAGTCCATAACCACCGTCTTGCCCGCATTATGCCATTCGGGCAGGAGGTCCAAACAATTACCAAACAGGTCGGTGTGAATGATGTCATGCTCTAGGATAAACTCCCGGTCGTCTTCATTCGGTCGATATGTCTCCATTACGCCATCGATTGCCTCGAGATGTACGCGATCGACGCCGTCTTTCAATGCCATGAGCATCACCGAGGTGTCGCCATCCTCCACCCGCAGATGTGAGATATCGAGCCCCTCAGCGGCCAGCGCCTCTCTCATCTTGTCTCCGTACTCGTCCCTGCCGACAACCGACACGGCGGATACCGAAACGCCCATTCGTGCAAGATGGATACCCCAGTCAATGCCGTTACCAGTCGGATAGAACACGCCGATGTTTTGATAGACGTCCGCGCAGCAAAAACCAGCCGCACACGCTTTAATACCCATACTCTTCTCCAATGTTCAAAAGGGGACCCACCACATGGCGAGCCCCCTTTTCGCGTTTCGCATATTGTTTTGCATCGGCTGTCCAAGGCCTCATAGCCAGACCGCCGTACGCTTTCTTAAGCTATTCGACGATTGGTGCCCCGTGACCCCAAGAACCTTCCATACCGCACACGGTCGAGGCAAACCCGGCAGCAAAGTCGAGCGCGCGCTCGATGGCCTCGGCGCCATCCTCACCACGCTTGGCTGAATCGAGATAGCACATCAAAAACGAGGTGAGGAACGAGTCGCCCGCCCCCATGGTGTCCTTCATGTCCGTTACCGGTTTAGCCAGCTGGCGGTAATAACGCTCGCCGTCGTAAGCAATGCAGCCCTCGGCGCCCGCCGTAGCCGACACAAAACGCGGACCCAGACCCTTCACCCATGCCAAACGCTCGCGAATCTCGTCCTCACTCGCGGCATCCGCCGCACTAAAGAAAGCGAAATCAACGTAGGGCGCAATCTGCTCGTAGTACTCGTCGGTGGAGTCGTCCGAAAAGTCAAAAGAGACCGTGACGCCCGCAGCCTTCAACTTGGGCAGCTCGCGCTCGGTAAAGCAATAGTTGCCCGAATGAACCACATCGAACTGCTTCATGTACGCAAGGTCAAAGCGATCGAGGACATAGCGCGCATCGCCACGGATACCGCCCTCGTTGGAGCCAAGGAAGACACGGTCACCGTCAACGACGGTCACGCGAGCCGCTCCGTTCTCGCCAATCATCTGCTCGCACTTGTCAAGCTCGATACCCTCATCCTCGAGGCTTGCAATAACATGCTCGGCAGCGGCGTCATTGCCAAAAATGCCCATGTATGCGGAGCGTGCGGCACCGCATTTCTTGGCATAAACGGCAAAGTTCACCGCATTGCCGCCGGGATACATGGTGTGGATATGCTCGTAGCGATCGACGACGTTGTCGCCAAATCCGAGCGCGTTAACGTTAAATGCCATGGCCTTTGCCCCTTCTAGTACTCGACAACACCCATATAGCGACGGAAATCGGGATCGTGATCGAACACCTTGCCGCGTGCAGCACGCAGCTCGCAGTTCATGGCGTAGAACAGCACCGGGTCCAGATAGGCACGGACGCTCGCCGGCACGGCTTCCATACCGTACTCCTTGGCATCGAGCACCATCAGCGTATCGGTATGCGTCTTAAGGAACGCCAGGGCGCGCTCGTCCATAGCACGGCACTCGCTGGAGCCCATCTGCAGGAAGTAAAAAACGCCATCCTGAGTAGCCTCGAAGGGGCCATGGAAGTACTCGGCAGAGTGGATGTAGCTGCAGTGCTGCCACTGCATCTCCATAAGAGAGCAGATAGCGAAACCGTAGGTCTGGCTAAAGTTGGGACCGCTGCCCAGAATATAGAAGAACTCGTGCTCCTGGCAAAGCTTGGCAAAGCGATCGCCCAGCTCGGCATTTACCTTCTCGCGTGCCGGGGGAAGAATCTTATCCATCTCGGCGATACCGGCATACATATCGGCAAGATCGGCGTAGCCCTCCTGCTGATCGAGCAGCTCTGCCGCAAGCGACAGCGAAATGCCAGCGGGGACCTCGGCCTGCGGCACACCCTCGCCCCACGGGTAGACCCACGTGGTCCACTTGCCGGAGTCGATCTTAGATCCAGCGTTGTCGGTCTGGGCGATCACCGTAGCGCCGGCAGCAAGGGCAATCTCGCAGCCCTCGACGACCTCGGGGGTGTTGCCACTGTGGCTACAAGCGATGACCAGGGACTTCTCGCCCAGACGACGCGGACGCATGATATCAAACTCACGAGCCGTATAGATATACGAAGTGAAGGTGGTTGCCTCGCGTTGCAGAAGCTCGTGAGCCGGGATCAAATCGATCATGGAGCCACCGCAAGCAATCCAGTAGACGCTGTCGAACTTGCCCTTCTCGGCAATTGCCTCTTTGATCAGATCGTGTGCGTTCATATCCAGTTCCTTTCTTATTTGGCCCGCAATCAATGACGTTGGTTGCGTGGCCGATAGTTGTTTTAGTCAATCAGATATTTCTCGAATGCTGCCATGTTCTTGGCATCTGCCGCCGCCGGGTCATCGTAGTAACGACCGTCCGTGATTTCCTGGCCCAGCATGCCGTCGAAACCATGGGCGTTGAGTGTGGCGACAAAGGCGTCCATATCGTGCTTGCCATCGCCCCATACCAGATGGCCATACGGGTCACCGTCAATAAAGTGCATCTCGTGAATTGCCCCATCACCAAAGGCGGCAAACCAGTCCTCGAGCGTCTCGCCTGCAACGCCCATCGCGGTTGTATCAACCATGGGCTGTAAGTACGGGCTCGCGACCTCGTCAATCATGCGCTTCGCATCGGAAACCGTCGTCACAAGGTTGCTCTCCTCGGGACGCAGGCTTTCCATCGTAAGCACCAGACCGTGCTCGCCGGCATACTCCGCCAGAATGGACAAGTGCTCGCGGCTGCGCTTCCGGGCTTCCTCGCGGTCCTCGTCCCAGTCGCCCCAGCCCGAGTTGACGGACATACGGTCGCACCCAAGTACCTCGGCAAGCTCAATGCCGTGCTTAAAGTACGCCAGGCTGCGCTGTTCATGCAGCGGTTTGCGTGCGCAGTACTGCCAAGGATAGACAACATTCTCGGGGCACAGAGTACGATACCTAAGCCCACGGTCTGAAGCCTTTTTCGCCAGGACCTCAGCCTCAAAGTAGCCCGTGTGGTCGAGCGTCACATGCGGCTCCGCACACCACAGCTCAATGGACTCAAAGCCCAAACGCTGCTGCACATCAAGGAAGTAATCGAGCGACCACATGATGTAGTGGATATTCATGCCCGCAATCTGTTCGCGGTGCAGCGTCGGTTTGGATTCAGACATCTTATGCCTCCTTATTTCGATCGAACACGATTTGTCCGTCCGACATCGTCATGTCAACCGCAAGATCACGTGCGTCGCGATAATCGAGGTCGAACACATCCCGATCGAGCACGCAGATATCGGCAAGCTTGCCAACCTCGAGCGTACCCAGCTCGTCTTCGCGCATCAGGTCGTACGCGCCCCCGGCAGTCCAAGCGCACAAGAGCTCGACAAGCGTCAGCGTGTTGACCTCATTCACGGGCAGTCCGTCGGCGAAGAATCCGCCGCACGCGCTGTAGATTGACTCGCCCAGGCTCGGAATCAGCAGCGGTAAATCAGTGCCACAGCACACTGTGCATCCGGAATCTTCCATGCCGCGGCGATTCCAGCTGTGCAAAAGTCGCGTCTCGCCAATTTGTCGACGCATCATCGACAGGCAATCCTCGCGCCGGTCCAGCGTCAAAATCTGCGGATAGACCTCGCAAATTCCACCCAACTTGCCAAACTCGACAAGATCGGTCGGGTCAGAGTTCTCGAGATCGGTAATCGCATGGCGGCGAAGCATCCGTCCACGCTCGTCTCGAGGCAGCGAGGCATAGAGCGCCACGGTGCGACGAACGGCGCCATCGCCCTGGCAATGCAAGGAATATCGGAAGCCGTCAGCATCAATTGCACGTAGCTCGCTCTCAATCAGATCCCACTCTGGCTCCTCGACGACCGTCTTGCCGGCAGCGCCCGCATCGGCCGTGTCCTCATAGGGGTCAATCATCTCGGCAAGCCCCGCCCATACGCCGCGATCGGTCATACGGTTGAAGCCAGAAAAACGAACGAACGATCCCCGGAAGCGCTCTCGTGCCTCGCGGGCATATGACAGATTTGCACCGGCACCTACCGGCTGCGACATCATAGAGACGCGAACCGTCAGCTCACCAGATTCCTCACGGCGAGCCATTTCGTCGGCAAAGCCGTAGTAGTCATCAAACGCCATTTCCTTGATGGCGGTAACGCCGCGCTCGTTAAGCATGCTCATGTAGTCCGAATACCCGGCACGCACCTCGGGCAGCGCGAGGAAATCGCTCATCATGCGCCAGATCTTCTCGGCATAGCACGCCTGGGGCGTAAAGCCGTATCGCGCACTGGCGGCAGCATTGAGAACGCAGGTCTCCGCACCCGGTGTAAAGCAGACGACAGGGATATCGCCAAAACAATCGTCAAACACAGCTGCCGTATTTGCGTTCTCGGCATCCGATGCCAACGTTTCGGGCAGGTTGTGGCCAAAAGCCGCCGCGCAATCCGGATGATCTTCTTTCCATGCACGCAAGAGCGACACGGCCTCTTTGGCATCAGCGACGCCGGACAGATCAGACCCCAACGTCCGCAGCGCCCAACCTGTATAGAAGGTATGCACATCGATCAGGCCAGGCATGACAGTGCGGTCGCCCAGGTCAACTACCTCGTCCGCCTGGGTCAAATACGAAGCTACCTCACACTTGGTGCCAACAGCCTCAATTCGATTGCCACGGACCGCTACGAAACCTTCAAACGGCAGGTCCCCCGTACCGGTAAAGACGCTCTTAGACGTCAGGACCGTCAAACGATCAGACATCACAACCACCTACACCGGAAGCATGCCAGAGATTGCCGTTACGATCAGGCCAAAGACGACCATGAAAATGAAGAACTTCCAAATGGTCTTCCACCATTGGCCAAACGAAATCCTAGCCACGGCAAGGCCAGCGACCGTCATGCCCGCCACGGGGCTGATGGTGTTGATGGTCTGGTTGGCAAACTGGAGCGCGGTGACGGCCGCCTCGGGATTGAGGCCCATGAGCTCGGTCAGGGAGCCCATAACGGGCATGGTGAGCGCCGCCAGGCCAGAACTCGAGGGAACCAGCAAAGAGAGCAGGCCAAGGACGATATACATAAACGTGGTGTAGACGGCGGCTGGTGCACCGGCGAGCGCAGTAGCGAGCGCCTGGAGGATGGTGTCGATGATCATGCCACCCTCGGCGATGACCAGAATACCGCGAGCGATACCGATAACGATGGCAGCGTACGCAAAGTCGGCGAGACCCTTAACGAACTCCTCAGCGATCGTCTGCTGGTCAAGACCGCCCAGGATACCGGCAAGCAAGCCCATGCCAAGGAACACGGCGGAAATCTCATTCATGTACCAGCCCTGGGTAACAAGACCCCAGACGATAATGCCCATACCGCAGGCAAAATCGATAAGCACGAGCTTCTGACGGATAGTGAACTCTTCCTCGATGGAGGCATCGGTCACGGAAAACTCAATACGCTTGAGCTTATCGTCCTCGTACGTAATGGACGACTCGGGGTTTTTCTTGACGCGCATGGCGTAGCGCATGGCCCATGCGATACCGACGGCAGTGAAGATGACCCAAGAAACGGCGCGCAGCCACAGTTGCGGATTGCCTTCGATGCCAATGATGCCTTGGGCGATCAAAACATTAAACGGGTCGATGGTCGAAGCACAATATCCCAGGTTGGGACCAAGGAAGCAGATGATGAATGCCGTCATCGAGTCATAGCCGATACCCATCATGATGGGAATGAAGATGGCATAGAACGGCAGGGCTTCCTCAGACATACCAAACGTAGTGCCGCAAATGGACAGCAACGTCATCGTGATGGGAATGATGAGGATGTCCTTGTTCTTGAGCTTTTTAACCACACGGCTCATGCCGGCATTCAAAGCGTTGGTCTTGGTGATGATTGCGAACGATCCGCCAATCAATAAGACGAACGCAACGACGTCGGCAGCCTCCTGGATACCCTTGGTGGGCGCTTGCAGGACCGCGAAGATATCCTGGCCCAGATTGATGGTCTCGCCGGTCTCGGAATCGGTGTAGTTCTTATCGACCTGTTCATAGGTTCCAGCAACGGCGACTTCACGCTCGCCCGCCGCTGTCGAAATCGTCTTGCGCTGATACTGGCCAGAGGGAACGATCCAAGTCAGGACCGCAAAGACAACGATCAGCAAGAACATGATCGTATAGACATGCGGTAATTTGAACTTAAAACGTCTGTTTGTCTTCTTCGCCTTCGTATCTGACATAGATACCTCCAAAGAACTCGAGACTGCATCGCATCTCGCTTCAACGTTTGCACAATGCAAACGTTCTATGACGTCCCATAGATTACCAGCAGCTTTTTCCTTCATCAAGATAATTTCAAACTGATTGCCGCAACGCGGTTGAACGGTTGCGTTCGCGCCGTGAACGGCATGGAAGCGCCCGGTGAGATGATCCACCGGGCGCTTCCATTCGCAATGTCCTAGATGTCAAAAACGTAGCGAGACCCAACGATCCGCTGACGACCGATGATAAACGGCCGCCGCTGCTCATCGAAAAAGAAGGCTTCCATATAAAACAAGGGTTCGCCAACGGGAACCGCCAACAGTCGAGCGACCTCGGGCGACGCGCACGCGATCTCGAGCGTGCACGGGTCGGTAAACGCGGGCGTGCGGCCCGTCCGGTTGCGCACGAACTCAAAAATGGATTGGTTAGATAGAGGTGCCGTTGATAGATAGGCGTTGTCCTCGTAAACATATATGTTGTTCTCGAGCATGACAGGGACGCCATCGGCAGTGCGCACGCGCTCAACGCAAATCAAGTCAGTTCCAACGGGAACACCAAAGAACTGCGCTTCGGTGGAATCCGCCGGCAGTATCTTTCTCGAAATGACGCACGCCCCCGGCTCCATTCCGTTAACGCGGCATGCGTCCGAAAAACTCTGGACGTCATCCTTCTGGCGAATCTTGCGCTTAAGCTTGGGGGCATTGACAAACGTGCCTTTCCCCTGCCGCTTCGTTAGATAGCCCTGCTGGACGAGCTCCTCAATAGCGCGTCGCACGGTAACGCGGCCAACTTTATAGCTCTCAGCCAATTCGAATTCGTTGGGTATCCGCGCGCCTGACTTGTAGGCACCGGAGTTGATTTCGTTTTTGATGATATCAATAACCTGTTGGTACAGCGGTATCGCTGCTTTACCGTCAGTTAGCCCTTCAGTCGGTGGCATATACCCTCTCCAAGCACAATTAAGTCTAAAACGGGCTTAAGGGCATTCAACAAGCCCTTAAGCCCGCATTAGCATAAAGTATGCTTGCTGCCGCACCAAAATGTCGGGTATTTACTCATCTGACCCGAAAAACGCGCAACTACCGCGCTCCTAAGAAAGCGTGAGCAGCTCCGGCAGCTGGTCGATAATCTTGTCCGCGGCATCCTGGCTAAAGCCAAAGCGCTCCTCGCGCTTGGCAATGACTGTCAGGCCGGCTCGCTTGCCAGCGGTGATGCCAGGCACCGAATCCTCAACGCAGCAGCAGCGATTCGCGGGCAGCCCCAGCAGGTCCAGCGCATGCAGGTAGATGTCGGGCTCGGGCTTGCTCTCCTTAAACTGCTCGCCGCTCACCACATACTCAAAGGCATCCGACAGCCCGCATGCGTTGAGCACTTCTTCGATGCTATCCATGGGAGACGAGCTGGCAAGCGCCACGCGAACGCCGCGGCGCGGCAGCTCTCGAATCGTATCCACGGCGCCTGGGTTAATCAAAGCCTGATAGTCGCGCGGACGCTTATGGGCCCATTCGTCCCAACGGGCCAACGCTTCCTCCCCAGTGAAATGCCCCTTACCGGCGCGCTCAAACCAATCGACCAGCATATGCAGGAAGAACTGATGCGAGGTACCGACCTGCCCATTCAACTCCTCTTGAGTCAGATTAAGCCCAAGCTCCTTGGCAAACGCGGCAGTCTCGCCCAGGTAGTAATACTCGGTATCGACAATGACACCGTCCATGTCAAAGATAACGGCGTCGAACGGAAATGCGGACACGGCACCCTCCCTAACAAAAGGACGCCCGCGAGCAGGCGCCCGAACCATGCATTAATCGGCGATTCTAGCCCAGCAGCTTATCCAGCGCCACCGCAATACCGTCTTCGTTGTTATTGGCGGTCACCATCTGGGCTACCGCCTTAACCTCATCGACGGCGTTACCCATGGCAACACCGGTACCCGCCCACTCAATCATGGACTTGTCGTTCTGGCCGTCGCCAAACGATACGACCTCGCTGGCATCGATGCCGAGCTTGGGCAGGGCACCCTCGAGCGCACGAGCCTTGTCGATACCGGGCGCCGTGTACTCAAAGTACCAGTCGGCCGTAAACATGCCCGAAAGCGTCTGCTTAAAGGGCGCATACATCTCCTCGTAATGCGCCTGCAGGTATGCCGGGTCGCCTGCCGTCAGCAGCTTGTCTACGGGATAAGTGTCCACGACCTCATGCAAGCTCTCGACCTCGCGGATCTTAAGGTCGCAGGCATCGCGCTCGTATTTGACAATGTTTTTCTGCGAGCTATCCGGCAGCGTAATCATGCAGTGGTACGAGTCCTCGACATGCAAGTCGCGACCGAGCGAGATCATGGGGATCACATCATAGTTTTGCAGATGATCAATCAGACGGTGCAGCTCGTCAGCCGGCATGGCCTGGTCAAAAAGAACCTCATCGATCTGAGCGTCGACCACATGCGCGCCATTGAAAGCGACTAGCAGACCGTCATGGTTTTGAAGGTCGAGCTCCTGCGCCAGAGCATGTAGTCCCCATGCGGGACGGCCCGAAGCCAAAATGAGCTTAATGCCCGACTCCTGCGCCGCGAGCAGCTTTTCGCGCGTGCGCGGGCTGATGACCTTTTGGTCGTTGGTGAGCGTACCGTCGATATCCATCGCGATGGCTTTGATTGCCATATATGCCTCCCTGTCATTGAACAACCTTGTCTGAGCCATCATACAGAACACCCATCGCGACTCCGTTTACAACGGGCAAAAAGTCATATTGTCTCGAACATGAACGGCGCGTAGTCGTGAAGCTTTATCGCGCAGGTCAAATACGTCTGCTAGCGACGCTCATCCGTCGGTGCGCCGTCGACGATCGCGATGCCCGCCGAGGCACCCAACGCGCTGGCGCCGGCCTCGATGAATGCGCAAGCCTCTTCGTAATTATGGATACCGCCCGCCGCCTTGATTGCCACGGCATCGCCGAGCACCTCGTGCATCAGCCGCACGTCCTCGAGCTTAGCACCGCCAAAGCTTCTGCCAGTCGATGTCTTAAGGAATCCCGGCTTAGCCTCCAGCGCGATCTCGCATACACGGCGCTTGGCGGCGTCGTCGCCGTCCAGTTTGCACATCTCGACGATCACCTTGTCAGTGATGCCATGCGCGCGACAAAAATCAGCAATGGTAGTCATCTCGCGCTCGATGGCATCAAAATCGCGGTTCTCGACCGACTCCTGATTCAAAACGTAGTCAATCTCGGTAAAGCCACACGCAGCGTATTCCTCAAACCTCGCAAGCTTCTCCTCAAGCGTCATAGTGCCCTGGGGAAAGTCGATAGCGCCGGCAAGGATGATGTCAGAGCCCTCGAGCATGGCGCGGCCCGTCTCGTACTCCTGCAGGTTCGCAAATACGCAGCGAAAGTTGTACTTTAACGCCTTCTCGACATACTGCTCAAACGTGTCCTCGGGGGCATCGATATAGTCGATGTATTTATTGATGGGTTTGGCAAGCGTCATGCTGGGCCTCCTTGTTCGGGGCTGACAACCGATTCGTGGTTTCACGCGAAAAACCACGTTCAATGTACGCCCGACATGCAAGGACAGCGTCCGCATTCCGACAAGTGGTATGAAATTAGCCGTAAACGTATATTTACGGACAGCGAATGGCACCGCACGCGGATGCCGACAGCAAGACATCCCCCCCTCAATACACCCTCATGCCCATTTAAATAGCAAGGGGCCCGTATCTGTTGGGATACGGGCCCCTTTCGGCATAAGCCAACTCAGCCGTAAAATCTACTTGCGGTGAGCGCGGTAGAACTCGATCGCACTATCTTATCCGAGCCGGGGCACGTTCGCACAGCGCGCGCATGACGGTTGCAAAACCACCCCATTTGAAACAAACGCAAAAAAGTACTTGCAAAGACGCGTTCCGACATATAAGTTGATAAAAGACCGCCGTTGCGGTTTTAAGTAGATCGAGCATATTCAGTTTCAGTTTTTAGCGTGTAAGAGAAAGAAGATCGGCAAAGTACAGCCCCAAACGCAATGACAACTTAATGAGGTAACTGCCACATGTGAGGCACCCAGGGCATTGCTGTCACGATTTTGAGCACGATGCCTTCCGCCTTGCATGGGCCGTTCCATCCCGCCCCTGCAGCAACCGCCTCACGGGCTCATTGAAAACCGCATAGCACCCCAACGTCAGCACATCACCCACGGCAAGCACATCACTCACGACAACCAACACATCAACAAACAGCACGAACATCAACCGATTGGAGAAGCTATGACAAACCACCACGCTGAAGACGGCGATAAGAAAAGCATTCTGGATGCCCGCATTGAGCGAGCATATGCAAACGAATATGACGCCGCCTTTGCCGCCGCGACCATCAAGAACTACGCGTCGCTACCGCTCGCGACGATCTTGGCCGACCACCCTCAACTGCTGAAGCGCTGCACAAAGATCATGGGCGACCCCGACATTCGCAAGCTGACAGACCCCTATGCCCCAAAACGCGACAACGATTCGTACGTTCTGACCGTAGGCTGCCTAGCCCATATGCTTACGGCGCTCGACACGAAACTCAAGCTCGAATGGGAACCCGACGAGCGTCATGAACTCGAAAGCAAGCGGAACACCCTGCGCACCGCACTGTTCCTTCCGTTGGACGGCCTCAAGCGCTGCAACGTCGAGCTCAATACACAGGCGCGGCAAAAGCCCGGGACCACGGGGCAGAAAACTCCAAGACCCCATGCGGCCATCGTCGACCGCAACCGATATAACCGCATGACCGCGCATTTTTCTGCCGAGGGAGCAGCCATAAGGACGCTGATCGACCTGCTGTGCCTCCTGAGCATCAACGAGCTATTTGAGGGCTATCTCGCCCTTGTTCCCGCGACGGCACCCAAGTCGGTAGCAAAGATCATCGAGACCTGCAGACGCCAGTTTGAGCGCCATCGCAATGGCAGCGAGATGAACGCCAGCATCGCGCAATGCTACGCGGCTCATTACAAAAATGACGGATGTGCCCCTGTCGAGCATCAGCTGCGGCTCGCCTACACCACGCCCGCCGCAACGCTCTATCGCTTTGGAGCCCTTGGCGCTTGCGAGCCGCACGAACAGGCAGCCTGCCCCACAACCGAGCTCGATCTCAGGCTCGGACGAACCCTGTAGCCCGCCAGCCCCTCCGCGGGCAACAATCCTATTCCACAACACAACCAACAGAAAGGAGTCCTCATGGACACCAATCATTCCCCCATCATCAGCCCCCTCACCATGCGTGAATCCGCCCGAGGCATCACGCTCACCAGCATTTACGATGAGATGCTCGCCCGTCGCGAGCTCTCCGTCATGGGAAACATCGAAACCCCGATGGCCCACGACCTATGCCAGCAGATCCGCCTGCTCGATGCCACCGACCCCAGCCGCCCCATCACCATATTTGTCGCCAGCGCCGGCGGAAGCGTGCGATCGGGTCTTGCGATCTATGACGCCATGCGCCTCGCATCGTGCCCCATCCGCACCGTCTGCCTGGAATTCGCCGCGTCCATGGGCGCCGTGATCTTTATGGGCGGCGACGATCGCCGTATGGCGCCCCATGCAGAGCTCATGATTCACGACCCGCTGATCCCCCAGGGGGCAGGTGGCTCGGCACTTGCGCTGCAGGAAACCAGCCGGCGTCTCATGCAGACCCGCAAGACCCTCACGCAAATCCTCTCGGACCGCAGCGGCCTCACGCCCAAGCGCATCCAGTCCCTCACTGCAAAAGACACCTACCTTTCGGCCGAGCGCGCCGTCGAGCTCGGCTTTGCCCACGAAATCCTCTCGACCACCAAGGAGGTCGCCCATGTCTAACCTCGCCAGCCGTCTCGCCGCATCTGAGTCCGCATCGTCCACCATCCTCGCCAAGGATCGAACGCTTTCCTGCGACACCCGCCAAACGGGACTCAACAACAATGCACTTGTGATCGGCCCCTCGGGAGCCGGCAAGACCCG
>CABSMS010000022.1 GCA_902478885.1 uncultured Collinsella sp. | reverse complement strand
GTATAAGAGACAGGTGCTGGGCAGCCGTCTGGCCAACCGCGATGTGCGCGGGCTCAAGCCCGACGACCGCCGTCGCCGCGCTGCCATCGCCCGCATTGAGTTGTTTGAGCCCGTTGGCAAGGGCGACCTGCTGGAGCTTCGCCATGACGATGAGTTCGACCAGTTCCTGACCACCATCGCCGCCGATGATGCCGCCGCGGGCGACATCATCGAGTGCCGCGTGCCCCGCAGCATGCCCGAGGGCTGCCGCGTGCGCGTGATTCGAAGTCAGCGCGCCATTGACGCCGCCGGCGCCGCGCTCAAGCGCGATGTGCTGCGCCGCCGCGCCGTGGATGTTACCGTCGTAGCGCGTCTGGGCGAGCCGTTTACCGTTACGCTCACCTGCTGCGACGATCCTTCGCTTACGGCCACGGCCACGGGCTTTACCGTCGAGGCTGCCAAGACCCGCGCCGTCGAGGCATCCGATCTGGTTGAGCACGTCGGGCGCATGGGCTCCTCTCCCTTTGAGGCCGCAAGCTTTGACGTTTCGCTCGACGCCGGCTGCGGTATGGGCTTTTCCGCCGTGCACAAGGTGCGCGCCGCCGCTTGTAAGGCGCTGGAAGAGGTCATTCTGGCACCGTACGAGGAGCGCGCGAAAACGCTCGAGCTGCCGGCGATTGCAACCAGTGATTCCCGTCCCGCGCCCGAGCACTACCGCGATGAGCCGCAGATCTGTGCCACCGTCACCTCGCTCGAGGCCGCCGAGGCAGTGCGGGCGGAGGGTGCAACGCGCATCTACATGACCACCGACGCGCTCGATGCGGCCGAGCTCTCCCCCGCCGATGCATTTGAGCAGGGCATCGTACCCGTGCTCGACGAGGTCTGCCGCGCCGTTGACCACGTACGTGTCGACCCGTGGGTTGTTGCCGGCGCCACGGTCGCTATTGGCAACATCTCTGAGCTTGCCCTGGCCGCCCAGGTTGGCGCCACGGCCGAGATTCGCTCTTGCCTGCCGGTGCACAACACGCCCTGCATGGAGGCGCTTGCCGAGCGCGGAGCCGGTGCGTTTTGGCTCTCGCCCGAGATCACACTCGACGAGATTGTCTCGCTCGGCGCCGCCGCGCCCGCGGCTCTGGGCATCACCGTCTTTGGCCGCCCGCGCGTCATGACAAGCGAGCATTGCATTCTGCAGGTTGCCAACGGCTGTATCCACGATTGTGCCAACTGCCGCCTGCGTGCCCGCAAGCTCTCGCTCAAGAATATCGACGGCAAGATCATGCCGGTGCGTACCGACATCCACGGCCGCTCACGCCTGTACGACGCCTACCCCATCGACCTCACGCCGCAGGTACCGCAGTTGCTCGACGCCGGCGTCCGTCGTCTTATGGTCGACGGAACCCTGCTCGAGGCCGATGAGATTGGCCGTGCCGTCGCTCGCGTCCGTCGCGCCGTCGAGGCGGCTCAAGCCGGCCGCAAGCCCGCCGCCCGCCTGCGCGGCGCCACCTCGGGCTGCATGTTTGTGGGAATTAGCTAACCGAAAGGCTTACACGTGAACGAAGAACCTCAAGTCCTCTACTGCGACGCCTGGCTCATGGCCATCGACAAGCCCGCTGGCATGATCGTCCACGGTGACGGCACCGGCGAGCGCACACTTACCGACTACGCTAGCGACCTTTTGTTGGCGATGGGCGACGGCTTTGCCGCGACTGACATGCAGCCGCTCAACCGCCTGGACCGCAACACCACCGGCGTGGTGTTGTTCTCGCTCGACAAGCAGACGCAACCCGCTTTTGACCAGATGATCATCGACCACGCATTCGAAAAGCACTACCTGGCGCTCGCCGAGGGCAAAATCGACTGGAACGAAAAGCTCATCGACAAGCCCATCGCCCGCGACCGCCACGATAGCCGCAAGATGCGCGTTGGCGCCAGCGGCAAGCCGTCTCAGACGCGCGTCAAGGTACTCAAGCGTCTTAAGAGCCGCCGTGGCCTGCCCACGCGCTCGTATATTGATGTCGAGCTGCTCACCGGCCGCAAGCATCAGATTCGCGTGCACCTGGCCAGCGAGCGTCATCCCCTGGTTGGCGACGACCTGTACGGAACGCCGCGCCCCTGCGGCCTGATGCTCCACGCCCACAGCGTGTCCTTCACGCATCCCGTAACCGGCGAGCACATCCACATCGAAGCCCCCTGCCCCTGGGAGCCCTAAAACCTGCCAAAAAGGGACAGGCACCTTTGTGGTGGCTTTGTCGCAATGGCTCAGCCGCGGTCCCAAAACGTCTCGATCTGTAACAGTTAGAGCTCATTTTCCGGCCTATCTGTTACAGATCGAGACATTCGAATCCCCCTTAAGGGAAAATCTCAATCTGTAACAGTAACTCGGCAAAATCAAGCTCAGATGTTACAGATTGAGACAAAGGGACGGCGCGGTTCGGAAGTATCTCAATCTGTAACACCTGGCCCACTTTTAACGGTCTAGTTGTTACAGACTTAGACAAACCGGTAGACAACAAAAGCTGCAACGCCCGTGATGGACGTTGCCGCTTTTCTATTGAGAAAACTAAATGGTTTTGGCCTTAGCCCGTCCCCTGCTGTTAGACCGTGATGACGTTGTCCATTGCCCGGTACTTGGCAGGGACATCGCCTGCGGTAATAATCGTTGCGTCACGGAAGTCCGCGAACTTGACGGGCGCCACCATGCCAAATTTACTGGCGTCCGAGATTACGAAGCGCTTGGCCGTATGGCGCATCGAGATACGCTTTACTTGTGCCTCCTCGATATCGGGCGTCGTAAAGCCCTGCTCGGCGGCAATGCCGTTAGAACCCCAAAAGCCGCAGTTAAAGTTGTAGCGGTCTAGGGTTGCCAGAGCATCGGGGCCAACGAGCGCCTCGGTCTCGGCTTTAAGCTCGCCGCCCAGCACCACGGTGCGCATGCCGCGCACAGCGAGATGCTGAGCATGGAGCACGGAATCAGTCACATAGGTGACCGATTCGAGATGCGGAAGATGCTCGATGAGTCTGAGCGTTGTCGAACCCGAATCGATGTACACAAAGCTCTCGGGCTCCACGAGCGCCGCGGCGCGGGCGCAGATACGCTCCTTGTCGTCGTTATGGAGATCACTGCGCTCACTGATCGTTAGGTCGCGCGTCACGTGCGCGCGCTCAAGACTTGTCGCGCCACCGTGCACCTTGGCGATGCGGTGCGCTCGGTCGAGCGTCTGTAGGTCGCGTCGAATGGTAGAGGCCGTCACGCCCAGGGCATCGGCAAGCTCGGGCACCGTTACCGAGCCAGCCTGCTGCACCATCGACACGATCGTATTGAGCCTATCTTCCGCAAGCATCGCTTACTCCTCCTCGGGGTAGACGACTCCCCAATCGGCGCGGAGCTTGGTCATGAGCTCCATCACATCAGAAGCATAATCCAGAAGCTCACGCTTGGAATCGTCGCCGGCGACGGCCTGCTCGAGGTCAGCCATCTCGTAGCACAGGGCATAAGCCTCGGTGCCCGCGGCGACCTCCTCGCGATGACCGTCCGCGGTCCACACGATCGTCGCGTGATCGGCGCGCGGATACTCGTTGACCTCGACATAGCAATTGTCAAAGCTGATAACCGAGCGCTTTGGCTGCTTGGAGTGGAGCGTAAGGCTCACGACGCCCAGCTGCTGCTCGGCATTGCGGCAGACGATGCCGCCTGCAACGTCCACGCCGGTCTCGCAGGTGTTACCCAGAGACACGACCTCGACGGGCTGGCTCGCCATAAACAGGCGCATGACGGACAGGGCGTATACGCCAATATCGAGCATGGCACCGCCGGCGAGGTTGCGATTGTAGAAACGGTTGGTCAGGTCGCCGTACTCCTTGTAGCTACCAAAGTTGAGCTGAGCGAGGTTCATGCGGCCAAACTCGCCGGCATCCATGCGGCGGCGCAGCTCTTGATACAAGGGCATGTGGAGCACCGTGGTAGCGTCCATAAGGACCACGTTGTGTTCGGCGGCAATGGCGCGGGCCTCATCGAGCTCGGCGGAGTTGAGCGTGATGGCCTTCTCGCAGAGAACGTGCTTGCCGGCCGCCAGGGCGGCGCGCAGATAGGTGATATGGGTGTTGTGCGGGGTGGTGATGTAGACGGCGTCGATGTCAGGATCGGCGTAGAGATCCTCAACCGTGTCATAGACCTTCTCGACGCCGTACTGGTCGGCAAAAGTCTGAGCCTTGGTGAGCGTGCGGTTGGCAACGCCCGTAAGCTTGCGGCCGGCCAGGGCAAGGGACTGAGCCATCTGGTTGGCAATAACGCCGCAACCGATCACAGCCCAACGGAGCTCGGGAGCCGTAAAGATGTCGTTAGGGAACGGCTTGTCCTGGACCGAAGCAAATGCTGCTTTGGCGGCTGCCGCGGCGTCGAGTGGAGCCTGCTTGGAATCTGCCATTATGTGTCTCCCGTGTCATAGAACGTCTTGCATTTCTGACAGCTCTATATTCGCACAAACACGCGCGTCAGTGCGCGTTTTTGCGTATCTCACCGCTAAACGGTCATTATTGCCCCGTAAACGGCGCATATATACGCATAGGTGCGTAATTAAACGCAATCTAACGCGCATAAACGCGCACACAAGCAATTTATACAGCACGACCCGCTCATTTATGCTTACCCAGTTAGGGTACTCATTTAAGCCTGTCCCCAATGAGTAGGGATAGAAAAAAGGCCCGGGTGCCGTGGCATCCGGGCCTTTGCTAGCAATTTAACTGTTGCGGGCAGCTTAGAACTTGTGGCCGCACTTCTTGCAGACGCGCAGCTTGTTCTTGCCGTCCTTCTCGTGACCGACGCGGGTAACCTTACCGCACTCGGGGCAAACGAGATTGACGTTGGAGGCGTCGATGGGAGCCTCCTGCGAAACGATGCCGCCCTGCTGGTTGGCAGCGTTGGGCTTGACGGCCTTCTTGACGACCGAAACGCCCTCGACAACGACCTTGTTCTCGGCGGGGAGAGCACGCAGGACAACGCCCTGCTTGCCGCGATCCTTACCAGAGAGAACCTGGACCTTATCGCCCTTCTTGATATACATATATCTCCCCTAACTACAGGGTCTCGGGAGCGAGCGAGACGATCTTCATGTACTTCTTGTCACGAAGCTCGCGAGCGACGGGCCCGAAGATACGGGTGCCGACGGGCGAACCATCGTTGTTGATGACAACGCAGGCGTTCTCATCAAAGCGAATGTAGGAGCCATCCTTGCGGCGGATCTCCTTAACGGTGCGAACGACGACGCAACGGACAACGTCCTTCTTCTTGACGTTGGCGCCAGGGGTAGCCTCCTGGACAGCACCGATGAACACATCGCCGATGCCTGCATAACGACGCTTGGAACCGCCAAGCACCTTGATGCAGCGAATCTTGCGAGCGCCGGAGTTGTCGGCGACGTTCAGCATGGTTTGCATCTGAATCATGGTAGATGTTCCTCCGAACTAAGAACCGAAGAGAGGTGCGCAGCCTTTATACGGCCCGTGGTATGCAAGCCAGGCATACGCACATCTTCGGAAACGTACAAGTCGTAAGAGCGACTGCTTATTTAGCGCGCTCGACGACCTCGATGAGGCGCCAACGCTTCATCTTGGACATAGGACGGGTCTCCATAACGCGGACGGTATCGCCCACGCCAGCCGTGCACTCCTCGTCGTGAGCGTGCAACTTCTTGGAGCTGGTCATCATCTTGCCGTACTTGGGGTGACGCTTGCGCTCGGTGATGGTGACAACAATGGTCTTGGCACCGGAGACGGAGGTAACGACACCCGTACGGACCTTACGCGAGTTACGCGAATCAGTCATGTTCTCTCCTTAGGTCCTACTCGGCGACAGCGGACTTCTCCGCTGCGATCTCGCGGGCGCGCTGCTCCGTGAGGACGCGAGCGATGTCCTTCTTCACGGTGTTGACGCGAGCGGTGTTGTCCAGCTGGCTGGTGGCCATCTGGAAACGAAGGTTAAAGAGCTCGGCGCGCATTTCCTTCAGCTTCTCAACGAGCTGAGCGTCCGAGAGCTCACGAATCTCTGCGGGCTTCATTAGTTCTCCTCCTTGGCGGCGGCGGCGTCCTCAGCAGCCCACTTGGCCTCGAGAGCGGCCTCCTCAGCCATCTCCTTCTCGATGCGCTGCTCAGCGTTCTTGGCAGCAACAATCTTGGTCTTGATGGGAAGCTTGTGCTGTGCAAGACGCAGAGCCTCGCGAGCGACCTCCTCGGGCACGCCCTTGACCTCGAACATGATGCGGCCGGGCTTGACGACGGCCACCCACTCCTCGGGGTTACCCTTACCAGAACCCATGCGAGTCTCGGCAGGCTTCTTGGTGATGGGCTTATCGGGGAAGATCGTGATGTAGACACGACCGCCACGCTTCATGTAGCGGGTCATGGCAATACGAGCGGCCTCGATCTGACGGTTGGTGATCCAATGGGCCTCGAGAGCCTGGATACCAAACTCGCCGAAATGCAGCTCGGTATTACCCTTGGCCTGGCCCTTCATGGAGCCACGCTGCACCTTGCGGTGAAGAATACGCTTAGGGGCAAGCACTACTGACCCCTCCTCTCGGAGTTACGACGACGAGGACGGGAAGAGCCCTCGAGTGCAGGGTTGGGAACAGGCTGGCCCGGGAGCTTCTCGCCCAGGTAGATCCAGACCTTCACGCCGCAAGCGCCCATGGTGGTGCTGGCGACAGCCGTGCCGTAGTCGATCTTGGCACGGAGGGTGTGCAGAGGCACGCGACCCTCACGGTACCACTCACGACGGCCCATCTCGGCACCGCCGAGACGACCGGAGCACTGGATACGGATGCCCTTAGCGCCGGCCTTGCGGGCGGACTGGACAGCCTTACGCATAGCGCGACGGAAGGCAACGCGGCCCTCGAGCTGCTCGGCGATAGACTGAGCAACGAGGTTGGCGTCGAGCTCGGGGCGCTTGATCTCGACAACGTCGACGGAGAGCTGGCCCTTGGAGACGCCAGCGACCTTCTCGAGCTCGGTGCGGAGGGTATCGATCTCGGCACCCTTCTTACCGATGACAACGCCGGGGCGAGCGGTGAGGATGATGACCTTCACCTTGTCGCCAGCGCGCTCGATCTCGACGCGGGAGACAGCTGCGCGGGAAAGACGCTTCTCGAGGTACTTGCGGATCTCAAGATCGTTACCGAGGGTCTTAGCGTAATCCTTCTCTGCGAACCAGCGGGAGCGCCAGTTCTCGGTGATGCCAAGACGGAAGCCGGTGGGGTAGACTTTCTGACCCATACAGCTTTACGCCTCCTTTCGAGGAGCAACGACGACGGTGATGTGGGAAGTACGCTTCAGAATACGAGAAGCGGAACCCTTGGCGCGGGGACGGATGCGCTTAAGCGTCGGACCCTCGTCAACATAGGCAGCGGCGACAACCAGGTTGTCGGCACGCAGACCGTTGTTGTTCTCGGCGTTCGCAACGGCGGAACGGAGAACCTTCTCGACATCCACGGCGACGGCGCGGTCGCAGAAGTGGAGGATGTCGAAGGCCTGAGCGACAGGCTTGCGGCGGATCAGATCGACCACCAGGCGGGCCTTGCTGGGGGAAACACGCACGTACTTAGCGACGGCGCGAACCTCGGTGGCCTCAGTTTCAATAGACTTAGTTGCCATTTACGGTTAACCCCCTATTTGGCCTTGTGGCCACGGAACGTACGAGTCGGCGCGAACTCGCCGAGCTTGTGACCAACCATGGACTCGGTAACATACACGGGCACATGCTTGCGGCCGTCGTGGACGGCGATGGTGTGACCAACCATCTCGGGGAAGATGGTGGACGCGCGGGACCAGGTCTTCACGACGTCCTTCTTGCCAGCCTCGTTCATCGCGGTGATACGCGAGAGAAGGCGAGTCTCCACGAACGGGCCCTTTTTGAGACTTCTGCTCATAAGTGCTTTCTCCTAAAACTCGGTATCCGAAATTATTTCTTACGGCGACGAATGATGTGCTGGTTCGAGACCTTCTTCTTCTTGCGCGTACGAAGGCCCTTCGTCGGCTTACCCCAGGGGGTAACAGAGGGACGACCAGAGGTGTGGTTCTTGCCCTCGCCACCGCCGTGCGGGTGGTCGACAGGGTTCATGACGGTACCGCGGACGGTCGGGCGCACGTTCATGTGACGCTTACGGCCGGCCTTGCCGATGACGATGTTGGAGTGATCGGCGTTGCCGACCTCACCGACGGTGGCGCGGCAGGTAACGAGGATGCGGCGCATCTCGGAGGAAGGCATACGGACGATAGCGTACTTGCCCTCCTTACCCATCAGCTGGCAGGAGTTACCGGCGGAACGGGCGATAGCGGCGCCCTTGCCCGGCTGGAACTCGACGGCGTGGATGAGCGTACCGACGGGGATGTCGGCGAGGGGCAGAGCGTTGCCCGGCTTGATGTCGGCGTCAGAACCGGACATGATGGTCTGACCGACCTCGAGGCCCTTGGGGGCCAGGATGTAGCGCTTCTCACCGTCAGCGTAGTGCAGCAGAGCGATGCGAGCGGAACGGTTCGGATCGTACTCGATCGTGGCAACCTTGGCGGGCACGCCGTCCTTGTTGCGCTTGAAGTCGATCACGCGGTAACGACGCTTCACGCCGCCGCCCTGGTGGCGGGTGGTGATGCGGCCGTTGTTGTTACGACCGGCCTTCTTGGGCAGGGGCTCGAGAAGAGACTTCTCGGGCTTGGTGCAGGTGATCTCGGAGAAGTCGGAGATCGTCTGCCAACGCCTACCAGCGGAGGTCGGCTTAAGGTGCTTTACAGCCATTACAATCCCTTTCAATAGGAATCCGTTAGCCATCGCAGACAGGGATTCGAGGTTCTGCCTCGGGTGCGATGACACCGGACGTATACACGGCTCCGGGCGTGTCCATTTTATACGCCCAAAACCTTGAGCTCTCGCCTCCCCTATTTGGGAGGCATGAGCTCACTCAACAGCAGCGAGTCTTAGGCCTGGTTGCCAAAGACCTCGATGGTGTCGCCCTCGGCCAGCGTGACGATGGCCTTCTTCCAAGAACGGGTCTTGCCGGCGACATAGCGCACGCGCTTGGTCTTGGGCTTGACCGTCAGGGTGTTCACGCGAACGACCTTGACGCCGAAGATCTCCTCGACAGCGTCCTTGATCTGATACTTGTTAGCATCCTTGGCGACCTCGAACGTGTACTTGTTCTGCTCCATGCCGGAGAAGGAACGCTCGGACACGATCGGACGGATGATGATCTCGTGGGCGGTCATTTATGCAAGCACCTCCCCGAAGTGAGCGGCGATGTCGGCGGGCATCAGCACAGCGTTGTTGTTGACGAGATCGTAGGTGTTGGCCTCGTCGGCAGTGATGATGAACGTCTTGGGAATGTTGCGGAACGACAGGTAGGCGTTGACGTCCTCATCGCGAACGATGATGGTCAGACGCTTGCCCTCAAGGCCGAGAGCCTTGAGCATGGCGACGGCAGCCTTGGTGGAAGGCTTCTCGAAGCCGTAGTCGTCGACGAGCACGAGCTCGCCATCGGCCAGCTTGGCGGACAGCGCAGAGCGCATAGCCAGCTTGACCTCCTTGTTGTTCATACGCTTAGCGTAGGAACGGGGCTTGGGGGCGAAGACAACGCCACCGTGACGCCACTGGGCAGCACGGATGGAACCCTGGCGGGCACGGCCGGTGCCCTTCTGACGCCAAGGCTTCTTGCCGCCACCGGAAACCTCAGAGCGACCCTTAGCAGACTGGGTGCCCTGACGCCAAGAGGCCATCTGGCACTTGACGATGTGGTGCATAACGTGGATGTTCGGCTCGATGCCGTACACCTCAGCGGCGAGCTCGGCCTCGGCGACCTTCTTGCCCTCGCTGTTCTTTACTTCAAACTTTGCCATTTAAGTGTTCTCCTTGGTATGACGCTGGGCTAAATGGGCTGGGCCCTTAGGCCATACGGATGGCGACGAGACCATTCTTGGCACCCGGGACAGCGCCCTTGACCAAGATGAGGTTCTGCTCGGCATCGATGCGGACAACGGAAAGGTTCTTGACGGTAACGCGCTCGTTACCCATGTGACCGGCCATCTTGACGCCCTTGAGGACGCGCGCAGGATAGGCGCACTGACCGATAGAACCGGGGTGACGCTGGAAGTGAGAACCATGCGTCATAGGACCGCGGCGCTGACCCCAGCGCTTGATGCGACCCTGGAAGCCCTTACCCTTGGAGGTACCGATGACGTCGACCTTCTCGACATCAGCGAAATCAGCGACGGTGACGACCTCGCCGACCTTGTGCTCCTCGCCGTTCTCGACGCGGACCTCACGAAGGAAACGGACAGGCTCGACGCCAGCCTTAGCGAAGTGACCAGCCATGGGCTTGTTCACGTTCTTGGCCTTGATGTCGCCGAAACCGATCTGGACGGCGTCATAGCCGTCGGTTGCCTGAGTTTTAACCTGCGAGACAGCGCAGGGGCCAGCC
Organism: uncultured Collinsella sp.; assembly: GCA_902478885.1. Taxonomy (GTDB): domain Bacteria; phylum Actinomycetota; class Coriobacteriia; order Coriobacteriales; family Coriobacteriaceae; genus Collinsella. Next base: position 14,803 of record CABSMS010000022.1, on the reverse strand, counting down.
TGGATGACCGTGACGGGAACGACGTTGTCGTCCTCGTCCCAAACCTGGGTCATGCCAATCTTGCGGCCGAGAATCATGCTGATCAAGATATGATCCCAACTCTCGCGTGGTCTTGGGACAATGCGTACACCACCGAGCGTACGCCCCTAGAGGACCACTACTTACACGACGTGCTCCCCAGCCTTGTATTTCGCCCGGACTACCTGACAACCCTATTAAGCAGGCATTTTGTCCAGCCAGAATACTCCCCTGGTTTCACACAGCTGTTTAGTATACACGGCTGCGGGCGTATCCATCGAGATTCATATTTCACTCACATTGTTTACGCAGGTAAAGTGCGTGGCACGTTCCCAGTGTGCGGCGGAGGGGGCGGGCCTGAGACATATTAAGGTTGCTGCTCTACAGTCCTGCTCACGACGGAGAGCACATTAAGTGCTCTCCTGTTCGTGCGGAACTCGCGACAACCTTAATATGTCTCAGGCCCGCCCCCTCCGCCGCACACTGGGAACGCCACGTTGATGTCTGCTAAACCTTGCTCGCTCAGGCTAATGACTTTGTTGGGGATCGATGATTTGCCGCAAGGTGAACTTGGATTGAGGCGTGTCGCCCTCTTCTCCCGACTTTGCCTCGTCAAAATCGAAGATCATGATGGCGCAGTTGGGGAGTTTTGTTGGGAGCTCGAAGCCCTCTGGGGCTGCGGCCTTGATAAATTGGCGGCTGGCGCTGCCGTGGCTTACTGCTAGAAGGGTTTCGATGCCCTCGGAGCCCATGATATTGGTAAGCGCATCCACCATACGTTCTTGCAGCGCCTGGCTTCCTTCTCCTCCGAAGGGGACCAGGTCCTCGCCCGGATCCCAGACGTCGGTGGGCAGCGCGCCGTGCGGGCCTTCTTCGAAGGAGCCGTAGCAGCGCTCGATAATGCCTTCGCAGGGCTCGGCTGCTGCGTCCGGGCCGAGGAGCTCGCATGCGACGAGCTGAGCTGTGTCCATGGCTCGGCCTAAGGGCGAAGAGACCACTTTGTCGGGGACGACGCCGTGGCCCTTAAGCCATGCGGCTGCCATCCCGGCTTGCTGACGGCCCAGATCGGTCAGCGGCGAATCGCAGCGGCCCTGGACCAGCTTTTTGACGTTGAACTCCGTCTGACCGTGGCGGAGTAGATACAGCTTCTTCATGCTCTCCCCTTCTGCATAACCTGCTTTGCCGGCACAGCCTTACTCGTGGGTATGCCCTACGTAGTCTTCGTCGATCGTAATCTTGGCAATCGACTTGGGATATTCCGATTCGACCCGTTGTGCCAGCGCGTGCTTTAAGTCTTCGGCACTCATCTGCAGATCCGAGGGACGCACGCAGTCAAAAATCACGTTGGTGTGCGTGGGGCCCGGCACGCAGCGCAAATCATGAATCGAAAGGCGGCTATCGATCTCTTGAGCCATAGCGTTGATGCGCAAGCGCATGCTCGCCACCTTTGGATCGTCGGTCACGATGGGGTCGTAGTGAAGCGTGACAATCATGCCGTCTTCGTTCCTAAACGACTGCTCGATGTTATCGAGCGTGTCGTGGCTTTCCAGCGGGCTGGCCTCGGCCGCCATCTCGGCGTGCGCACTTGCAAACTTCCTGCCCGGGCCGTAGTCGTGAACCATCAAATCGTGAACGCCCAAAACGCCGGGATAGCTCATGATCTTGTCTCGAATGTGCTTGACCAGCTTAGGATCGGGTGACTGGCCCAAAAGCGGGCTCACCGTATCTTGAATAAGTTCAAGGCCGCTCCAGCCAATATAGGCGCCAACGGCAAAGCCAACCCATGCGTCAAGATTGATGTGCGTCACCTGCGAAACAATCGCACATGCCAGCACGGCACCCGTAGCAAGGACATCGTTCTTGGAATCCTGCGCGGTCGCATGCAGCGTCTCGGACTCAATGCGATCGCCGAGCTTTTGGTTGAGGGCCGCCATCCAGAGCTTTACGACCATCGAAAGCACTAGAACTGCCACCAGGGCAAGCGAGAACTCGACAGGTTCGGGGTGGATGATGCGCTCAACCGAGGACTTCACCAGCTCAACGCCGATCAGCAGCACGAGCGCCGCCACGACCAGACCCGAGAGATACTCGTAGCGGCCATGTCCGTAAGGATGCTCGGGGTCCGCCGGCTTGCTCGCCAGCTTAAAGCCCAGCACGCTCACGATATTCGAGCTGGCATCGGACAGGTTGTTCATGGCATCCGCCACAATCGAAACCGATCCCGACAGCACACCAATTGCGCCCTTCGCAGCACAAAGCGCAACATTAGCGAGAATACACACCATGCCCGTCAACGTGCCCACGCGCGCACGGTCGCCCTGCGCACGACGAACGATCCACTCGACCATCTTCATCAGCCCCCACGGTACTGCCTATATATATCTATTGCTCAAACGGATTGTAGTGTAGCCACTTTGTCCTTCAGATACAAAAAGGCCGCGACCCACACGGGCCACGGCCTTGGAGCATGGCAAAGGAATCGTCCTTGTGTCGCACAGGTTTACGCGCTTACTTCGGCCACGCTCTTCGAGGTTTCGGGTGAATCGGCTCCGTCCCCCATCGTCTGTCCCTTCGCCGGCACCACGCCAAAGCAGCAGCTCAGCGCCGCAGACACCGCAAATGCCACACCGCCGGCAGCGCAGCACCACAGCAGGTTCGAGATGCCGCCCGTGGCAAAGCCAATGACCATGAGGACATTCGTCATGCCGATGGTATAGGCCGTAACGTGGCCCACGGCTGCAACAAGGCCTCCGACGACGCCGCCAATGGCCATGCACGTCAGGCACCTGCCATATTTAAAGCCGCAACCGTACAGCGCCGGCTCGCTTACGCCGCCAAGAACACCCGAGATTGAGTAGCCCAGCATGAGCGCCTTCTCGTCCTTATCCGCAACGCGGAGCGACGCGCCAAAAGGCATGCCCCAAACGGCGAACGTCGCCATCGTCGCGGCAATCAGGATGCACGAATCCGTTCCCACACTCATAAACTGCGCGTACGCAAGCGATAGAACGACGTTGCTGACGCCCGCTATCTTTAGGAACTCCCAGCCCGCGGCAAGCCCCATGAGCGTGAGCAGCGACACGATGCCACCGGAATTGCCAAGCATAAACATAAGCTGGCCCAACAGCATGCCCAGATAGCTGCCCGCCGGTGCCGTAATACACAGCGAAACCGGAACCATGACAAGCATGGTCGCAAACGGAACAAACGAAAATGCCACGGCCCTAGGGATAACGCGCTTAAAGAAACACTCCACTCGCCATAGCACAGGCACCGAAAGGAGAACTGGAATAACAGTCGTCGTGTAATCGTTGACCGGCGCGGGAAGCAGACCATACACGGAAGTCATCGATGCCCCCGTCGTCGATGCGGCATCGACGAGCTTAAGCAGATCGGGCGCAATCAATACGCCGCCCAGCATCATGCCCAGCTGCTCCGAGCAACCGAGCTGGCGGGCGGCCGCCCAACCAAGATAAATGGGCAAAAAGTAGTAGCCGGCGTTATAGAGCCAACTGTAGAACAGGCGATAGATATCGGAATCGGCAGACCACAGGCCCAGCATGCCTTCGCCCATAATGACAGCGACGGTGCGGAACAACGCCGCGCAGACAATAAACGGCAGCGCCGACATCATGCTTTTGGACAGATAGTCCACCACGGCCATGGCGTTTGATGAAACCGACGTTGTAAACGAGGTGTTAGAAACTTGTAGCATGGAACGCCTTTCCCAATATGACATGCGGGCTGTCCCTTTGTCACATCGTGCGGTACTGACCGATTGCGCGGTACTTTTCGTAGCGGAGGTTTGTGAGGGTCGCGTCGTCGAGCTGCCCAAGCGTATCGAAGGCATCAAATGCCGAGGACATGACGGCACCGGCGATCTCCTCATGCGACAGGCCCCTATCGTCAACAATGCCGTCGATGATGCCGAGCGCCAACAGATCGGGGGCCGTGAGCTTAAGCGCCTCGGCGGCCTCATTCGCGCGCTCGGTATCCTTCCACAGGATCGACGCACAGGCCTCGGGGCTCACGACCGAATAGGCCGAGCTCGAGAGCATCAGGATGCGGTCGGCCACGGACAGCGCCAGCGCGCCACCAGAGCCGCCCTCGCCTGTCACCACCGAGACAATCGGCGTCTTGAGGCCGCTCATCTCTATGAGATTCTGGGCAATCGCCTCACCCTGGCCGCGTTCCTCGGCACCGATGCCGCAAAACGCGCCCGAAGTATCGACCAGGCACAGAACCGGTCGACCAAACTTTTCGGCCTGGCGCATCAGGCGACGCGCTTTGCGGTAGCCCTCGGGATGTGCCATACCAAAGTTGCGACGCATACGCTCTTTAGTCGTGGTGCCGCGCTCGACGGCGATGACCGTTACGGGGCGTCCGTCTTTCCAGCCAATGCCAGCCACCACAGCAGCGTCGTCGCCAAAGTAGCGGTCGCCGTGCAGCTCCACAAATCCATCCAGGCCCAGCGAGATCATCTCGCCTGCCGTGGCGCGATCTGCCGAGCGGGTCTGCTTGACAATCTCGAGCGCGGTTTTTGGTGCGGCCGAGCGCTTGAACAAATGTCCCAGCTTTTTGCCGCGGCGGCCCGTATGCACAATCTCGTGCGGTGCCCCCAGGCCGGGCGCGTGCCCTTCGTGCAGCGCCAGCAGCTCGCCTACCGTGAGCGCAACCTCGCCACGCGGTACAACGGCATCGCAAAAGCCGTGCTCCAGCAAAAACTCGGAGCGCTGGAATCCCTTGGGCAGGCGCTTGTGCATGTTCTGCTCGATCACGCGCGGGCCTGCAAATGCCGTCAGGGCATCGGGCTCGGCCAGGATAATGTCGCCCTCCATAGCAAAGCTCGCGGTTACGCCTCCGGTCGTGGGGTCGGTGAGCACCGTGACATACAGGCCGCCCGCCTCACTGTGGCGCCTAACCGCCGCAGAAATCTTGGCCATCTGCATAAGCGAGGTCACGCCCTCCTGCATGCGCGCACCGCCCGAAACGGTAAAGCCGACAACCGGCAATCCCAGCTCGGTCGCACGCTCAAATGTGCGACAGATCTTCTCGCCCACCACGGAGCCCATCGAGCCCATCATAAAGTTGGCGTCCATAAAGAAGAGCGCGGTATCGCAACCGCAGATTTTGCCCCTGCCGCACACAACGGCATCGCGCTCGCCCGAACGCTCGCTCACGCTCTTGAGCTTGTCGGCATAGCCGGGAAACGAGAGGAAGTCCTCCGGCGCCAGATTGGCATCCCATTCCTCAAACGTGCCCTCGTCGACCGTCATGCGCATGCGCGCGCGACCGCTCACGCGAAAGTGTTTGCCGCAACGAGGGCAGACCTCGAGGTTGTCGTGTAGGCGTGCCTCATCGATCACGCGGCGGCACTCCGGGCACTTGATAAACACGTGGCGCGCGGGAAACTCGGCGCACGACTCGGTCATCGGTCCCTCGAGGACGTTGACCGTCTTCGCTTTTCTATTCATCAGCATAGAGATGCCCCATCAGATCGGTGTGATACATGCCCGACAAGAACTCGTCGTTTGCCAGCACGTCGAGCTGAAGCTCGCTGTTTTCGCTCACGCCCTCAATCACGAGCTCGCCCAGGGCCGAGCGCATCTTGCGAATGGCGCCGTCACGCGTGGGCGCACACACGATGAGCTTGCCAAGCATGGAGTCGTAGTACGGCGGAACTTTAGCACCGGTAAACATGGCGGAATCCCAGCGCACGCGCGGACCACCCGGCACACGCAACGCGGTGACCGTTCCGCATGACGGCAGAAAGTCCGGCGTTTCGGCATTGATGCGGCACTCCATGGCGTGGTTGCGGACCGGCATATCCTCCTGCTCAAAGGGCAGAGGCTGGCCGACTGCCACGCGCAGCTGCCACTTGACCAAGTCGGTATCGGTCACAAACTCCGTAACCGGATGCTCCACCTGCAAGCGCGTGTTCATTTCCATAAAGTAGAAATTGCCGTCGTCCGAATACAGGAACTCGATGGTACCGGCTCCTTCGTAGCCGACGGCACGAGCCAGGTCACGCGCCGCCTTGTGCATGCGAGCACGAATGTCGTCGTGTCCGTCGAGGCACGGCGCGGGGCTCTCCTCGATTAGCTTTTGGTTGCGCCGCTGCACCGAGCACTCGCGCTCGCCGAGCGAAAACACATGGCCCTGCTTATCGGCCATAATCTGTACCTCAACGTGATGCGCCGGCGCGACGAACTTCTCCATGTAGCACTCGCCGTCGCCAAAAACGGCCTCGCCCTCGGCGCGTGCTTCAATAAAGGCCTTTGCCGCATCTTCCACGCGCTCGACCTTACGAATACCGCGACCGCCGCCGCCCGCACGCGCCTTAATAAGCACGGGGCAGCCAATGCGCTCAGCCTCGGCCGTCGCCTCCTCGGGGCTTTTGAGCAAATCGCAGCCCGGTACGATGGGCACGCCCGCCGCGGCAGCCGTTCGACGTGCGGCGTCCTTGTCGCCCATGCTGTCGATCACCTTGGCCGAAGGACCGACAAACGTCAGGCCATACTTGTCGCAGTCGCGCACGAAGCTCGCCTTCTCGGAAAAGAAGCCATAGCCGGGATGGATCGCCTTAGCTCCCGACTTTACGGCACAGGTGAGCACAGCATCGTCGTTGAGGTAGCTCTCGGCAAGACGCGGGCCGCCGATGCAATACGCCTCGTCGGCAAGCTGCACGTGCAGCGCGTCCGCATCGGCCGTGGAATAAACGGCGACGGTCTTGATGCCCATATCGCGGCACGCGCGGATAACACGGACCGCGACTTCTCCGCGGTTGGCGATGAGCACTTTGTCGAACATGAAGCCTTCCTTAACTTTCGTGCATGAGTGCAAAAGACATATCGGCGCGGCAGCAAACCTCACCGTTGACGCTCGCAGTACCCGTCGCAAAGCGGAACGGCCCGCGCGCACGCGTGATGGTGCACACCAGATCAACCGTGTCGCCCGGGCGCACCGGACGCTTAAAGCGCACCTTGTCCAGACTCGTGTAGAACGGCGTCGCGCCGCGCGCTTCCTCGTCGTCCATCAGCAGCACGCAACAGTTTTGGGCGAGCATCTCGCACTGAATCACGCCGGGGACCACCGGGTTTCCCGGAAAATGCCCCTGCAAAAAGTACTCGTCGCCCGTGATCGTGATCTTGCCGTGGGCCTCGTCGCCCACCAGCTCGGCCTCGTCGAGCAAAAGCATCGGCTCGCGATGCGGCAACAGCTTCTTGAGCTCTTCTTTGTTCATGGACATCACCTATCCGATCCTCATGAGGCAGCTGCCAAACTCCACGAGGTCGCCGTCGGCCACGCAGATCTCGAGCACCTCGCCGTCTGCCTCGGCCGTCACCTCGTTGAGAACCTTCATGGCCTCGATGATGCAGAGGGTCTCGCCGGCCTTGACCTTGGAGCCCACGTGCACAAACGGCTCGTCACCCGGCGCCGGGGCAGCATAGAAAACGCCAACCATGGGAGCGGTCACCTCGGTGCCCTTGGGCTCCGGTGCGGCGGCAGGCGCCTGCGCGGTGGGCTCCGGTGCGGCGGCAGGCATGGCGACAGGAGCCACCGCCGGAGCAGTCACGGCACCCGGCATAGGCATGGGCACGGCAACCGGCTGCGCGGCGCTCACGCGCTCAAGTTCGACCGCGGTGCCATCGGGCTCCTCAACGCGTACGCGCGTGAGGCCGCGGTCCTCCATAACATCGGCTATCTCGGCAAGTCTTTTGGAATCCATGCTCTAGCTCCTCGTATATCTACGCAGCGCGATGGCGGCGTTGTGCCCGCCAAAGCCCAGGTTGGTCGAAAGCGCCCAGGTAAGGTCGGCGCGAACCGCTCGATTAGGCGTGTATTCAAGATCGCAGGCGGGATCGGGCGTGTGGTAGTTAATAGTCGGGGGTACCACACCCTGCTCGAGCGCCATGGCACAGGCCATGACCTCGATGGCGCCCGTGGCACCGATCATGTGGCCGGTCATCGACTTGGTCGACGAGACGTGCGCGGCGCGTGCCGCGTCCTCGCCGAGCGCACGCTTAATGCCCGCCGTCTCGGACGAATCGTTGAGCTTGGTCGAGGTGCCGTGAGCGTTGATGTAGAGGCCCTCGGAAGGCTTAACGTCGCCCTCGGCCACCGCCAGTGATATCGCACGGGCAATGCCGGCAGCCTCGGGATCGGGGCTCGTGATGTGATAGGCATCATCGGTGTTGCCGTAGCCCACGACCTCGGCATAAATGTGCGCACCGCGCGCCTGCGCATGTTCCATGCTCTCGAGCACGAGCACGCAGGCGCCCTCGCCCATCACAAAGCCGTCGCGGTCTGCATCGAACGGACGGCATGCCGTCGCGGGATCGGGATTGGTGGTCAATGCGCGGCAGGACGTAAAGCCCGCAACGGCATCGGGGATAATTGCGGCCTCAGCACCGCCGGCGAGAATCGCATCGGCATAGCCGTGCTTGATGGCGCGGAACGCCTCGCCCACCGCATGGGCCGAGGTTGCGCACGCGGTCACGACGGGCAGGGTCGGGCCCTTTGCCTTATGGCGAATCGCGATGTTGCCCGAAGCCATGTTGGGAATCATCATCGCGATCATGTAAGGAGATGCGCGACGAGGCCCCCGATCGGCGATCGTGTGGACGTTGTCGACGAGTGTCTGCATGCCGCCCACGCCCGACCCCACGTAGACGCCCAGGCGCTCTCGATCGATGGCGCCTTCGGCATCAAAGCCCGCATCGTGCATGGCTTCGTCCGAAGCCGCCATCGCAAACTGAACGCAGGGGTCGAGATGCTTGGCGTCACGCTTGCCAAAGTACTCGTTGCCGTCAAAGCCCTTGACCTCGGCTGCCACCTTGACAGCAAATGCATCGGTATCGAAGTGCGTGATCGGGCCGATGCCGCACGTGCCGGCGCACATGGCCGCCCAGGTGGCAAGCGCGGTGTTGCCGAGCGGCGACACGGCACCGATACCGGTGATTGCAACTCTCTGTTCCATCATGGTCTCCTCATCCAAGCCGTTCTTCGGTCCTGATTTCTACATCGCCATTCCGCCGTCGACGCGTACGACCTCGCCCGTAATGTAGGCAGCCGCATCGCTCGCTAAAAAGCGCACCACGCCGGCCACTTCCTCGGGGCGCGCCATGCGCTTTAGGGGAATCTGCTCCTCGGTTGCCGCGCGAACCTTCTCCGAGAGCTTTGCCGTCATATCCGTCTCGACAAACCCGGGTGCGACCGCGTTCACTCGTACGCCGCGGGGCGCAAGCTCGCGCGCTACCGCCTTGGTCAGGCCGATGACGCCCGCCTTGGAGGCAGCGTAGTTGGCCTGCCCGGCATTGCCCATCAGGCCCACAACCGAGCTCATGTTGATGACGCAACCGCCGCGCTGGCGCATAAAGGTCTTGGTGAGTGCGCGCGTCGTATTGAACGTGCCCTTGAGATTGACATCGAGCACGCGGTCGAAGGCATCGTCACCCATACGCATGAGCAGGCCGTCGCGCGTGATGCCGGCGTTGTTGACGAGCGCCCAAATGGAGCCAAAGTCGTTGAGGACCGCTTCCACGCACGCATTGACGGCAGCGGGGTCTGCCACGTCGCATTGATATGCGCGCGCCGTGGCGCCAACCATCTCGCAGGCTCCGCATGTCTCGCGCGCGGCATCGACGCTACCGGCATAGACGACGGCAATATCAAAGCCGTCCTCCGCCAAGCCAACCGCACAAGCGCGGCCGATTCCCCGCGAGCCGCCCGTGACCAGTGCCACACGGCGTGAGTCGTTGCGCTCGAGCGCGCCGTTGTTCAAGTTGCCCATGTCATTCCTTTCGGGTTACAGCCCTGTGGGCTATGCGAGCTCATCGGCAATAGCTGCGACCTGCTCGGCCGTTTCGCACGAATAAACGCGAACGTCGCTCAGCGTACGCTTGACCAGGCCCGACAGTGTTTTGCCAGGACCGACCTCAATAAATGTGTCGATGCCTTGATCCTGCAGAGTGTGCAGCGTATCGACCCAGCGCACGGCATGGCTCACTTGATTGGCCAAGACACCCGATGCCGTCTGGGGGTCCGCCGGATAGGGCGCCGCTGTCATATTTGCCAAAACAGGAATGAGCAACGGGGACGGCGCGTGACCGGCCTCAATATATGCGGCAAGGCCACAGGTCGCCTCGGCCATATAGGGGCTATGAAATGCACCCGACACCGCGACCTTCATGGCGCGGCCGCCAGCCTCTTTTACTAGGACGTCGAGCGCCTGCAGCGCCTCGGGCGCTCCGGCAACAACCGTCTGCTGCGGGCTGTTGTAGTTGACCGGCCAGCAGTCCTCGCCGGCCTGCGCAGCCAGGTTCTCGACTTGCGCCGCATCGAGCTTGATGACGGCGCGCATGCCGCCCGGATAGCGCTCGGCAGCCGCGGCCATCAGCGCCGCGCGCTCGAACACAAGCTCAAAGCCCGCTCGCGTATCGAACGCCCCCGCAAAGGTGAGCGCGGCGACCTCGCCCAGCGAAAATCCCGCACAGGCGGCAGGCACCACGCCGCGCTCACGCAATGCGGCGGCCGCTGCCAGGTCGTGAACGAACACGCACGGCTGCGTGTTCTCGGTCTGCGAGAGCTCCTCCTTGGAGGCGCTCCGGCACTGCTCGCTGGTCCCCGGGCGCACCTCGTCGGCGATCGCGAACACCTCGGCGGCCGCCGGCGATGTCTCGATCAGATCGACGCCCATCGCGGGGTGTTGGGCACCCTGGCCGGCAAACAGAAACGCTACGCTACCCATGCGCACGCACCCTTCAGGACGCGCTCGGCGCCATCGACCAGGTCGTCAACGATTTCGCGTGCGCTCTGGCGCTCGCTAACCATGCCGGCAATCTGTCCACACAAAAACGAACCCTCTTCGTAATTGCCGTCCTTGGCGGCCTTGCGAAGGGCGCCCGTGCCCATGGCCCCGAGCTCCTCGACACTTACGCCCGCCGCCTCGCTCTTGGCGTAGGCGTTGGTGAAGGGACTCTTGAGGGCGCGCACCGGATGTCCCGTCGAGCGGCCGGTCGCACGCGTCGAAGTGTCGTTGGCCTTCAGGATCATCTCCTTGTACTGCTCCGAGACGGTGCACTCATCGGCAACGAGAAAACGCGTACCCACTTGGACGCCAGCGGCGCCAAGCATAAAGGCGGCCGCCACCCCGCGGCCATCCGCGATACCGCCGGCGGCCACGACGGGAATGTCGACCGCATCGACGACCTGCGGCACCAGTGCCATCGTCGAGGTCTCGCCAATATGGCCGCCCGATTCGGTACCCTCGGCAACAACCGCCGTGGCTCCACGACGCACCATGAGGCGCGCCAGCGCCACCGAGGCAACGACCGGGATGACCTTGATGCCCGCCTCGTTCCACGCCTTCATGTACTTGGCAGGATTGCCGGCGCCCGTCACGACGACCGGCACTCGCTCGTCAATCACGACCTGCGCGACCTCGTCGGCAAACGGGCTCATGAGCATGACGTTGACGCCAAAGGGTTTATCCGTCCTGGCGCGCAGCTCGTGAATCTGGTCGCGCAGCCAGTTGGCGTCGGCGTTCATGGCTGCGATAATCCCTAAGCCGCCCGCCTCGGACACTGCGGACGCCAACGAGGCGTCGGCAATCCAAGCCATACCGCCCTGGAACACGGGCTTTTCGATGCCGAGCAGATCGCAGAGAGGAGTCTTGAGCATCTCTACTTCTCCAATGCCGCCTCGACCGTATCGGCGAACTCGCCGACCGTCTTGGGGTTCTCCTCGGTATCGAGCTGGATACCAAACTCGTCCTCGACGGCGACGAGGATCTCGACGGTGCCCAGACTGTCGAGGCCAATCTCCTCGAGCGTGGACTCAGGCTTCATCTCGACGTCGTCAAGGCCGGCGGTCTCGCGGATAACGTCGCAAACGCGCTCGAAGGTCTTCTGATCTGCCATGGTAGTTCTCCTTTGTTTGTGCCCTAGGGGCGTTTTTATTTCCTATGTGCGACTACTTCCAACGAAGCAGATAGCCACCTATATCCAAACCGGCGCCAAATCCAACGAGGGCAATGGTGTCGCCCGCTTTCAGTGCGTCGGTGCGTGCCAGTCGATCAAGCGCAAAGGGAATGCAGGCGCTCGAAATGTTGCCGGTCTCGCGCAGCGTTCGAACCACGCGCTCGTCTGGCACGCCCAGGCGCTTGACCGCCTGACTCAGGATTCGTTCGTTAGCCTGATGGAATACAAAATGGTCGATGTCTTCGACCGAAATGCCCGCATCGCTCGCAAGCTTATGGACCGTGTCGCAGATGGCGTTGACGCCGAACTTGAACACGCGGCGGCCATTCATGGACAGCACGCTCTCGCTATCTGCAGAGGCCTTAAACGGCGAGGTGCCGACCAGACCGGATACGCGCAACGTCTCGACGTCGGGCGCCGTCGAAAGCTCAACGGCAAGGGGGTTGTCTCCCCCAGCTCCAATCACTGCGGCGCCTGCCCCATCGCCAAAGAGCACGCAGGTGGCGCGGTCGGTCCAGTCGAGCGCGCGCGTCATCTGCTCGGCAGCAACGACAAGCACGCAGGTGGCGCGACCGCGGGCGATATAGCCCTCGGCGACATCGAGCGCAAATACGAAGCCGGCACAAGCCGCCGAGACATCGAAGGCAGGGCACGTCGCGCCTAGTCGCTCAGCAACGGCACACGCCTCAGCGGGAACAAGGTGGTCACCCGTCGTCGTCGAGCAGACGATCAGATCCAGCTGGCTCGCGTCGATTCCGGACACCTGGAGTGCCCGCTCGCTCGCCGCTACGGCAAGGTCGTCAAGTGACTCGGTGGTGCAGACGTGGCGGCTCTTGATACCTGTGCGGGTAAAAATCCACTCATCCGAGGTATCGAGGAACTCAGACAGCTCGTCATTGGAAACACTGCGTTCAGGAAGCGCCGAGCCTGTTCCAAGAATCGTGAAACCCATCACTAACCTCCTTTGAGTTGTTGACGTGTTTACATCGACCAAGAGAGGATAGCGCATTTTTGTCGTTGTTGACGTGTTAACATTAAATTGTCCAAATGCGACAAAGGCTTCACATTGTGTCTATCTCTCGACACCATTGCGCGATTGCCTTATTAACTTAGGAGGTAGCAGCTGTTATGGATTCTTGTTTAACGATAGTCGACGTAACCGGATCGACCAACGATGACCTGCTCGAAGCAGGAAAACGGGGAGCGCCGCACGGCACAGGACTTGCCGCCCGGGCTCAGACAGCAGGGCGCGGCCGGCGCGGCCACAAGTGGGATTCAACCGCCGGCAACCTATTGCTTTCGATTGTCCTGCGTCCATGCGTTAATCCTGCAAAGTACTCTGGTCTTGCCGCCGTCAGCGGCCTAGCGGTGCTCGAGGCGCTCGAAAAGCAGGGTCTTGCTAACGAGATCGGCCTCAAATGGCCCAACGACCTCGTCGCACGAGGACATAAGCTTGGCGGCATCTTAGTCGAGGCGGCTCGTGACAACGAGGGCGGGCCCTTCGCCGTCTGCGGCATTGGCGTCAACGTAAACTACACGCCGCAGGAGGTGCCCGATGGCGGCCTGGCGGCAATTGGCCTCTCGGACCTTAACGAAAACGTTCCTACCGTCGACATGCTCCTTGATGAGGTCTATCACGCCGTTATAGACGCCGTAGATGCCTGGGCAGAACGCCTCAACTCCATGGAAGAAAACACCGGACCGCTCGCGCCCGTCCACGGCGAATATGTCGCTCACCTCAATTGGATTGGAGAGCACGTTATCGCCCGCTCCCCCGCTGGAGACGAGCTGGCGCGAGGCATCTTTAAAACGGTCGATGGCTTTGGTCGCGCGTGCATCGAAACGAAAGACGGCTTGCGTTTCTTCCATTTTGAGGAGGCGTCTTTGCGCCACTTAAGCGATTAGGGCGCCGCAGTCATCGGCTCGGCAGCATTACCCGGCAGTCCAAACCATCATTCAAAACAAAAGGGCCCCGCTACCGTAACGGCAGCGGGGCCCTTTAAGCTATGAGCGATATCGCTTAGAGCTTGATGTCAATGTCGACGCCAGCGGGGAGGTCGAGACGCATGAGCGAATCAACGGTGCCCGAGGTGGGGTCGAGGATGTCGATGAGGCGCTTGTGAGTGCGCATCTCGAACTGCTCACGGGAGTCCTTGTTCACGTGCGGCGAGCGGATAACCGTGTACAGGTTGCGCTCGGTGGGCAGGGGGACAGGACCGGAAACGCGAGCGCCGGTCTTCTGAGCGGTCTCGACGATGAGCTTCGCGGACTGATCGACGACCTCGTGATCATAGCCCTTGAGGCGAATGCGGATCTTCTGGGTAGCCAACTTAAACCTCCAAAGAGTGCGAGAGATGTTCTCGCGGATTACGTAACAGGGAGCTCGAACTTAGGCGTTCTTGCTCATGACCTCGTCCACGATGGACTTGGGCGCGGGCTCATAAGAGTCGAACTGCATCGTGTAGGATGCACGGCCCTGGGTCTGGGAGCGAAGGTCGGTAGCGTAACCGAACATCTCGCCCAGCGGCACCTTGGCACGGATGAGCTTGCTGTTCTTGCGATCCTCCATGCCCTCGATCTTGCCGCGGCGACCGGAGAGGTTGCCCATAACGTCGCCCATGTACTGCTCGGGGGTCTCGACCTCGACAGCCATGATCGGCTCGAGCAGCTGCGGATCGGACTTCTTGAGGGCGTCCTTGATAGCCATGGAACCGGCGATCTTGAAGGCGGCCTCGGAGGAGTCGACCTCGTGGTAAGAACCGTCGAACAGAGTGACCTTAACGTCTGTCTCTTATACACATCTG
>CABSMS010000021.1 GCA_902478885.1 uncultured Collinsella sp. | reverse complement strand
AGAAGCCCGAGGGCAACGGCCGCGGCCCCGTGATGCTCGTCATCACCCCCACGCGCGAGCTTGCACAGCAGATCGACGAGGTCGCCGGCAAGATCGCCGACGTCACCGGCCATGTCGCCGCGACCGTCGTGGGCGGCGTGAGCTACAAGCCGCAGACCGCGGCCCTCAAGTACGGCTGCGACATCCTGGTCGCCACGCCGGGCCGTCTGGTCGACCTGATCGAGCAGGGCGCCTGCCACCTGGACGAGGTCAAGGTGCTGGTGCTCGACGAGGCCGACCGCATGCTCGACATGGGCTTTTTGCCCGCCGTCCGCCGCATTGTGCGCGAGACGCCGGCCGAGCGTCAGACGCTGCTGTTCTCGGCCACGCTCGACGAGGAGGCCGTGGGCGAGATCACCGACCTGGTGAGCGACCCGGCCCGCGTGGAGATCGCGCCCGCCACGTCGACCGCCGACACCGTCGACCAGTTTGTGTTCCCGGTGTCCATCGAGGCCAAGAACAACCTGCTGCCCGAGTTCCTCAAGAAGGAGGGCCCGGAGCGTACCATCGTCTTTATGCGTACCAAGCACCGCGCCGACAGCTGCTGCCGTCGTCTGGAGCGCAAGGGCATCAAGGCCGCCGCGATTCACGGCAATCGCAGCCAGGCCCAGCGCGAGCGCGCGCTTTCTGCCTTCCGCGACGGCACCGTCGACGTGCTGGTGGCAACCGATGTTCTCGCCCGCGGCATCGACATTAGCGATGTGCGCTACGTCGTGAACTTTGATGTGCCGGCCGAGCCGACCGACTATATCCACCGCATTGGCCGTACGGGCCGCGCCGGCGAGCTGGGCTGGGCCATTACGTTTGTGACCGAGCAGGATGTGGACGAGTTCTACGAGATCGAGAAGCTCATGGACAAGACCGCCGACATCTACGAGGCCGGCGACCTGCACGTGGGTCCCAACCCGCCCGCGGTTGATCCCGAGCGCGATCCTGCCGCCTTTAACGTGAAGAAGAAGACCAAGCGCGGCAAGTCCAAGAGCAAGAAGAAGCTTGAGCAGGCGCGTCGCGACGGCAAGCGCAACGGCGACGATTACGGCGATGTTGCCGGTCGTTCCAACCGCGGTCGCGACGAGCGCCGCGGCGACGGCGAGCGTCCGAGCCGTCCCAAGCGCGGCGGCAAGACCCGCGTGCGCGAGGGTGTTCAGGCTCGCGTGGACGAGGCTGTGGAGAGCGTGGCCCGCGAGGTGGCTGCCGAGGAGCGCGGCGGTGCTGACGCCGTCAAGCAGGCCCCGCGTGGCAACCGTGCCGAGCGTCGTGCCAAGCAGTTCCAGGGCGAGGCGCATCGCCGCCGCCGCGAGGACGAGGATCGCGGTGGCCGTCGTCGTGTCGAGCGCGAGGACGAGGGCCGTGGCTCGCGTAGCGGCAAGCGTGGTGCGGGCGACCGTCGTCGTTCCGGTCGCGATGACGAGCGCGGTGGCCGTGATGAGCGTCGTGGCGGCGAGGGCCGTGGTGAGCGTGGTGCCCGCGGCGGTGAGTCCCGTGGCGGCAAGCGCTTTGAAGAGCGCGGTAGCCGCGGCGGCGAGCGTCGCGAGGGTGCTCGCGGCAATGGCGGCCGCGGCGGCGCTGGTCGTTCTAACGAGTCGCGCGATCGTCGTGATCCGCGTGCCAGCCGCGATCGTCGCGATGACTGGCGCAACTACGACGATACCCGCGAGGAGCGTCGTGGCGGCTATCGTGGCGGGCGTGGCGGCAACCAGGCCGGCTCCCGCGGCGGCCGTGCCGGCGGTCGCGATAATCGTGGTAGCTATGGCAATAGTCGTGGCGGCAAGCGCGGCGGCAGCTCCCGTCGCCCCGGTGACGGCGGCGGCAAGCGCAAGTAACATACGCATCGCCCGCTAGAGCGAGGTGAACCAAGGGCCCCGAGCAACTACGTTCGGGGCTCTTTTTGTTTGCCGTATCCGATCGCTAGTTCAAATGTGATTTCCTCGGGAATGCATCTAGAGGATGCCGTGGGCCTGTTTCCTGCCATGCGGCAATGGGTCCCATGGGGTGCGCCGTGCATTTTTTGGAGTATTCTGCAGTTCGAGTTGTCTGCATATAATTCGACGTCGCCAACGGTGGCCTTCGGATATCCCTAGCGAGCGTTCCGAGTCAGATTTCGCCGTTTTCCGGAGCAGGGGCGCGTCATTCTCGCCATGTCGGGACTTAGAATGGTACGGCGCCCTACAGTTTTGCCCACCCGCGGCGGTGCTGGCGCGGTCACGTTGCAGAATACTCCGGTTTTTGCACGGGCCAGGATGGGGTACCTCAGGAGAACACGGCGGTATCCAGTAAATATATGCAATCTGTACCGTAATTTATACAAAACGAAGAGGCAGACAGCGTAGGGTGAGTGCATTGGGGTGCTTGGTGCACCAAAACGGGAATCCCATGCGCCGTATACTCTGTCTGAATGTGAAAACGGCTTGACGTGTTGCCTGGCGTAGGGAGAGGGTGCCTCGATGAGCGTATTCGAAATTGTGTTTAGTCCGACGGGTGGAACGCGAAAGGTGTCTGGCCTTGTGGCCGGGGCGCTGGACAAGAATACCGCTACCGTCGATCTGACCGATAGCGGGTTGGATTTCCACGAGGTCTCGATGACGAAGGACGACGTGGCTGTTATCTCCGTGCCAGCGTATGCCGGCAGAGTCCCTGCCGTGGCGGTCGACCGACTGAACATGGTTCACGGCAACGGAGCGCGGGCCGTTCTGGTGTGCGTCTACGGAAACCGCGCGTTTGAGGACACGCTCGTAGAGCTGGAGGACGTTGCGAAGCATGCGGGATTCCGGGTGATCGCGGCAGTTGCAGCCATTGCAGAACATTCCATTGCGCGACAGTTTACTGCCGGTCGTCCGGATGCGCAGGATGCGGCGCAGCTCGCAGAGTTTGCGCGGCAAATTCAGCAAAAGCTGTTGGCTGAGGATACATCCGAACTCTCTATTCCCGGCAATCGTCCTTATAAACAAGCCGGAGGTCACCGCATGGCACCCGAGGCAACAGAGGATTGCGTCTCCTGCGGTGCATGCGCCGCGGCGTGCCCCGTTTGTGCTATCGACAAGGGTGACCCCAAACGAGCGGCTGGCGAGGCGTGCATCTCCTGCATGCGCTGCATCGCCGTATGTCCGCGAGGCGCTCGCAGGCTTGATCCCAACAAGCTATCCGCTGTTTCCCAGATGCTGAGCAAGGTTTGCGTCGTGCGGAAGGAATGCGAGCTCTTCATCTAGCGCATACGAAATTGGTGCAATGGGGCCGGGTTAATCTGCACCAACCTGGTGCAAACAAACCTGTCCCCAATGCACCAGAGTGAGGAGTGCCCCTGGGTGCCGGCGGGAAAGGAACGTCCCTAAGTGCCGCCTAAATACCGTTTATCGAAGAAAAAATACCGTTCATCGGTCAGAATGATTGTTCCGGCTTTGGGCTTGTCTACAATATCTCCCGTAAAAAGAAATGCGGAAGGTTACCGAGTCCCTCGGACGTGGGCCTAACCAAAGTCTTTGATCGGATGTGTCTCTATGGATGCATTCGGTTGATTTTGGTTGGGCTATATTTATGAAGGGACATGCCACCATGGGTTTCTTTTCTCGCCTTATGGGTGGCTCGGACAAGCAGGTGACTGCGACTTCCGAGTTCGAGATTCTCGCCCCTGTTTCCGGCGAGCTTGTTAATCTAGAAAATACCAATGACCCCGCTTTTAGCAGTCGTGCAGTGGGCGATGGCATTGCCGTGGTTCCCCAAGAGGGAACGGTGTGCGCTCCTGTTTCCGGTACCGTTGCGGCGCTGTTTCCGACTGAGCACGCGCTGGGCATCATGTCCGACGACAGCTCTGCTCAGGTGATGCTGCACATCGGAATCGACACTGTTAAGCTTGAGGGCAAGGGCTTCCATGCGCTTGTTGCCCAGGGTGACCATGTCGACGCGGGCCAGCCCCTCGTCGAGGTCGATTTCGACGCGGTCCGCGCAGCCGGTTTCGATCCCACGGTCTTCGTTATCGTGTGCGAGCGTTCGGAGAACTCGACTCTTCGTGAGCATGCTTCCGGCCCTGTTGCTGTTAAAGAGCCTGTCGTCTGGCTTTCCGAGTAAATTCTTGTGGTGGGTACCGTGGTTATCAAGCGAGTTTTTAACAACAACGTCGCAATGGTCACTTCGGACGATGGCTCCGAGCTCATCGTCATCGGTCGAGGCCTCTGCTTTGGCCGTCATGCCGGCGATGCCATCGACGAGGCGTCGATCGAAAAGACCTACGCGTTGCAGGAGGGAACTTCTCAGGATTCGCGTACGATTGACCGCTTGGCACATCTTTTGGAGTCCATCCCCACCGTCAACCTCGTGATTTCCGAGGACATCGTTCAGATGCTTCGTCGAGAGCTCAATGTCGACATCAACGATAAGATCCTCATCGCTCTCGCAGACCATATCAGCCTCGCCCTCGATCGTGAGCGCAAGGGCGTCTCCTGTGAGAATCCGTTGCTGCTCGAGATTCAGCAGTTCTATCGCAAGGAGTATGCACTTGCGGGCCGTGCGCTGCAGATTATCAAGGAGTATATGGGCATCCAAATGAGCGAAGAAGAGCAGGGTTTTATTACGCTGCATATCGTCAACGCCACCATGCCGCAACGCTCCGATCGTTTGATTGTTTCGGTCCAGCTTGTTCGCGACGTGCTCGCGATTGTTTCCGAGCGCTATGCCACGACCCTCGATAACACCTCGCTGCCTTACGAACGTTTCGTTCGTCACCTGCAGTTTTTCGCGCAGCGAGCGCTCGATCCCGCGGCCGGGCAAATCAATGACGATGTGCTGTTCCGAATTGATGAAACTAAGTATCCGTGCGCATTCTCGTGCGCGGACGCCATAGCCGCCCACTTGTCGTCTACCTATAACGTTGTCGTTACCGATGCCGAGAAGAATTATCTAGCATATCACATTGTTAACCTGCTTGGAGAACCTGGTCTCTAGGCATAACGTGCCTACACATCGATTGATATAAGGCAGGGCTTACGGTCTTGTCCAGGGCACATCTGTCTTAATTTGCGGAAAAGGAAGGGGAGTACTGCTATGACCGCAAAAAAGAAAGTTAACCTCAAAGCGCCGTTGGAGGTGTTCGCGAAGTCGATAGTCCAGCCGATGGTGTATCTCTCGGTTGCCGGCATCCTGCTCATTGTGGGCATCATTCTGACCAACAAGACCATCTGCGCTTTGGTCCCCGTACTGGGCTCCGGTCCGTTCCAGCTTGTGGGCGCCGTTGTCTATCAGTCGCTGATGTTTATCATCAACAACCTCTCGATTCTGTTCTGCGTGGGCATCGCCGGCGCCATGGCAAAGAAGAACAAGGGCCATGCTTCGCTGATCGCCCTGATGTCGTTCTTCCTGTTCCTGCAGGCTAACAACATCGTGCTCAACGCCACCGGCTCTCTTGCCGATGCGAGCGGCATGCTCGGTCTTACCGGAACCGGCCAGGCCACCGTTATGGGCATTCAGGTGCTCGATACCGGCGTGTTCGGCGGCATCATCCTGGGCTGCATCACCGGTGCCGTGTTCAACAAGTACTCGAACAAGCAGTTCCCCATTGCCCTTTCGATGTTCTCGGGCGTTCGCTTCCCGTTCCTGATCATGATCATCATTTCCTGGATCATGGGCGCTGGCTTCTGCATCGTTTGGCCTCCGGTTCAGGGTGCCATCTCCTCCGTTGCCGGCATCATTAAGGAGTCGGGCAACATCGGTCTGTTTATCTACGGCATGCTCAACAAGCTGCTCGTTCCCACCGGTCTGCACCACCTCATCTACACCCCGTTCCAGTTCTCCGATGTGGGCGGCACCCTTACGCTGGGTGATCAGGTTATCGCCGGCGCCTATCCCATCCGTGTTGCCGAGATGGCAATGACGGGCCAGCCCTTCTCCGATAGCACCTACTTCAACAGCTACACCTTCAACAACCTGTGGCCCTACATCGGTATCGGTCTCGCCTTTATCTTCACCGCTTACAAGGGGAACAAGGACAAGACCAAGGCTGTCATTATCCCGCTGATCATCACCGCCGTGCTCTCCTGCGTGACCGAGCCCATGGACTTCCTCTTTGTCTTTGCCGCTCCTGTGCTCTTTGTCGTTCACTCGGTTCTTTCCGGCATCTTCCTGGTCCTGCTCAAGGTCCTCTCCGTGCCCGCTTCGACTGCAGGCGGCATCATCAACATCGTGGTTTCCAACCTGGTCCTCGGTGTCGATAAGACCAACTGGCCGGTTATGCTGGTGCTTGGAGTCGTCAACGCCGCTCTGTACTTCTTCCTCTTCACCTTCCTTATCAAGAAGCTCAACCTCCACACGCCTGGTCGCGAGGAAGAGTCCGAGCTTGCCGAGTCCGTTGCCGAGGGCGAGGCCGCCGCGTCTGTCGCGGTGAAGCAGGGTGCTGTTGCCGCGGCTCCCGCAGAGGGCGTCGATGCGGGTATTGCCGACCTGGTCGCAGGTCTTGGTGGCAAGGACAACATCGAGGAGCTCGAGAACTGCTTTACGCGTCTCCGCGTGAACGTTAAGAACCCGGACCTCATCAATGAGGACCTCATCAACCACGTGCCCAACAGCGGCATCAACCGCAACGGCAATAATATCCAGATCATCTTTGGCATGAAGGTCGCCGAGATGCGCGACAAGGTCGAAAACGCAATTGAGAAGGAGCAGTAAACAATGATCATTACTCTGTGTGGTGGCGGATCCACCTTTACCCCCGGCATCGTCAAGTCCATCGCCCTGCGCAAGGACGAGCTCGACGTTGACGAGATTCGTCTGTACGACATCAACGAGGAGCGCCAGCGCAAGATCGGCGTGCTCGTGGACTGGATTTTGCACGAGGACCTCGGCCTGGACATCAAGCTCACGGTGACCACCGACAAAAAGACGGCTTTTACCGACGCGAGCTTCGTGTTTGCCCAGATGCGCGTGGGCGGCTACGCCATGCGCGAACAGGACGAGAAGATTCCGCTGCGTCACGGCTGCGTGGGTCAGGAGACTTGCGGTTGCGGCGGCCTTGCCTACGGCATGCGCACCATCTTCCCCATGGTCGAGCTGATCGATGACGTTGAGAAGTACGCCAAGAAGGACTACTGGATTCTCAACTACTCCAACCCTGCCGCTATCGTCTCCGAGGGCTGCCGCGTGCTGCGTCCCAACGCTCGTATCATCAACATCTGCGACATGCCGATCGCGATCATCGACGTGGTTTGCGCCGCGCTCGATATCGACAAGAAGGATGTCGAGTACGATTACTTTGGCCTCAACCACTTTGGTTGGTTCACCTCGATCCGCCACAAGGGCGAGGAGGTGCTCCCGCAGCTGCGCGAGTACATCAAGGAGCATGAGATTCTGCTGCCCGACTCTTACCTCAAGGGCATGGGCTCGCTCATGGCAAAGAAGCCCGAGGAGGCCGTCGACGAGCACCCCGAGCAGAACCGCCACACCAAGGGCAGCTGGTACTACGTCTGGAAGGGCGAGTACGAGATCATGGAGTGCTTCCCGGAGTACCTGCCCAACACGTATCTGAACTACTACCTGCAGCAGAAGGAGTTCGTCGAGCACTCCAACCCCGAGCGCACCCGTGCTAACGAGGTTGAGGAGACGCGTGAGAAGAACCTCTTTGATGGTATCGACCATTACGAGAAGACGGGCGAGATCGACGAGAGCACGTTCTATGCGGGCAGCCACGGCGACTGGATTGCCGATCTGGCTATCGCTCTGAAGAACGACACCAAGCAGCGCTTCCTGGTCATTTGCGAGAACAAGGGCGCCATCCCCAACATGCCCTACGACGCTATGGTCGAGCTGCCTGCCTACATTGGCAAGAACGGCCCCGAGGTCATCAGCCGCGACAACATTCCGCTGTTCCAGCAGGGCCTCATGATGCAGCAGCTGAACTCCGAGAAGCTCATTGTCGAGGCTACGATCGAGGGTTCGTACGAGAAGGCGCTTAAGGCCTTTACGCTCAACAAGACCGTGCCGTCGATGAAGGTCGCCAAGGAGGTTCTCGACGACATGATCGAGGCCAACAAGGGTTACTGGCCCGAGCTTAAGTAAAAGCAACAGGGTCGCTGGCCGCATGCCTGAAGCAATGCCCCGCCCACGTGATTGCGTGGGCGGGGCATTGTCGTTTGGTAACGCGTTTTATCAAATATGGCATTTATCTGCGATAATGTTCATTTTCACCGCTGATGGTGACATTTCATACCGCCTGCCGAACTGCGTGGAGACCTAACAACTTTTTAGGTCAGTGTTGTGCGTGTAGCAATTTCGCCCGGCCTCGCCTCCGGGCTGCCATGTGAGAGGGGATCTTATGGCTCGACTGCACGTAATGGAACGCAGCCACGCTCAGGCCGTCATGGACGACCTGCACGATGCACTCGGACGTCGTCTGGCGGTGAGTTCACTCGCCCCGTGCCCCGTCGAGTTTACGGCGGCGCTCGTCAACCTGTGCTCCACCCAGAGCTGCGGCAAGTGCACGCCCTGCCGCGTGGGCCTAAGCGCGCTGAGCGACCTGCTCGCCGATGTGCTCGAGGGCCGCGCCGACGAGTCCACGCTCAACTTGATTGAGCGCACGGCCCGCACCATCTACCTTTCGAGCGACTGCGCCATCGGCTACGAAGCTGGCGCCATGGCACTCACGGCCATTCGCGGCTTCCGCGACGATTTTGAGCACCACATCCGCGAGCACTCCTGCGGCTTTGACCGCGAGGCTCGCGTCCCGTGTGTCTCGGGCTGCCCGGCGCACGTCGACATTCCTGGTTACATCTCGCTCGTCGAGGCAGGCCGTTATGCCGACGCCGTCAAGGTCATCCGCAAGAACAACCCGCTACCGCTCGTCTGTGGCCTGGTGTGCGAGCATCCCTGCGAGATGCATTGCCGCCGTGGCATGGTCGACGACCCCATGAACATCCTCGCCCTCAAGCGTTTTGCCGTTGAGCATAGCGACCTCAACGACCACAAGCCACATGTAGTGGACAACACCGGTAAGCGCGTCGCCGTGATCGGCGGCGGCCCGGCCGGCCTTTCCTGTGCCTACTACCTGGCCGTGATGGGCCACAAGGTGACCATTTTTGAGCAGCGCCACCACTTGGGCGGCATGCTGCGCTACGGCATCCCCAGCTATCGTCTGCCGCGCGAGCGCCTGCAGGCCGAGATCGACTGGATCTTGAGCGCCGGCATCGACGTGGAGCTCGACCACTCCGTGAGCGGCGAGGAGCTCGCCCGTCTGCGCGACGAGTTCGATGCCGTCTACCTGGCCATCGGTGCCCACAGTGACAAGAAGCTCGGCCTTCCGGGTGAAGAGGCGCCCGGCGTGGAATCGGCCGTCAAGATGCTGCGCGCCATCGGCGATGACGAGCTGCCCGACCTGAGCGGCCAGCGCGTGTGCGTCATCGGCGGCGGCAACGTTGCCATGGACGTGGCACGCTCCGCCGTGCGCTGCGGTGCCGAAAAGGTGAGCATCGTCTACCGCCGTCGCATCTGCGATATGACGGCCCAGGACGCCGAGATCGCCGGTGCCCAGGCCGAGGGCTGCGAGGTGCTGGAGTTGACGGCCCCGCTCGCCATCGAGACGGGCGAGGACGGTCGCGTGAGCGGCTTGCGCGTGCAACCGCAGATTATCGGCGAGCCCCGTCGCGGTCGTCCGGCTCCGCGTGCCGCCGCTACGCCCGAGCGCGTCATCCCCTGCGAGCGCGTGTTTGTCGCCATTGGTCAGGACATCGATTCCAAGCCGTTTGAGGACATGGGCATCGCCTGCAAGTGGGGTTGCGTCGTCACCGATTCGGACGGCGCCGTGCCCAACTTCGATGGCCTCTTTAGCGGCGGCGACTGCCAGACCGGTCCCGCCACCGTCATCCGTGCCATCAACGCCGGTCGCGTGGCTTCGGCAAATATCGACCGCTACCTGGGCTTCGACCACAAGATTAAGCTCGAGGTTGAGCTGCCGACCGTTCAGTTTAAGGGCAAGCACGAGTGCGGCCGCTGCGAGCTGGGCGAGCGCGAGGCCGGCGAGCGCATTCACGATTGGAATCTGGTCGAACAGGGCCTTACCGAGGAGGAGGCACGCCAAGAGGCGAGCCGCTGCCTGCGCTGCGACCACTTTGGCTTTGGTGCGTTCCGCGGAGGGAGGAACCTGGAATGGTAGAGCTCAACAAAATCACCGTCGGCGATAACAGCGAAAACGGAGCGCACAACATGGTCAGGCTCATTATCGATAACTGCGAAGTCGTGGTGCCCGAGCACACCACGATCCTGGATGCGGCCAAGTCCGTCGGCATTCAGATTCCCACCCTGTGCTACCTGCGCGATCTAAACGAGATTGGCGGCTGCCGCGTGTGCGTGGTCGAGGTTGAGGGCTGCGACCAGCTGGTTGCCGCCTGCAACAACTACGTGCTCGACGGCATGGTGGTCCACACTAACAGCCCCAAGGCCCGCGAGGCCCGTCGCACCAACGTGCAGCTGCTGCTGTCCCAGCACGATTCGCGGTGCACGAGCTGCGTGCGCAGCGGCAACTGCAACCTGCAGACCATCGCCAACGACCTGGGCATTTTCTATCTGCCGTATCAAAGGCATTTGGCGGGCGAGGGCTGGGATTTCGATTTTCCCATCATCCGCGAAAACGACAAGTGCATTAAATGCATGCGCTGCATCAAGGTGTGCGAGAGCGTGCAGGGCCTAGGGATTTGGGACCTGACCAACCGCGCCACACATACCGCCGTGGGTACCCGCGGGCGCGCGCCGATCGGCAAGACCGATTGCGTCGCCTGCGGTCAGTGCATCACGCATTGTCCGACGGGCGCGCTGCGCGAGCGCGACGATACCGAGACCGTGTTTGACGCGCTCGCTAATCCCGACAAGATCGTGCTGGTGCAGATCGCGCCTGCCGTGCGCAGCGCCTGGGGCGAGGAGCTCGGCATTCCGCGCGAGGAGGCTACCGTTGAGCGCCTGGCTTGCGCGCTGCGCCGCGTGGGCTTTGAGTACGTGTTCGACACCGATTTCTCGGCCGACCTCACCATTATGGAGGAGGGCTCCGAGCTGCTCGAGCGCCTGGGTGCCGCCGCCAAGGGCGAGGGCGACAGCCGCGGTTGGCCCATGTTTACGAGCTGCTGCCCGGGCTGGGTGCGCTTTGTGAAGGCGCGCTATCCGGAGTTTGTCGACAGCCTGTCCACGTCCAAGTCGCCGCAGCAGATGTTCGGCGCTATTGCCAAGACGTACTACGCCAAGGTGCTGGGCGTGGAGCCCGAGCGCCTGTTCGTGGTGTCCGTGATGCCGTGCACGGCAAAGAAGGCCGAGTGTGCGCTGCCGAGCATGGTGGGCGAGGGCGGTGCGCCCGATGTGGACGTTGCGCTGACGGTGCGCGAGATGGTGCGCATGATCCGCGCGAGCCACGTGAGCGTGGATACGCTGGTTGAGGAGCCGCTCGATACGCCGCTGGGCTTTGGCACGGGCGCGGGTGTGATCTTTGGCGCCACGGGCGGCGTGATGGAGGCCGCCGTGCGCTCGGCCTATTACCTGGTGACGGGCAAGAACCCCGATGCCGATTTCTTTACCGATGTGCGCGGCCTGGACGGCTGGAAGGAAGCCGTCACCGATATCGATGGCACCAAGGTGCGCGTCGCCGTGGCGCACGGGCTGGGCAATGCCGCCCGCCTGCTCGACGCAATTCGCGACGGTCGTGTGAGCTATGACTTTGTCGAGGTCATGGCGTGCCCCGGCGGCTGCGTCGGTGGTGGCGGTCAGCCCATCCACGACGGTTGCGAGCTGGCTGCCGAGCGTGGCCAGGTGCTCTGGGGCCTCGATGCGAACGCCGAGATTCGCTTCTCGCACGAGAATCCCGATGTCCAGGCGTGCTATCGCGAGTTCTTGGGCGAGCCGCTCTCGCCGCTGGCCGAGGAGCTGCTGCATACCGACCATCACGCATGGACGATGCCTAACGAGGGGACGTGCTAGCGATGCGCGCGTTTGATTTTGAAATGTCGCGCCGGGGGTTTGCCTCGGCGCTCGCCGCGGGCGCCCTGTCACTTGCGCTCGCGGGCTGTGGCGGCGGGGTTGCCGGTGCCGGGTCTGCTGCGGGCTCGGCTACTGGGTCTGCCGCTGACGGTGCCGCTGCCGAGCCGGTTGAGGTGCACGTCGCCTCGCTCAAGGGTCCGACGTCAATCGGTCTGGTGCAGTTTATGGACCAGGCGACCGATGGTGCCACGGACAACGAGTTCGACTTTGCGATCAGCGCCGCAGCCGATGAGATCGTGCCCAAGGTGATTCAGGGCGATGTCGACATTGCCCTGGTGCCCGCCAACGTGGCGAGCGTTCTCTACAACAAGACCGAGGGTGCGGTGCAGGTCATCGACATCAACACGCTGGGCGTGCTGAGCGTGGTGACGGGCGACGCGGACGTGACCTCGTTTGGCGATTTGGCGGGTCGCACCGTTTACATGACGGGCAAGGGCGCCACGCCGGAGTACGTCATGAACTATCTGCTGGAGCGCGCGGGCCTGACCGGCCAGGTGGCGCTTGAGTTTAAGAGCGAGCCCACCGAGGTGCTCTCGGCGCTGCTTGCCGATCCGTCTGCCGTGGGCGTGCTGCCCGAGCCGTTCAAGACCGCTGCCATCGCAAAGAGCGAGGGCAAGCTGTCGGCGCCGGTGAGCCTGACCGATGCGTGGGACGAACTAGCGGGTGACACGGGCTCCCGTTTGCTGACGGGCGTGACCGTGGTGCGCCGAGCCTTTGCCGAGGAACATCCCGAGGCCGTGGCGGAATTCTTGCGCCGCCATGCGGCGAGCGTGAAAGCCGTCAATGCGGCGCCGGCAGATTGGGCACAGGCCGTGGTCGATGCGGGTATCGTCGATAACGCCGCGATTGCCGAAAAGGCGATTCCCGGGTGCATGCTCGTGTGCCAGACGGGGAAGGATATGAAGGCGGCGCTCGGTGGGTACCTGCAGGTGCTGGCCGATGCGGACGCGAGCGCCGTGGGCGGCAAGCTCCCGGCCGATGATTTCTACTACATGGAGTAGCCCGTGCGTGCGTTTGCTCGACAAATGGCAGAGCGTATGAAGGCGGTGGCGGCAGCAGGTGCCGTTGCCGCCTTTTGGCTTGCCGTGTGGGTCTTTGCAGCGGCACTGGTGGCGCAGCCGTTGATTTTGCCGGGGCCAGGTACTGTTGCGGTGGCGTTGCTGCGGCTAGTATGCGATGCCGGCACGTGGGCGATTCTGGTGGGCTCAGGCGCGCGAATCTTGGGTGGGCTGGCGCTTGCCGCGGCGTGTGGCGGCGTGATGGCGGGAGCCTCGGTGTGGTCGCTGACGTTTGCCCGCTTGGTGGCCCCGGCGCTTTCGTTTGTTAAGGCGACGCCGGTTGCCTGCATAGTGGTCTTGCTGCTCATTTGGTTGGGGTCGGCGCGCGTGAGCATTGTGGCGGTCTTTTTGATGGCGCTGCCGGGCGTGTATTTTTCGCTGGTCGAGGGTTTGACGCAAGCGGATAAACCGCTGAAGCAGATGTTCCGCCTGCATGGCGTGCGGGGCTGGCGACTGTTTTGCGCCCACACCTGGCGCGAAGTCCTGCCGTTTGTGCTTTCGTGCGCCCGCGCCGTGATTGGCATGAGCTGGAAGGCCGGCGTGGCGGCGGAGCTGATCGGCATGGCGGTGGGCACCGTGGGTGAGCGCATCTATCAGGCGAAGCTTTTGATTGAGACGGCTGATCTGCTGGCTTGGACCGTGCTGGTCGTTGCCGCCTCGTGGGCTTGTGAGCGCGTGCTGGTGTGGCTGCTGCGGGCTTCGGGGCCCGCAGCATGGCGTGCTGCTGTGCGGGCGCATGGGCGTTGTCCTCGCGGACGTGCAGGCGGCTCTGCTGGCGGCAGGGCTGCTGCGGAGCTTGCGCTCGCCGTGGGCGATCGCGCTCCCTGGGCTCCGGCGCTCGACGGACTGGTGCTTCGTGTGCCCGCCGGTGGGCGCGCCTGCGTGATGGGCACCTCGGGCGTGGGCAAGTCGACGCTGCTTGCGCTGGCGGCGGGGGAGTGCGCGCCGTGCTCCATGGTGTTTCAGGATGTGCGCCTGGTAGAGGGCGCCTCGGCTTTGGATAACGTGCTGGTGTGCGCCGACGCGCGCGTGGACGCCTCGAGTGCCGCGGCCCTGTTGCGCCTGCTGGTGCCGGGGGTCGATGTGCATACTCGTGTGGCCGAGCTCTCGGGCGGGCAGCGCCGTCGCGTCGAGATTGCCCGAGCCCTGCTGTGTCCGGGCGGCGCAGTGATTCTGGACGAGCCCTTTACCGGCCTAGATACCGCTGCGCGCGACGCATGCGCCGAGGTCGTGCTCGACTTGCTCGACGGCCGCATGCTGTTGCTTGCTACGCACGATGCCGTCGACGCTCAGGCCCTCAATATCTCGGACATCATCACGCTCTAAATACTTACTCAGCAACAAAATGATCCGTTTTTTCTCCGTCCCCATAGGGTTCGGTATGGTATTCTATCTGCGGGGTAATACTTAGGATTACCAAGTAATACCAACGCAGTAGAAACAAACTCCAGATGCGGGCCAATCGGGTTGCCTTCACAGCCCGTCGCCCAGCCGCGTGGCCCGCATCTATCCGCACCACCGTCGTTTCAAAAAGGAATCGCCATGGCAGAAAACATGACCCCGGTTGTCGCGAAGGTCTTGCCCGAGGAAAAGGCGGCCTTCGCGGCGGCAACCCAACTCGTAGGCACCACGCCGTCCAACGCCATCCGCATGTTCATCGCCGCGTTCAATCGCTGCGGCACCTTCCCGTTCGACATCTCGCCCAGCGGGGCCTTTGGCACTGCGCCCGATTCTCATCAATAAGTGATCCGTTTTCCTCCGTCCCCATGGGATCAGCTCTCTGCCGAGTTGTGGTAGAACTGGGGAACGGTTTTGAGGAGGTTGGCATGCTCAATGCGATGATTTGGGCGCTTGCCTGTTTTGGCGTTGTCGCTGCCGATATAGCCCTGAGCGTGGTTCTGTTTTCTGTTCTCGATGCCGTGTCGGTGCTGACGGGCTATCCGATCGACAATCTCGATATCCAATGGTTCCAGGCTGCCGCTCAGACGGCATCGTTTTTGATGACGTTGCTGTGGTGGCGCTATCTGTGGCCGCGTTCGTTTATGGCACGCCGGCAAAGCGAACATCCGCTCGGCGGGGGAGCGCGTGGGGCGTGGAAACGCATCGCCTGCGTTATCGTGATTGGCCTGGCCCTGCAAGTGGTCGTTGGCTACGTGACCGACGCCGCGCTGTCGCTGTTGCCCGAGGTGGCGGCCGACTACAGCGAGCTTGTCGAGGAAACAGGCATGGGCGACACCAGCTATCTCGCCGTCCTGACTACGGTGCTCGGCGCCCCATTTTGTGAAGAGCTGCTGGTGCGCGGCATTATTTTCGAGTTTTCGCTCCGAGCGTTTAATCCGCAGTGCCGCCCACTTTGGAAGCGCCGGCGTCGTGCGAGCGCGCAGGACGGCGCCATGGTGCCCTGGGCGGCCCCAAGCACGTGGGGTATCGCAGCGGCGATTGTGCTGCAGGCGGCGGTCTTCGGCTTTATGCACATGAACTGGGTGCAGGGCTGCTACGCGGGGGCCGCCGGCCTCATCTTTGGCTGGGTGCTCGTGACCACCGGAAAGCTCCGCTACACGATCCTGCTGCACTTTGCCTTTAATGCCGGCTCGTACCTCATGGGCCTGCTATGGTTTGTGAACACGCCGTTCGACGTGGTGGTCACGGTTGCTATCGCCGGCTTTGTACTGGTAGAGGCGATGCGGTCGCTCAAGTTGGCGTGCCAGACGGATCGTCCCCACCAGCAAGCGTGATTCCCTTAAGGAAAACACGGTTAGGTGCGTCTGAACGTGTTCTCCCTAGGGAAATCACGACTAGAGACAGCCTAAGTGTGTTCCCCCTAGGGAAATCACGCTTGGCCGATGAGGAGACGCCGGCTGGCCAAGAGACGTCGGCTGGCCCTCGCCGCGCTAGTTGCGGCGTCCGCCGCCGTTGGCGCCCTGACGCCCCTGGGCCGCGCGATTGCGCCCTGCGGTGTTCTGTGCGCGCGACATGCCGCCGTGGCCCTTGCTGCCCTTGGGCCCCTTGCCGGCGGCGCCACCGTGCGGCTTGCCGCCCTTCTTGCCGGTGCCATGCCCACCGCCAGCAGACGTCTCGCCCGGGCGTGGCGGCACGGGGCGAATCAGACAATGCTTTGTATAGCCGATCAGGTCACGACGCCCGGCCTTTTCCAGTGCCTCGCGCACGAGCTTGTAGTTTTCGGGCTTGCGATACTGGATGAGCGCGCGCTGCATGGCCTTCTCGTGCGGGTCGCGCGCCACATAGATCGGCTGCATGGTACGCGGATCTACGCCGGTGTAGTACATGCACGTCGACATGGTGGACGGCGTGGGGTAGAAGTCCTGCACCTGCTCGGGCATGTAGCCCATGTCGCGCACGGCCTCGGCAAGGTCCACGGCTTCCTTCATCGTCGAGCCGGGATGGCTCGAGATTAGGTACGGCACCACGTACTGCTTAAGTCCGTATTCACGGTTCAAGCGCTCAAATTTGCGACAGAACGCATCGTAGACGGCTCGGCTCGGCTTGCCCATCACAGACAGCACGGCATCGCTCACGTGCTCGGGCGCTACGCGCAGCTGGCCCGAGACATGGTGTTCCAGCAGCTCGCGCAAAAACTCGTCCGAGGCATCCGCCATGGTGTAGTCAAAGCGGATGCCGCTGCGCACGAAGACCTTTTTGACGCCCGGCAGCTGGCGCAGGTCGCGCAACAGCTGCGTGTAGCCGCTCTCGTCGACCACCATGTTCTTGCACACACTCGGCCACAGGCAGCGCTTGTTCTTGCACACGCCGTGCTTGAGCTGCTTATCGCAGGCAGGGCGGCTAAAGTTGGCCGTCGGTCCGCCCACGTCGTTGATGTAGCCCTTAAACTCGGGATCGCGCGTGAGCAGCTCAGCCTCGCGCATGATCGAGTCGTGGCTGCGCATCTGCAGCACGCGACCCTGGTGAAAGGTGAGCGCGCAAAACGAACACTCACCAAAACAGCCGCGGTTGGAGCTAATGGAAAACTTGATCTCGGCAAAGGCCGGCACGCCGCCCGCCGCGTCGTAATCGGGATGCCAATCGCGTGCGTAGGGGAGTTCGGCCACCTCGTCCATCTCGTCGGTGGTGAGCGTGGCCGACGGTGGGTTCTGCACCACATAGACGCTGTCGGGGTAGGGCTCTACCAGACGATGCCCGGTGATGGGGTCCATGTTCTGCTGCTGTACGTTAAAGCTGCGCGCGTAATTGAGCTTGTCGGCGGCAAGGTCGTCCCAGCTGGGCAGCAAGTCGTAGTCGTAGACCTCGTCGAGCGAGCTGGTGCGGTAGACGGTGCCGTTGATATAGGTGATCTGATCGACGGGCAGTCCGGCGTCGAGCGCGTCGGCGATCTCGACGATCGCGTGCTCGCCCATGCCGTAGACGAGGATGTCGGCGCCCGAGTCGAGCAGCACCGAGCGCTTGAGCTTGTCTTGCCAGTAGTCGTAGTGGGCCAGGCGGCGCAGGCTCGCCTCGATGCCGCCGATAATGATGGGGGCGTCCTTGAACGTCTGGCGGATGAGGTTGCCGTAGACCGTGACGGCACGATTGGGGCGGTGCCCCTCCTCGCCACCGGGGGTATAGGCGTCGGTGTGGCGGCGGTGCTTGGTCACCGAATAGTGGTTGACCATGGAGTCCATGTTGCCGGCACTGACGAGAAACCCCAGGCGCGGCTCGCCGAGCGCAGTGATGCTGGCGGGGTCGGTCCAGTCGGGCTGGCAGATGATGCCCACTTTGTAACCGTGCGCGTCGAGTACGCGGCTGATGATAGCCATGCCAAAGCTCGGATGGTCCACGTAGGCATCACCGCAGATATAGACGAAGTCGCACTGGTCCCAGCCGCGCGCATCCATGTCGGCGCGGCTGACGGGGAGGAACTTATCGCGGCCCGGGCGCCAGGGACGGGCGGGCGCTGCCGGGGTATGAGCGGCGTGGCCGCCCTGGGCCTTGCCGCCGCGCTTTTGCTGCTGGCCCTGTTTGCCCTGCTGACTGCGTTGGCTGTTCTGAGCGTGCTGAGGCTTTTTTGCCACGATCCCTCCCGGTGTCTGTATGCTGCACGTAATTGTAACCAGTCTTTTTGGGACGGGGCTAAAAAGACTGGTGGAGTACATGGGCTGGCGGATCGGCGTGTCGATGCGGGTGCCGTTTGTTTCCAGACTGTGTATCCCCGTGTCGAAGGGGCCGTCTCGCGCGCACGCCATGTTGTCAATGGGTTACAGTATGAACGGCGGTTATGTTTCCGCCAACGCACGAGAGGGTCGTCAACAAGGAGGATGCACGACGATGCAGCGTGCCAAACAGATATCGGAGTCTATTGAGCTGGGCATCATCTTGGCGCTCGCCGGTGGCTTTATGGACGTTTATTCGTACATTGGGCGCGACCATGTTTTCGCTAACGCGCAGACGGGCAACATCTTGCTGGTGGGCGTGAGCATCTCGGAGGGCAATTGGGCACTTGCGGGGCGCTACTTCTTCCCTGTGGTGTCGTTTGCCGTGGGCATTATGCTTGCCGACCTGGTACACGAACGGTTTGGCAGTGTGATTCACTGGCGCCAGGTGACGGTGTTCTTTGAAGCCGTCATCTTGCTGGGCGTGAGCTTTATCCCCGGTGGCGGTTACAACCTGCTCGCCAACTGCCTCACTTCGTTTGCCTGCGGCATGCAGGTCGAGAGCTTCCGCAAGATTCACGGTCATGGCATCGCTACGACCATGTGCATCGGCAACTTGCGCAACGCGCTGCAAAACGTGGACGATTACATCATCACCCACAGGCGCGGCTTTTTGGAAAACGGCCTGCTGTACTTTGGCGTGATCTTTACCTTTGTGTTTGGCGCCGTGTTGGGCAACTGGTGTATTGAGCGCATGGGCCTGCACGCCATCGTCGTGGCGAGCTTGCTGCTGTTTGTCGCGTTTGCCATCATGTTCATCGACCGCGAGCGCGACTTGCGCTTACGCTGGAAGGTTGCGGCCGAGGCTTGGAAAGAGGGCTGTCGAAAGTAACCGAATGCGGCAAAGGGGCTGTCCCTTTGCCGCAATATTTTTCATCACCTGTTGAAACGCTTTAACAAATTTGACGTTCTCACGCGTTTTTTGTTTCAAAAGCGTTAGGATGGGACTCATAGCGTGGGGCGTAATGGGTGCCCCGCACACGATGGGAGGCTATCAATGGCTAATCGTTTCGTTCTCAACACCATTTCTTATCATGGTTCCGGCGCCATCAAGGAGATCCCCGGCGAGCTCCAGCGTCGCGGCTACAAGAAGATCTTCGTCTGCTCCGACCCCGATCTGGTCAAGTTCGGCGTTACCGCTAAGGTGACCGACGAGCTCGACGCTGCCGGCATCGCTTGGAGCCTCTACTCCGAGATCAAGCCCAACCCCACTATCCAGAACGTCAAGGACGGCGTCGAGG
This sequence comes from uncultured Collinsella sp., assembly GCA_902478885.1. Classification (GTDB taxonomy): domain Bacteria; phylum Actinomycetota; class Coriobacteriia; order Coriobacteriales; family Coriobacteriaceae; genus Collinsella. The sequence goes on along the minus strand of CABSMS010000021.1, from coordinate 5,994 downwards.
CCTTCAAGGCCGCCGAGGCTGACGCTATCGTGACCATCGGTGGCGGCTCCTCCATGGACACCGCTAAGGCCATTGGCATCATCATCAACAACCCCGAGTTCGCCGATGTCCGCAGCCTCGAGGGCGTTGCTCCCACTAAGAACCACGCCGTGTTCACCATCGCTGTGCCGACGACCGCCGGTACCGCTGCCGAGGTGACCATCAACTACGTCATCACCGACCCCGAGAAGGTCCGCAAGTTCGTGTGCGTCGACACCAACGACGCCCCCGAGGTCGCCGTCGTCGACCCCGACATGATGGCTTCCATGCCCGCCGGCCTGACCGCCTCCACCGGCATGGACGCTCTGACCCACGCCATCGAGGGCTATACCACCAAGGGCGCTTGGGAGCTCTCCGACATGTTCCACTTTGAGGCTATTAAGCTGATCAGCGAGAACCTGCGTGACTCCGTCGCCGAGGCCAAGTCCGGCCAGCCCGGCTCCGGCCGCGAGGGCATGGCCCTTGGCCAGTATGTCGCCGGCATGGGCTTCTCTAACGTTGGCCTGGGCATCGACCACGCCATGGCTCACACCCTGTCCGCTCACTACGACACCCCGCACGGCGTCGCCTGCGCCATGCTGCTGCCGATTGCCATGGAGTTCAACAAGCCGGTTTGCGCCGAGCGCCTGGCGAAGGTCGCCGTCGCTATGGGCGTTGACACCACGGGCATGAGCACCGACGAGGCCGCCGATGCCGCCATCGCCGCCGTCAAGCAGCTCTCCGCCGACGTGAACATCCCGCACGTCTGCGAGGCCATGAAGGCTGATGAGATCGAGGTCCTGGCCAAGGACGCCATGGCCGACGCCTGCTTCCCGGGCAACCCGCGCGAGGCGACGCTCGACGACGTCATCGAGCTCTTCAAGAAGATCTGCCCGGCTGCCTAGTCTAGTTTGGTGTTCTTTCGCCTGTAGGCGTATGGACTTTTGACTTGCCGCTGGCCCCGCCGTGCTACGCACGGCGGGGCTTTTTGTGTTGCGTCGATGCCCCGAGACGGGCAAAACCAAGGCATGCTGCCCGCTGCGGATAGGTGGTGCACTTCCCAGCGTGCATTTTTGGGAGTATTCAGCAAGCTCTTAAAAATGCATAACGTTTTGAATGGCCCGTAGTGGCCCGCAGGCGCCCATCGACAGCCATTGTGGGCGGGCTATCGATGAGCGGAGGGGGTTGTTACTGAGTTTTTGCTTTACGACGACCTGCGACACTGCTGTAACCGCGTCGTTTTGTCGTTCGCGATGGGGCTGTTGGGGCCCACGGTGCTGAATACTCCGTTTTTTGCACGGCCCAAGGTGGGGCACCCTGAGACGAAGCAAGAAGATGCCTCATTTCTATGCAGATACCGATAGGATTTATGCAAGATTGGGATTGTAAACCGTGCACGTGCACAAAACCGGTGCGGGGACGTCTGGAGTCGGCTCGGCTCCTGGGGCATTGCACGTGCAGAACGGTTAAAATCGGGACTCGGTCTTAGTTTTACTTGGAAGGATGCATATGATTTCTAATATTGATGCTTCTCTAGAGGAGACGCTCTCCTATATCGCAGGACAGCTTAAGACGCTGACTTCTATTGCCTCGCCTACGGGCTATACCCGTGCGGCGACTGACTATCTGATGGAGACGTTGCGCGATATGGGCTTTGGGCCCGAGCGCTCCAATAAGGGCAACGTACTGGTTGAGCTTGGTGGCGAGGGCGAGCCGCTTGTGTTGGCGAGCCACGTCGACACCCTGGGCGCCATGGTGCGCTCCATTAAGGACAATGGCCGTCTGCGTCCCACGACGCTCGGCGGGCACCAGTGGTCTACGGCCGATGGCGAGAACTGCACCGTCTACACGCGTGACGGCAATGTGTACACGGGTGTGGTTCTCAACACCGAGCCCTCGGCGCACGTGGCCGACGAGCCGGTCAAGACCATCGAGAAGAACATGGAAATCCTGCTCGACGAGAACGTCGACAGCAAGGACGACGTGCTTGAGCTGGGCGTTCAGACCGGCGACATCATCGCTATGGATCCGCGTACCACGGTGACGGAGAGCGGCTACATTAAGAGCCGCTTCCTGGATGACAAGCTGTCGGCGTCGATTCTGCTGGGTCTGGCCCGTGCCGTTGCTGACGGCGAGGTGACGCTTTCGCGCAAGGTGTCGCTGCTCTTTACCGTGTACGAGGAGGTCGGCCACGGCGGCGCTTTCGTGCCGGCCGACACGCGCGAGATGATCAGCGTTGACATGGGCTGCGTGGGCGACGACCTGGGCTGCACCGAGCGCATGGTGTCGATCTGCGCCAAGGATTCGGGTGGCCCCTATAACTACGATCTGGTGACCACGCTGTCCAATATCGCGCGCGAGCTGGAGCTCGACTACGCGATCGACGTGTACCCGCATTACGGCTCGGACGTTGAGGCCACGCTTTCTGCCGGCTACGACATCCGTCACGGCCTGATCGGCCCCGGTGTGTACGCGAGCCACAACTACGAGCGCAGCCACATGGACGGCGTGCGCAACACCTACGAGCTCGTTCGCGCCTACGTGCAGCGCTAACGATGCAGCGGCCTCGGCTGACACAGTAGTACAGACCGAGGCCGTCCTCTCTAAGTTGCGGTGAAATAGGGACTGTTTAAGCGTTTTAAATGCGAAAACAGTCCCTATTTCACCGCAACTTAGGGGGCAGTGCTGTTATCTCTGCACGTGACGTAGTACCTCAACGGCGGCGCTTACCTCTATCGTGCGGCGCTCGAGACCGCGGCGGATGGCCTTGAGGCGATTGCCTGCTGTTGCCCATGCGCTTTGTGAGAGGATTTCGACTGCCTCGTCGACGAACCCATCGAGATGCGACGCATCGAACCAATCGAGCGAGTCAGCAAATGCTAGCTGAGCGGAAGGATCTGGACCAAACGGTTTGGCGGCAAATCCAAACTCCCCGGCAACGAGCACGGCGGTTGGCACGTTGTACCACAGGCAATTGCCACTATCGAACAGCGGTGCAGGCCGCATTTCTAGTGTATCGACATTGCGGATGATGCCGAAGTTTCGCCAGTGGCGGTCGCTGTTGGCCAGGAGGGCATCGCAGACAATCATCTGCGACATGGATTTTCTTACCGCGGCTTCGTCAGCCCCGTGTCTGCCAAGATAGCGACAGTATCGATCGTATGTTGAGTTTCCTCGCTGGCCACCGAGTGCGTCCCTGATATAAGCGGCCGGCACGTATTCCTCACGGCCATTAAGAAAGTCATCGCATAGGCATACGGGCCCGTCGAACATGCGCTCGACCGTATAGGGAACAAACTCACCTTTGGATAGCAGACGCCGATGTAGAGCTGTTGCAACCGCCTCGTTAAACGGTCGCTGATCGTCCATTCCGCATCCTTTGACCAGGATGCGAACACCATTGCGGATCATCCAAGATTTGGGGAGCTCACCCTCGGACGTATTGTCAGGATTTTTGAGTCCGATGCCCTCAAGCCAGCCTGAACGATGCTCGGGTGCCGACCGTTCAAAATCGTTTTCGAAGTAATTGAGGTGCTGCCAATCGAGTCCATCGCAGTCGACCGGTCTTAGCCAATAGCAATCCGAAAGCGAAAAACCCAGGCAACGAACGGGCACTTCAATACCGCTGTCAATTCCCAGCTCGCGATAGCGCGAGATGAGTCCGGGGCGGACGTCGGGCACCGACCGGTGGCTCCACCACGTGTTAAGCGCTCGTTTATTCACCGTTGGAGAAGAACTCGAGCACGTGCCAAACGGCATCCTTCGTGCATCGAGTATTTCGGCAATTTCAAAGGAAAACTCGCGCGTTGGATCAAACGAGACATGCGCGACCTCGTGGTCGGCTGACATCAACGTGAACTTGCGCCCTACGTCAGCTGCGGGACGGCGCCCGCGCTTACGGACCTTTTGATAACCAATCGCGGAATCGTACTCAACCATTTTCCGCCCACCGACGATATCGCACGCGAGCGTTCCCGATGCAGCCAGTTGCGATATACGGGCCTTCGTAACGCCCAGCAGGCGTGCGGCGTCACCCATGGTTATATAGTTGGAAGTACTCATCTGCTGCATCACCTCGTTAAGTATTCTAATCGTTAAATATAGCAAGCACAAACATCATAATACTTAACAAAGTTGCGGTGAAATAGGGACTGTTTAGCGGCCTGAAACGCTTAAACAGTCCCTATTTCACCGCAACTTATGAAGGGGATGGGGCTATTTGATGGCTGACGTAACGGTGCCCCCGCCCAGGACGACGTCGCCGCGGTAGGCTACAACGGCTTGGCCGGGGGCGATGGCTCGCTGCGGCTCGTCAAAAGTCAGCAGCATTTGCCCGTCTTCGCCGCGCGTAAGGGTCGCTGCCTGGTCTTTCTGACGGTAGCGGTACTTGGCGCCCACGCGAATGCCGCCGGACGTGAGCTCTGCCTCCATGCGGTCGGCAGGGGCGCTCCAGATCCAGTCGTTGGCCGTGAGCGCTGTGGCCGTCAGGTCTTCGGCCTCGCCCAGATGCACGGTGTTGTTGACGGTATCGACGCCCGTCACATACACGGGATGCGCCATCGCGACGCCCAGGCCCTTGCGCTGGCCGATGGTATAGCGCAACGCGCCGTTATGGCGTCCGACCACGCTGCCGTCGCGCCATACAATATCGCCCGGCTCGGCGGCATGTCCGCAGCGGCGCTCGATATAGCCCGCGTAGTCGCCGTCTGGAATAAAGCAGATATCCTCGCTCTCGGCCTTTTTGGCGTTGACAAAACCCTGCTCGGTGGCAATGCGGCGCACGTCGTGCTCCTTGTCCAGGCCTGCCAGCGGAAAGATTGTGCGTGCCAGGCGCTCCTGCGTAAGCGAATACAAAAAGTAGCTTTGGTCCTTTTTGGGGTCCTCGCCGCGGTGCAACTGCCAGGCGCCATCGGGCGCCTGGCTCGTTTTGGCATAGTGGCCCGTGGCGATGTAGTCGCAGCCCATGTCCAGCGCCACATCGAGCAGCGCGCCAAACTTAATGTGGCGGTTGCAGATGATGCACGGGTTGGGCGTCAGTCCCTCCTGGTAGGCGTTCACAAAGCGCTCGATAACGCTGTGGTCGAACGTCTGCTGCAGGTCGAGCACATGATGGGGTATCCCCAGGCGCTCGGCGACGGCCTTCGCGTCAGCGATGTCGCGATCGACTTTGCTCATGCCCGTGACGGGATCGGGCGCGGGGCAGGTGAGGCGCATGGTGGCACCGACACATTCGTAACCCTGACTTTTGAGCAGATACGCGGTCACGCTGGAATCGACGCCGCCGCTCATGGCGACGAGCACGCGCTTATTGTGCATGGGGAGGTTCTCCTTGGTGGCATGTGGCCAAAAAAGAAAAGCGGCGCGGGAGGCTGGTTCCGCGCCGCAGACATTGTAGCAAGTTCGGGCGTCCTGTGGGACACCCTGTTGGGATGAGCTCAGGCTGCCAGAAGAGAGGGGAGACCGGCGTGCCTTGGGCCTATCGACAAGTGACGGGCCCTTAGTCCTGGAAGAGCGCCGTGGACAGGTAGCGCTCGCCGGTGTCGGCAAGCAGGGCCACGATGGTCTTGCCCTCGTTCTCGGGGCGCTTGGCCAGCTGCAGTGCGGCCCACACGGCGGCACCGGACGAAATGCCCACGAGCACGCCCTCCTTGTGGCCCACGGCGCGGCCGGTCGCAAAGGCGTCGTCGTTCTCGACGGGGATGATCTCGTCGTAGACCTGGGTGTCGAGGACGTCGGGCACAAAGCCGGCGCCGATGCCCTGGATCTTGTGTGGGCCGGCCTGGCCCTTGGAGAGCACCGGGGAGGTGGAGGGCTCGACGGCGACGACCTTAATCTCGGGGTTCTGCTCCTTGAGGAACTCGCCCACGCCGGTCACGGTACCACCGGTGCCAACGCCGGCGACGAAGATGTCGACCTGGCCGTCGGTGTCATCCCAGATCTCGGGGCCGGTCGTGGCCTTGTGAATGGCGGGGTTGG
>CABSMS010000020.1 GCA_902478885.1 uncultured Collinsella sp. | reverse complement strand
TACACAAGGCTATTCGTCGGCAGCGTCAGATGTGTATAAGAGACAGCAAGATGAGTGTGGAAAATCTCCCACTTTGGGCCCCCTTACGAGCCAAAAATGGGAGATTATCCACGCTCATTCAACAAACGTCCAGATTTCCACGCTCGTCCGTCTGATTTTCCACGCCCGTGCAGCCAAACGCCTTGCAACTGCCTCAGCACGCACGCGGCACGCCGGCGACTTTGAGCTTGCGATCGAGCTTTGTCGGATCCCTTAGATCATCCCAGCACAAGCGCACGATCTTGCAGTTATCAAGCAGCGAAAGCCTCGACTCGCGCTGACGCTCATCGAACTGCGCCTTTGCGAGCTTGCCCTCCTCCGCCGCTTTCTCGCTTTTAACGAATCCGTCGAACTCACCGATAATCAGCTGGTCGCCCACGCGCCACAAGTAGTCGACGCGATACGGCCGTCCCGGCTCAACCGGGTCGAACAGCTCAACTTGCAGCTCCGGCATCTGCCAGCCGCGCTCGATCATCAGGGCACGTGCCTTGGACTCGCCACCGCTTTCCGACAGGCCATCGGCACACCGCGCAACCCTGCGCGCCATCACAACACCGCGACGATTCAGGCCAAGCTTATCGACCGTCTCAACGAGATGCTCCTTCGACAAAAGTTGCTCATGGAGTGCCGAATCCGCGATGATCAGTCCCTCGACAAACGATGCATCGACCAAGCAATCCGTAATCGTTTGATCGATATCGGTTACGGCGATATCCATCTGGGTGGCCCGTGTTTGACGAGCATAGCGATGACGAATGACCTGAGAGCCCGGCGTCGTCGATTGGGCCGGCATCGCGGCGATATGGATGTGCGTCAAATTGGCATGCGAAACCGAAAGGCCATAGATAACAGCCGCCGTATAGGAGCAAAATGTCCAGTCGGGGTGCTTTTGCGCAAGCGCCCGCACCCGATGCAGATAACGCTGCCGAAACTTGAGCTCGGACCAGTATTCCGGACGCGCATACAGCCCCGGCATGACCGCCTCTAGACTTCCCGCCCCCGCCCGCCGCTCAATCTGCTTTGCCTCCGCCGCCGTGCGCGCGTACACGCAGCTCATCTGCTGTTCGCACGCCTTAATGTGACTTGCAAGTCTTTGATTCGCCGTCATGTTTCCCATGTCGCCTCCCAACTCTTGGAACGGCGCAAACGTACCAGACGGTTTCATGCGAAGTCTGACCAAATACCGTCCAGGCGCTGACCAAATGCTTGACGGTTTTGGATGTTTTAGGCTGATGGCTTATATCTGCAGGTAGAAGCCTTGCCAAGAGGTCCCTGTCTCCACATTTTGAGGCCTTGGTCCATTGGATTATCAGAAAGAAAAACCCGTCGAGATTCAAGACTACGCCAAATGCGACTTTGCCTCTGCATGCACCGTCTCTTAGCCGAGCCATCGGCATCTACATGCCTAAAAAATGAGCGTGGATAATCTCCCGTTTTGAGCCTAGTTTTGAGCCAAAAGTGGGAGATTATCCACGCTCGATTTGTAAACGTCCGAAAATCCACGCTCGTGTGTCCGAAAATCCACGTTCGTCACGCCGTGAGCACAGCAACGGCCGCAGCAGCAACCACAGCTACAGCCGCAGTCTAGTGCTCCTCGCCGGCGCGGGCCAGGTCGTAGGGCGTGGTCTGGTAGACGTAGTAGTTGAGCCAGTTGGTGTAGAACAGCTGAGCCTGGCTGCGCCAGACGTTGCGCGGCTCGGCGGTGGGGTCGTCGCCCGGGAAGTAATGCGCCGGCACCTGAGGGTTGAGCCCGCGCCTCACGTCGCGCTCGTACTCCAGGCGCAACGTGTCGGTATCGTACTCGGGGTGCCCAAAGACAAAGAAGCGGCGGCTGTCGGTCGACTTGACGATGTACAGGCCCACCTCGTCGGACACGGCCACGACCTCAAGCTGCGGCTCGGCCTCTACGTCCTCGCGGCGCACATCGGTGTTGCGCGAATGCACGGCATAGAAGCGGTCGTCGAAGCCGCGGACCAGCGGGCTTTGCGGCTTCACCAGATAATGCTCGAACACGCCGCTCGCCTTGGCCGGCAGGTCGTACTTCTGGATACCGTAATGATGGTACAGGCCAGCCTGCGCGCCCCAGCAAATGTGCAGCGTAGAGTGCACGTGCGTGGTGGACCAGTCCATGATCTGGCAGAGCTCGGGCCAGTAGTCGACCTCCTCGAACGGCATCTGTTCCACCGGCGCGCCCGTGATGATCAGGCCGTCGTAGTGGATGTCGCGGATGTCGTCGAACGTGCGGTAGAACGTCTCCAGGTGGCCGGCGCTCACGTGCGTGGCCTCGTGCGTCTTGGTGCGCAGCAGGTCCACTTCCACCTGCAGCGGCGTGTTGGAGAGTTTGCGCATGATCTGCGTCTCGGTGGCGATCTTGGTGGGCATGAGGTTGAGGATGAGCACGCGCAGCGGACGGATGTCCTGGTGCAGCGCGCGGTACTCGGTCATGACAAAGATGTTCTCGCTCTCGAGCTGCGCGGCGGCAGGGAGGGCGTCGGGGATGCGAATGGGCATGAATGCTCCTTACGAGTCAGTTGCAGTTATGGTACAACGACCGGCCCCATCCGCGCGAGTACATCGCCCGGCGATGCCGTCAGCGGCCCAAATCACTCCAAAAGTAGAGATTAAGGCATGCCCAAAAATCTACGGCGCTTTAGCCTAGCAAAGTGGCAGCAGGACGCTACAATGGTTCGACGCGAAAAACTCGGCCGAAAGGATACATATATGTACCAAACGCGTAAGATCGGTGTGGTCGGCCAGGGCCACGTAGGAGCGCATGTTGCCAACAGTCTGCTCATGCAGGGCATTGCCGATGAGCTGTACCTGTGCGATATCAACGAGGCCAAGGTGACGTCCGAGGTCCAGGACCTGCGCGACTCCCTTTCGTTTGTCCCGTACAACACCAAGATCGTCAACTGCTACGACCACTACGAGGAGCTTGCCTGCTGCGACGTCATCGTCAACGCCGCCGGCAAGGTCGCGCTGGCCGCCGGCAACCGCGACGGCGAGCTGTTCTTTACCACCGACGCCGCCCGCACCTTTGCCAAGCGCATCGTCGACGCCGGCTTTGACGGCATCTTCGTGAGCATCTCCAACCCCTGCGACGTCGTGTGCACCGAGCTGTGGCACCTGACCGGCTACGATCCCAAGAAGATCATCGGCTCGGGCTGCGGCCTGGACTCCGCCCGCCTGCGCACCGAGATCTCCAAGAAGGTCGGCGTGAGCCCCAAGTCCATCGACGCCTACATGATCGGCGAGCACGGCTTTAGCCAGTTGGCCGCCTTTAAGGCCGCAACCATCGCCGGCAAGAGCCTTAACGAGCTTCAGGCCGAGAACCCCGACAAGTACGCCTTTGACCACATGGAGGTCGAGGAGCTCGCGCGCAAGGGCGGCTACGTAACCTACCAGGGCAAACAGTGCACCGAGTACGCCGTCGCCAACTCCGCCGCGCGCGTTTGCGCCGCCGTGCTGCACAACGAGCATGCCGTGCTTTCGGCCTCTACGCTTATGACCGGCCAGTATGGCGAGGAGGGCATCTTCACCTCCCTGCCGTGCGCGATCGGTGCCGAGGGCGTCGAGGAGGTCTACACGCTCGAGCTGTCCGAGCACGAGCTCGAGGGCTTCCACAAGAGCTGCCAGCACATCCGCGACAACATCGCCCAGCTCGACTGGTGGGACGCCGAGGCATACGACGCCAAGTAAGCCGCTGGCTGCCGCAACCTTGCGAATCTAAGCGCGATACCAAGCGGGCCGCGCCGGAAATCCCCGGCACGGCCCGCTTTTTGACTCAAACGACACACTTGCGAATCGAAGGCGAATGTTTTTTCGACAGATGGAACAGGGCGCTTTAATCCTCAAACCACGCGATTGCGCGAATGGGCGAGCCGTCGCAATCCTCAATTTTGAGCGGTGCGCAGCTAAACCAGAACAGATCGTCGCCGCAACAGTCCAAGTCCTTAAGATTCTCGATGTTGACGATATCGCATGCGCGGAACAACTTCTTGTGGCGCGTCAGGCTTTCGTCCGCGATGGGGTCGAGTCCAATTACATCAAAGCCGATGCCCTTGTAGCCGCCGTCGATGATCAGGTCCAACACTTCGTCGTCCACGCAAGGATAGTCACCAAAGTACGCCTCGGTTCCCCAGCGCTTATCCCAACCCAAGTTGAACAGCAAAAACTCGGCCTGGGTCACCTTGTCGCCATAGGGACGGAGCTGCTCCACAGTAATGGCCTCACCCTCGGTGAGCATGCGGCAATCGACAACCAATGCCCTGCCTATAAACTGGCTTGCCGGAAACGCATCGAGCGTCGTGCGGTCGGCAAACAGATGCGCTGGTGGATCCATATGCGTCCCCGTATGGGTGTACATCTGCATGAGCGTCTCTTTAAATCCGTCGTGCTCGTAGATGCTCGCCGGCAGCAGCTTGGGTATATCGGCTCCGGGAAATACCGGCATGTCTTCCCTAATAGTGTGAGTCAAATCAAGCACGCGCATGTTCAATCCCCATCTCTTTCTTGGCAAAGCAAAACGGGGCCCGCACTTGGCGGAAGCCCCGTCGTGAGAGGTTATTCCCGGTACCTAGTACTGCTCGATGCCCATGTAGCGACGAACCTCGGGGCTGTGGTCGAACACCTTGCCGCGAGCGGCACGCAGTTCGCAGCTCATGTTGTAGAAGAAGATCGGCTCCAGGTACGAACGCACGCTGGCGGGCACCTCGCCTACGCCGTACTCGAGCGCATCGAGCACCATGACCGTATCGGTGTGCGTGTTGAGGAACGCCAGCGCGCGCTCCTCCATGGGGCGGCACTCGCCCGATCCGAGCTGCACAAAGTAGAACACGCCGGGCTCGGTAGCCTCGAAAGGACCGTGGAAATACTCGCCGGAGTGGATGTAGCAGCAGTGCTGCCACTGCATCTCCATGAGCGAGCAAATCGCCATGGCATAGGTCTGGCTAAAGTTGGGACCGGAGCCCAGGATATAGAAGAACTTGTGCTGCTGGCAGAGCTCGGCAAAGCGGGCGCCCAGCTCGGCGTTGACCTTCTCACGGGCGGCGGGCAGCAGCGCATCCATCTGCTTGAGGCCCTCATACATGTCGGCGAGTGACTCGTAGCCTTCCTGCTGGTCGAGCAACTCGGCGGCGATCAGAGCGCCAATGCCCTGCGGCACCTCGGCCTGCGACACGCCCTCACCCCACGGATAGACCCAGGTAGTCCACTTGCCGTTGTCGATCTTTGAGCCCTCGCAGTCGGTAAGGGCAATGACCTCGGCACCGGCGGCCAGCGCCATCTCGCAGCCGTCGACGACCTCCTGCGTGTTGCCGCTGTGGCTGCAGGCGATGACGAGCGACTTCTCGCCAAGACTCTTGGGAGCCATCAGGCAAAACTCGCGTGCCGTGTAGACCGTCGAGGTAAACGTGGTGGCCTCACGCTTGAGCAGCTCGTTGGCCGGCATGAGATCGATCATCGAACCGCCGCAAGCGATCCAAAAGACGTTCTCGATCTTGCCCTTGCGCTCGATGATTTCCTGAACCAGATCATGTGCGTTCATGCTGATGCTCCTCCTTGTGGGGCGGCTTTGAACGACGACAGCTCGTACCTGCTGTCGTTCTATGTTGTCCTATTTATAGCACGTGTAACAACGCCCGTGAAGTCATCTCGGCAAATTTGTTCTATGTTGTTCTATCTGTGGACGTTAGATGTTGAAGACGTAGCGCGAGCCCACGATCTTTTGGCGGCCGAGCAGTAGAGGGCGCCCGCCGGCGTCGGTAAAGTAGGCCTCCATATAGAAGAGCGGCTCGCCGACCGGCACCTCCAGCAGCGGGGCCGTCTGAGCATCGGCAAGCGCAATCTCCACGGTGCAGGGGTCGGACTTGAGCGGCGCGCGACCCGAATGCTCGGCAACGAGCGCAAAGATTGAGTTATCGGTGAGGTCCTCGTCGGCCAGCGTCTGCAGGTAGGGATGGTCGGCGAGCACAAAGGCGTTGTTCTCGAGCATGACGGGGATGCCATCGGCCGTGCGCACGCGCTCGACCACGATAAGCTCGCAGCCGGGCTCCACGCCAAAGAACGCCGCATCCTCGTGCGTCGCCGCGACCACCGTGCGCGACACCAGACGCGCACCCGGCACCATGTCGTTGGCAGCACAACCCTCAGTAAAGCTCTGGACGTCACCCTTCTGGCGAATCTTGCGTTTGAGCTTGGGGGCGCACACAAAGGTGCCCCTCCCCTGCTGGCGGTTGAGATACCCCGCACGCGACAGCTCCTCGATGGCACGGCGCACGGTGATGCGCCCCACGCCGTAGGACTTCGCGAGCTCCATCTCGGCAGGGATGCGCGAGCCGGCAGGGTACACGCCGCGCGCGATCTCGCCCTTTAGGTCGTCCATGACCTGCTGGTACAGCGGCACGGCGGGCACGTCAGTGCGGTCGGTTTTATCGTCGAATGCCATCGTTACGCTCCATCCCGCGCATGCTCGGACTCAAATTCTTCAATCGCCGCCATAAACTGCTCGCCAAAGGCGTCGGCTTTTTTCTCGCCAATGCCGTTGACCTGGATCAGCTCCTCGCGCGTCTGCGGACGCAGGCGGCACAGGCCGCGCAGGGCCTTGTCGGAAAAGACCATATACGGCGCCATCTCCAGCTCGGTCGAGATCTCCTTGCGGAGGGCACGCAGGCGCTCGAACAGCTCGGCATCGTCGCCAACGCGCGGGCGCTGATCCAGCTCGGCCTCCTCGCGCAGCAGATCGACGGCGCGGCGGGCGCGGGCCGAGGCCTTGCGCTTGGACGCGCGACGCTTAACGGTAAAGACGAACGCCTCGTCCTCGACCTCGCCGGCACGCGGACCCAGTCCCACGACCGGGTACTGCCCCTGCGAGGTGGCCAAATAACCGCGACCGCACAGCTGGCCGATGATGTCCTTGATGCGCCCGACCGATTCGCTCGACAGCTCACCGTAGCCGCGGTCCTCGTCCAGATGCATCTGGCGAATGCGCTCGGTGTTGCCGCCGTGGAGCACGTCGGCGATCAGCGACTTGCCAAAGCGCATGGGACGCGTGGCCACATAGCGCACGGCGGCGCGGGCCATATCGGTGACGTCCTCGACCTCGAACTGTGTGAGGCAGTTGCTGCAGTTACCACAGCCCTCGACCTCGTCCGTAGCGGTGCCGCCCGCGCCAGCCGAAGCAGCATGCTCGGCCGCGGCCTCGTCGCCAAAGTAGCGCAGCATGTATTCGCGCAAGCAGCCGGTGGTATTGCAGTAGCCCTCCATCTGGCTGAGCAGGCGGTAGCGATTCTGGAGCGCCCACGCGCGCTGCTCGTCGTCGAGCGCCTCATCGGCAGCATCGCCGCGATCGATCAGAAAGCGGCGCATGCGAAAATCGTTGCCGTTCCACAGCAAGTGGCAGCTGGCCGGGTCGCCATCGCGGCCGGCACGGCCCGCCTCCTGGTAGTAGGCCTCGATGCTCTCGGGCACGTTGTTGTGGATCACGTAGCGCACGTTGGGCTTGTCGATGCCCATGCCAAAGGCGTTGGTGGCAACCATCACCTGGATATCGTCGTCGATAAAGGCGCGCTGGCTTTGGCGGCGGGCGTCGTTGCCCATGCCGGCATGGTAACGGCCCACGCGAATGCCGCTGGGTCCCAGCGCCTCGGCAAGCTCGCCCGCCAGCGCATCGACCGTCTTGCGAGTCGAGCAATACACGATGCCGCTCTCGCTCGAATGCGCAATCACGTAGTCGCGCACCCAGGCAGTCTTGGCCTTGTCGCCCATCTCCTCGCAACCAAAGTAGAGGTTCTTGCGATCGAAACCCGTCACCACCGTCGCGGGGTTTTGCAGGCCGAGCATTTGCTGAATGTCTGCACGCACGCGCTCGGTCGCCGTAGCGGTAAAGGCCGCCACGATGGGGCGCTGCGGCAGGGAATCGATGAACTCGCGAATCTGCAGGTAGGCGGGGCGGAAATCCTGGCCCCACTGGCTCACGCAGTGGGCCTCGTCAATAGCCACGAGCGGAACGCCGATGCCGCCTTCGGCCGCAGCTTCCTGCGCAAAGGCCAGAAAGCGTGGCTCGAGCAGACGCTCGGGCGCCACGTACATAAGCTGGTAGCGGCCCTCGCGCGCCCGCTTGAGCACGGTATTTTGCTGAGCCGGTGTAAGACTGGAGTTGAGATAGCTGGGTCGCGCACCCGCCGCGAGCAGCGCGCGGGTCTGGTCCTCCATAAGCGACAGCAACGGACTCACCACAAAGGTGATGCCGGGCAGCATGAGCGCGGGCACCTGGTAGCAAATGGACTTGCCGGCGCCCGTGGGCATAACACCCAGCGCATCGCGGCCGGCAAGAATCGCATCGACCATGCGGTCCTGCCCCGGGCGAAACGAGGTGTAGCCAAAATAGGCGCCGAGCGTGTCGAGCGCCATCTGCTGCATGCTATCGGTCATGGTTTCCTAACGTCCAAGTCATCTGCCGCCGATTATACGCCGCCACGCGGACAGCAGTACACGGCCGCCGCCCAGACTAGTCGTTTAAGAGCGTCCGCAATGACTAAGGAGTGTCCCCAGGTGCCGACAGAAAAGGAACGTCCCCAAGTGCCGGCCCGGCAACGTCGATGTTCTGGCAATGTCAGCGAAAGCCCGCCAGAGCAAGGTGCCTTGAAACGAGGCGGCATTGACCTTCTGGTCATGCCACCGAAGTTGAAAGGCAGATTGCCGCTCTGGCGGGCTTGCAGCGTCGACCGGTCCGCCGTTCGTTAGAACGGCGGAACCAAAGGCGCAGCGTCGAGCCGTTGCGCGGTTTGGAAAACCGCGCAACTAGAGCTACATCACCATGACGTAGCGGCTACCCACGTAGTACTGTTTGCCGAGCAAGACCGGCTCATCGTTGGGACCGGTAAAGCCGGCACGCAGGTTGAGCAGTGGATCGTGCGGAGCGATGCCCAGCTCGGCCGCCTGCTCGGCGTTGGCTCGAACGGCCTCGACCGTGCGGTAACCAACCGATGCAATCGGGGTTCCGCCAACACGCTCAACCTCGGCAAAAATCGACTTGTCCTCAAGATCGGCCGTCAACAGCTCACGGTAGGCGTCAAACGGCACAAAGATGTTCTCCTCAAAGATGGGCTCGCCGTCCGCCGTACGCACGCGCTTGATATGCAGCAGCAGCGCATCCTTCTGCAGGCCAAAGAACTCCATCTCGTTTTGACGTGCCGGAACGATCTGGCGATCGACCACATGCGCACCGGCCTTCATGCCATTGTCGGCACACAGCGCGGTAAACGTCTGCAGCGTCGAGGCGTGAAACTGGCGATTGATGTGCGGCGTGGAAACAAAGGTGCCGCGGCCCTGCTGCTTAACCAGGTAGCCATCGGAGCACAGCTCCTCGACGGCGCGGCGCACCGTAATTCGGCTCACGTCGTACTGCTCGGCTAGCTCAAGCTCGGACGGAATACGCTCCTTGGGTGCATAAACACCTTTCTCGATCGCATCCTTGATTTCGTCGTAAATCTGCTGGTAAAGCGGTGCATTTTTGGGCGTAGGCATATCTAATCACTCTTATCGAAATATCGAAATAACTAATACGTATATAACGTCTAGTTTCATGTTACCTCATAATGATAAAACGATACACCCTCCCTACCAAAAAGCGACAGCTTCATTTTGGTAGGTTTTATCTGGGCAAACGAAGGCCTCCCGAAAGTAGCGAGGCTTTCGGGAGGCTCAAGCGGACAGGATTGCGCCGTGCCGGCAAAATACCAACACTCTACCTGCCGTCGTCCTGCTGCAGGCTGTCCTGCTCGCTGAGGCGCGCCTGTCTGCTGGCCATACGCGCTGGCTTGTCGGGATCGGGTACGGCCGTGGGCATGGGCTCGTCGACATGACCGCCCCACCAGCCGCCCACAAAGTTGAGCGTGTGGAACACATTGATCACGGCGCCGGGATCAACGTCGCACACCAACTTGATAATGTCCTGGCTCTCGTAGGTCGATACAACGGCGTGCAGCAGGTACATCTTTTCGCGGCTGTATCCACCGATGACCTCGGCGCAGCTAATGCCGTGCTGAAAATGGTCAACATAGGCGGTCATGACCTCGTCAGCCTTGCGCGTCGTGATCTGCAGCGTCACGCGGTCGTAGCGACGATAGAAACTGTCGATGGTCTTGGTCGAAATAAACTGGAACACGATGGAGTACGCCGCGTTGTCCCAGCCAAACATAAAGCCAAAGATCGCCAGGATAAAGCAATTGAAACCAAAGATAACGCCCCAGATGGTCTTGCCCGTGTGGTTGGAGACCCACAGCGCGATAAAGTCGGTGCCACCGGTAGATGCGCCGGACTTTAGCGCGATGGCAGCGCCCAGACCCGAGACCACGCCGCCAAAAATGATTAGCATGATCTTGTCGCCCAAAAATGGAGCGAAGTGAAAGACGTTGAGGAACAGCGACGAGAGCACGACCTGCATCATCGAGAAGATGACGAAGCGTTTGCTGATGCCGCTCCAGCATAGGAGCGCCACGGGGATGTTGAGCGCGAGCATACCGAGCGAGATGTCGATGTGAACGCCGCCCAGCGAGGTAACGCGATCGAGCAGGACCGCAACGCCGGTGAGGCCGCTCGGAAGCAAGTCGGCGGGCTGAATGAACGCCTGGATCAGGAATGTCTGGAGAACGGCGGAAATCGTGACCGCCACGGCAGTAATAGCGCGGCGGACGATGGTGAGGCGGCCGAGTACGAGCACTCGGTCCGTGAGCTGATCGATGGCGTTCGCCACGCAGGCTCCTTTCGAAGGCAGATGTAGTTGTGGGGTATGTCCGCGATTGTAGCATGGAGCGTGCGGGGGCGCTTCAATTCACCCTCTCTCGACAACCAAAGCGGGACCAGCAACCCCACGACCAAAGGCCCAAATTACAAGTGAGTAGACTTTACGCGACCTGCAGAGCACACCCAAAACCGCCACCCCTGTGACCTGCGGTTTTACTAGAGCAGATGCGCTTTGTGCTCGGCCTGCGCCAAAAAGTCTACTCACTTAGTCCGAATCGAAGCCAAACGGATCCAAATAGATGACAAATTAAGCCAATCCGCAGCAAAAGACACGTGAATCAGTGCTTCTCGCGGCGGATTGACGCTACAAAGCGGCCAAAATGTCGGTCAGATTATCGATAACGGCATCGGCTCGCGATTGATCGAGGTTGACACCCTCGTGCGGACGCAGCGCCAGGACGCGGGCGCCGGAGCGCTTACCAGCCTCGATGCCCAAAGGCGAATCCTCGATAACCAGGCACTCGGCAGGCTCCACCCCCAGTGCCTCCATGGCACGCAGGTAGATCTCGGGGTCGGGCTTAAACGCACTGCACTCGTGACCGCTGATGGTGTAGTCCAGCACGTCGGGGATACCGGCAATCTCCACCAGCTCGTCGATCAACTCGCGATAGGACGAGCTCGCGATGGCGCACTTCACGCCGCGCTCGTGCAGCTTGCGCATCACCGGCTCCGTCTGCTCGTTGAGCAGCTCGGCATACGGAACGGGATGGTCCGGGCTGTAGACCTGCTTGTACTCCACGCGCAGGCGCTCGCGCAGCTCAACATCGTCGGGTACCAGCGACTTCCAAATGGCGGGCTCGTTAGACCCCGAAAGATCGGGGATCTCGTCAAAGTGAAAGCCCTTCTCTTCCATAAACGCCACGCGACGACGGTTGTAGAACCACTCGGTATCGACCAGCACGCCGTCCATGTCAAACAGCACCGCCTTGATCATACGCATCTCCTTTCGATAGCAAAAAAGGGGATGGGGCGCAAACCCCATCCCCTCTCAATCAACCCGTAAGGTCTACTTACTTGTGATTAGTAGGAAAGCTTCCACATGTAGCGACGCATGGTCAGCGGGTGCTGACGGGCCTCGGCGATCTGGTTGCCGTACTCACGCATAACGGCGAGGTGCAGCAGCGGGTTGAAGTAGGTGAGGACGCTCGCCGGCACGGCGTCGGCCAGGCCGTAGTCCTTGGAGTCGATCAGAGCGACCTTGGCACCCATACGCTGCAGGAAGGTGAGGGCGCGAGCGTCCATCGGACGGGTAGCACCGTCGGACATGAGGAAGACGTAGGGCTTACCCTCGGTGGAAACCTCGAACGGGCCGTGGAAGTACTCGCCGGTGTTGTAGGAGGCGGCATCGATCCACTGCATCTCGGTGAACAGGAAGGCGGCGTTAGAGTAAGCCATCTTCTCGGAGGCACCGGAGGCCATGAAGTAGATCATCTTGTCGTCCTTGAAGTCCTGAGCGAACTGCTTGGCCAGGCCCTTGGCGGACTGAGCAGCGTTCTCGATCAGCTCGAAGATGTTGTTGAGGCCGGTGATCATGTCCTCGTAGTGATCATAGCCCTCGGTCTGCTGAAGAATCTCGAGAGCAAGAGCGATGGCGTAAGCGGGCTTCTCGGCCTTGGCAGCATAGTTGGCATGGAAGCCGTGAACGATGACGTGGTCGGCGTCGACGGTCAGAGCGGAGCCAGCCTTGTTGGTGAGGGAGACGACCGGGCAGTTGTGCTTCTTGGCGGTCTTGTTGGCCTCGACGGTCTCGGGGGTGGAGCCACCGAGGGAGCAGGTGATCACGAAGGTGTGCTCGTTGACCCAGGAGGGCGTGTCGTAGTTGAACTCGTTAGCGGTGAAGATCTGAACGTTCAGCTTGTCCGTGTTGTTGGCCAGGAAGTACTTGGCGGGGTAAAGGTCGGACATGGAAGCACCGCAGCCGACGAAGGCGACGCTGTGGATCTCGTGGTTGGACAGGACGTCAGCGACGATCTGCTTAGGGAGGTTAAGGTCGATCTCGTACATCTGACACATTCCTTTCGATTTTTGCGGCGCCACATTGCCGGGCGCTCGCAGGGTTACCGTGGTTTGGACCGAGTCGCCGGTCCGTTGAGGATGCGACAAGGGGACTGTCCCATTGTCGCATTTTGGGGATGGAAGCCTGCCTGGGGTATGGGATGCCAGGCAGGCCCCCGGGGGAAAGCGGTTAGGCGCTTGGTCGCGACTAGGCCAGAATGCCGGCCGCGGAGAGGGCGATGCCGCCCACGATGGCGATCACGAGAAGCCAACCGGTGTTGACGTTCTTCTTGATGAGCCAGTACATAAGGCCGGTGAGGCCGAGGGAGATCATCTGGGGCATCATGCCGTCCAGGATGTCCTGGATAACAACGGTGCCCTCAGCGAACTGCAGCGGGGTGGTGGCGCCGATCAGCGTAGCGATCATGCCGCCCACGGACATAAGGCCCACGATGCCGCAGACATACATGAGCTTCTCCATGAGGTCGCCGCCCTGAAGCTTGCTCAGGTACTCGTGGCCGCCCTGATAGCCCATCTTGGCTGCGAACCAAGTGATCAGCACAGAGGGGACGATGGAGATGAGCATGGCCAGGATCGGGCCCATGATGGAGCCCTGCTGAGCCAGCTGAACGCCCAGGCCAAAAGCGATAACGCGGATGGTACCCTGGAAGAAGGAGTCACCGATGCCGGAAAGCGGACCCATGAGGGAGGTCTTGACCGCGTTGATCGAATCGGGATCGAAGTTCTCGGGATCCTTGGCGTACTCCTCCTCCATGGAGGCGGTGAGGCCCAGGATAAAGGCGCTCGTCTGCGGGGTGCAGTTGTAGAACGCCATGTGACGGTGGTAAGCCTCTTTCTTAGCAGCGAGCTGCTTGGGGTCGGACTCGTCCGGATAGAGGCGGTCGAGCGTGGGAACCATGCCGTAGAGGAAGCCCATGTTCATCTGACGCTCGTAGTTCCAAGAGGCCTGGATGGCCCAGGAGCGCCAGAAGAACTGGCTGACCTTCTTGTTCAGGGACACGTCCTTGGTTGCGGTTGCCATAGTGTGTTCCTCCTTAGTCTTCGTCGTCTTCGAGCGGATCGTAGTCGGAATCGACACCGGCGGCTGCATGGGAACCGTTGAACTTGAAGCCCATGAAGACGACGGCCAGGCACACACCGATCAGAGCGACCGCGATGACGGACAGGTTGAGGTAAGCGGCGAGCAGGAAACCGATGAACAGGAACGGAGTCATACCCTTCTTGATCATCATGGTGAGCAGCAGGGCCAAGCCGTAAGCGGTCATGATCTTGGTCGAAACGTTAAGACCAGTGGACAGCCACTCGGGAACCATGTTGACGATGGCCTGAACCAGGTCGGTGCCAACAAAGACGGCGAGGAAGATCGGCAGGAAGTACATGACGGCGTACAGACCGGAGCCGGCGCAGATGTGCATACGGTAGGCGGTCTTGAACTTTCCGTTATCGATCGCGCTATCTGCCACATGGGTGAGGGCGGCGATGATGGAACGGAACACGATGCCGAGAAGCTGACCCAGGACGGCGACCGGGATGGCGATCGTCATGGCGGTCTCGGCGGAAGCATCGGTCAGGCACGCAAAGGCAGCGGCCACGATGCCGCCCAGGACCATATCGGGCGGAACGGCGGCGCCGACCTGCACCAGGCCCATGGACACGAGCTCGACGGCGGCACCGACGGCAAGGCCGGTGGGCACATCGCCCAGCAGCAGACCGACGAGCGTAGCGCCAACGAGGGGCTGCTCGAAGTTAAGACGACCGAGCAGGCGGGAGTCCCACATGCAGAACACGCCGACGAGGCCGACGAGCACCGCACTGATGAACGTATTCATACCCTTCTCCTTTCAGTCAGGCAAAAGCCTGGTTGATTACAGCTTGGCGTCGATGTCGACGCTCTGATACGTAGGGGTCTGCTGGACATAGAGCTTGATGCCCATGTCGAGCAGCTGGTTGACGTCGGCCTTCTGGGTGGCGTCGAAGAAGACGGAGCTGTCCTTGCCGCCAATCTGATCGGCACCGTCGTGGTTGGCGGTGGCGCCCAGGTTGATGGCGTCGAGCTTGTAGCCCTGGCAGAACTGCAGCATCTCGGCAGTGTTGCCAAAGACGAACATGACGCGCTCGCCGAGGGTGTTGAGCTTATCCATCTTGGCGAGGGCACGCTCGACGGTGAAGACGTTCAGGCGCACGCCCTGGGGCTTGGCCAGCTTAAGAGCACCCTTCTTGATGTCATCGTTGGCGGCAGCGTTGTCGACGACGATGATGCGCTCGGCCTGAACCTTGGTGGTCCAAGTAAAGACGACCTGGCCGTGCAGCAGACGGTAGTCAAGACGTGCGAGGACGATCTTGGCGGGACCGGAGCTGTGACGGGACGCCTTGGCCTTCTTGGCGGGAGCCGCGGCGGCCTCGACCGGTGCGTTGGGGTTGGTCAGACCGGTGCGGGCCTCGTTGATGAGGGCCGCGAGCTCGGCGCCCTTGACGGGGGCGGGGCTCATAGCAAGCGTGAGCGCCAACGGGATGTTGAAACCGCTGACAACCGTGAACTTCGTGCCGTTCTTGGAAAGCTCGACCATGTTGTTGTTGACCGAGCTGCCGAGCATATCGGTCAGCACATAGACGGTGTCGTCCGCGTTGAACGTGGCGATCAGAGCTTCCACCTTGTTGGTGATGGGCTCCTTGTCGTCACGAGCAAGCGACACGACGTGGACGTTCGACACGTCACCGAGAACCATCTCGAGCGTGTCTTTGGCGCCTGCGGCCAAGCCGCCATGAGATGCGAGAATGATCTGATTCATCTTGCCTCCTCCTTTTCGTTATGGTCATTATAACGTCTTATACGTTGCTTATATTGCTAATTAGTATAAAGACCGTTCGCGGGTGAAAATCGACCGTTGACGGGTTTAACGTAATCGAAACGTTGGGGCTGGGTAGGCCGGCGCTGGCTGGATAACCCCAGATCAGACGCCTCGCCAATCCCCTATCGCACGAAGTACCAGGGGCTTTCCTGCACGGTGGGCTCCAGCGCGATGCCGGTGCGCTCGCGGAACAGATCCATGTCCTGCGATTTCTCCGTCCACCACGCGTTGGGCTTAAAGGTCATGCTCTCAACGATATGGCCGACAAAGGCACTGTTGCGCAGCTTGGAGAAGTTAGTGTTCATAATCAGGATGGACGCGAGCACCAGCACGATGCCCAGGACCTTGATCGCGCCGGCGGGCTCGGCATAGATGCCAATACCGACCAGAACGGTCGCAACGGTTTCAAACGAAGCCACGACCGGCACCTTCGACGTCTCAAGATCCATCGAAAGGCCCTGCATATAGAAGATGTACGCAAGAGCCGTCGGAATAAAGCCAAAGCCCGCGAACAGCAGAATGAGCTGCGGGGACATTGCCGCGGCCACATCGGACCACGGAGCCGAAAGCACTGCCATAAAGCATCCGCCAAAGACAAAGCCCCAAAACGTCACCGCCAGCGGATGCAGCGTCTTGGTAGCCATACGGCTAAACACAGCCAGTAGCGCACCGCAAAGCCCGGCGATCACACCCGACACGACGCCCCAAGCCGAGAAATGGAAACCAGACAGGTCGCCGCTCGTCACCGCGAGCACGCAACCCACAATGTTAAAGACGATGGCGACGAGTTTGTTGGGGGTCACGTCCTCGCGATAAAGCACGCGGCCGAGCACGACGCCAAACACCGGCGAGGTGTAAAGCAGCACCGAGGCCGTGGACATGCCCACCTCGCCCATGCACTCGTAATAAAGCGTGTTAGCGGTGGCGAGGCCGATAATGCCAAGAAGCGCGCAGGGAACAAGCTCTTTAGGACTTGCCTTGAACAGTGCCATGGGACCCGAGGCTTTTCCCTCACGAGCACCTCCCTGGCAACCCATAAATGCCAAGACCGGAGCCATTAAGACAGCACCCGACAACAGGCGAAAGGCCGCCATGCTCTGAGACGAAACACCCAGGGCCGATATTCCGTTAACAAAGATTCCGATGGTGCCCCACATAAGCGCGGCGATCAGCACCAGCACATAGCCCAGATTGCTTTTCTTCAACGCAGCCTCCTCGGTATTGTTTCCAATATGTTTCATACTACGTTATAGTCGTTATATACATTTTTCAAGACACAAATCGCCGAACGGAAAAATCTGCTTCCCCACATACTCATTGGGGACGTTCCCAAATGACTAGTCATTTAAGAACGTCCCCAACGTCTAAGGCACCGCTGGTTGAGCATAAGTCAGCGAGCGGGCCGCATTTGAGGCAAGGTGGCGTGAAACGAAAGGGCGCTGACCTTCTGGTCGCGCCCTTGAAGTTGAACGTCAGATTGTCCAAATGCGGTCCGCGCAGCGTCGAGCCGTTACGCGGTTTGGCAAAACCGCGTAACTCTTAGTAGTCCAGCTTCCACATGTAGCGGCGCGTCATGTAGTCCTTGTGGGTGACGGCGGAGAGCGCGCGCATATACACGTTGTTGAGGATCGGGGCAAAGATCAGGTGGTTGAAGTACTCGCTCACGCTGTCCTTGATGTCGTTGAGGCCGAGCTCCTTGGCGTCGAGCTGATAGACGCGCTCGCCACCGTACTGGTTGACGAAGCGGATGCCGCGCTCGTCGTTGCAGCGGCTGCGGCCGACGCTGATGAGCTGGAACAGCGAGGTGCGCTTGTCCAGAATCTCGAAAGGACCGTGGAAGAAGTCGCAGGTGTTGATGGTGCAGGAGTCGATCTGCAGCATCTCCTGCACGTTACAGATGCTAAAGACGTAGGCGGCACCAAAGAGCGGGCCCTGGGCCATCACGTTGATGCAGGGCTTGTCGGCGTTCTGCTCGGCCCACTTGGCAGCGAGCGGACGAGTGTACTCGACGGCCTTGCGGTAGATCGGGTCGACCAAGTCGAAAGCGGCCATAGCGGTCTCGTACTCGGCATAGCCCTCGGTCTGCTGCGTGAGCTCCATGGCGATCATGGTCACGACGGCAGAGTTGGTGCGGCCCATGCAGGACTCGTCGACGGCCAGGCTGTCATACTGGATCTTGTAGTCGCAGACCTCGGTGAGGCCGGACTCGTCGACATAGATGGCGATGGTGCTGGCGCCGTGGTCCTTGGCGACCTGGGCGGCGACGATGGTCTCCTTGGTGCCGCGCATGGACACGACGACGGCCAGGGTGTTCTCGTTAACGTAGGCAGGAGTTGCGTGCACGAACTCATTGCTGGTGTAGCTGGAGCTCACGACCTGCGTGGCCTCGTGCTCCATAAAGTACTGGGCAGGATAGTTACCGCCGTTGGATCCGCCGGCGCCAATCCACACGACGCGCTTGATGCCGCCCTTGTCTGCCTTGTCAGCCAAAACCTGGGAGACGACATCCTTAACCTGTTCCTGAGTAGTCATCGTGCATCAGCCTTTCTTCTCGTTTGATGCTCTCGATGGCATACAAGTTACATACATGTTTTGGTTATGTCGACTAGTTGTATGCTATATTTGTCTTAGAAATTTTGCTGATGCGGTTTTCGATAACTTGCTACCAGCGGTTTTGTTGTTGTATTGAATACATGCTTGATTAGATACGCATACAGGTTAGATACAGGTTGATCGCATGAACGCTTCATCTAAAAAGAGACTGACCCAATACGAGCGCTTGGCGGGCACGCTGCGCGACCGCATCGCCTCCGGCACCTACGCACGCGGAGACAAGCTGCCGTCCGAGATGGAACTCATGGACGAATCGGGGCTGTCGCGCAGCACCGTACGCCACGCCCTTAAGGTGCTCGTTGATGAGGGCCTGGTGCGCACCGAGCGCGGGCGTGGCGCCTTTGTGGCCGACACGCCGGCGCTCCACGAGAACAACCTGGTGTTTTCGAGCTACACGACACAGGTCCAGGGTCAGGGTATGAAGCCCACCACGCGCACGGTGGACTCGGGCTTTGCCAAGGCCGCGGGCAATGCGGCCAAGTTCTTCGATGTCGCCGTGGGCAGCAGGCTCGTCAAACTTGTCCGCCTGCGTTATCTGGACGATGCGCCGCTGTGCCTGGAGACCACCTATCTACCACCGAGCTTTGAAGCGCTCATCGATCGCGATATCAACGGTTCGCTCTACGCCACGCTGCGCCAGGAATTCCATCGCGCGCCGGCACAGGGACATAAGACCTTTGAGGTGTGCTATGCCTCGCAAAACGAGGCGTTTTTACTCAACGTCGAGCGCGGGCAGGCGCTGATCCTGATCACCGACTACGTCTACGACACCGACGGCCGACCGCTCCATGTCTCCAAGCGCATCCAGCGCACCGACCGTGCCAAATACACCGAGCCCATCGGCTAACCTGCCAAAATAAACCTGTCCCTAAATGGTAGGTTTGGGGAGGTCGGGGAACCAGGTTGGCTTAGGTTGGTTGGGCGTGCGCTCGGCCAGGACCAGCTCCATCCAGCACATGTCGTACCAGCGGCCGAACTTTTGGGCGCAGCGGTCGAAGGCACCCACCAGGCGATACCCCATATGGGCATGGAAGTCTTGGCTGTTGTGCGTCAGATACTCGTCGTCCCTGTCGTGCGGCACGGCGATGAGGGCGCACATGTTGGTGATGCCCATCGCAATCAGGCACTGCTTGAGCGCATCGTGCAGCTTGCGGCCCAGCCCGCCGTGGCGCACGTCGCGCGCCAGGTAGATCGACGTCTCGACCGACCAGTCGTATGCCTCGCGGCTGTTGAGCGGGCTCACATAGGCATAGCCTACCGGACGCCCTTCCAGCTCCATCACCAAATACGGATAGCGCTTGAGCGTACGCTCGATGCGCCCGGCGAACTCCTCAACGCTCGGCACCTCGTATTCGCAGGTAATCGCCGTCTGGCGCACATACGGCTCATAGATGGCAAGCAACGCCGGCGCGTCTTCGGGCGTCGCCAGGCGAATCGTCGGCTCGGACATCTCGGTCATACAACCCTTCTCCCCCAAAAGCAAAGGCCACCCTGCGCCAAACCCGGCGCAAGGCGGCCCCTCGTCATTACATCAGGCTACAGGACAGCCGCCAACGCGTCGATGTCCTCCTGTGTCGTGGCCCAGCTGGTGCAAAAGCGCACCACCGTGTGGGTCTCGTCGTACTTTTCCCAGTACTCGATCGCCGCATGCTCGCGAATGCGCGCCATGTCCTCGTTGGGCAGAATCACGAACTGCTGGTTAGTCGGCGTCTCCAAGAAGAACCGGTAGCCGTGCTCGTGCAGCACGCGACGAAGCGCCTGCGCGGTTTCGATCGCCTGACGGCCAATCTCAAAATATAGGCCGTCGGTAAAGAGCGCCTCAAACTGCACGCCCGTCAGGCGGCCCTTGGCCAACAGCGCGCCGTGCTGCTTAATGCGCGGAATGGGATGTGCCGGGGCGTGCATGCCGCAGAACACCACAGCCTCGCCGCAGAGCGCGCCGCACTTGGTGCCGCCGATGTAGAACACGTCGCACAGCTGCGCCAGCCCGGGCAGGGTAATGTCGCACTCATCGGCCGCCAGCGCATAGGCCAGGCGAGCACCGTCCACAAACAGCGGAATCTCGCGCTTCTGGCATACCGCATGAATCGCCGCGAGCTCGGCCTTAGAGTACAGCGTGCCGTACTCGGTCGATAGGCTCACGTACACGGCGCCCGGGAACACCGTATGCTCGTAGCTCTCGTTTTCGTAGAACACCTGGATATAGTTCTCGAGGTCCTCAGCGTGCATCTTGCCCTCGTAGCCGGGGATGGTGAGCACCTTGTGGCCGCCAAACTCAATGGCGCCCGCCTCGTGGCAGGCGACGTGGCCGGTCTCGGCAGCAACGACGCCCTCGTACGGCGCGAGCAGCATGTCGATCACCGTGGCGTTAGCCTGCGTGCCGCCCACCAGGAAAAACACGTCGGCGTCAGGCGCCTGACAGGCCTCGCGAATAAGTTGCTTGGCACGCTCGGTGTGCGCATCGGTACCGTAGCCGGGCTGCGGCTCCATGTTGGTATCGACGAGCGCCTGCAGCACTGCCGGATGTGCACCGTGGGAATAGTCGTTGTTAAACGCGAGCATGGCAATCCTCTCTTACCGGGTATCGGTCAGATGATTCAAACGGAGCTATTGTACGCCGCTGGGATAGGCAATGTGCGCGGCAAGGCACTCAAGTGCCAGTACCAGGGCAAAACCGCAGCTCACGTCACTCAAAAAGTGCGCTCCGATCACGATGCGGCCAAACGCGACGAGTGCCGCGACCACAGCCGCCGTCCAAAAGACCACGCGGCGGCGCGACGGTTTTTCCTTAAAGGCCGCCGCGGGAAGCCCGGCGAGCATAAGGCCGATCGCCGCGTGCGCCGTGTGCCCACTCGCAAACGACTTAAAGCCGTCCTTGATTACACCGGCGGCGATATAAGTCCACTTGTCGGGGTTGCCGATCACCCACCACGGCTGAAACTCGAGCCCCTGCGTCACCTCAATCACGCGCATGCGCGGACGCGACCACAGCGGTTTGACGATCACGTTGAGGATGATGGCCTGAACGACCCACACGGCAAGCACCATCAACGCCCAGCGCGTGAGCTCATCGGGCTCGGTCGTGCGCGTGAGGCGATAGACGATAAGGTTGGCGACGATGGCCAGCACAAACGTCAGCACCAACTGAGCCGCGATGAGTTTGCCGCCAACCCTCAGGGACGAAACGATCTCGTAGCCGGTCAGGCCAACGTTGACGAGGATGCCGAGCACGGCGAGCCATTTGCTCCCCCTGGAGTCGGGACGCACCGCGCGCACGAGCATAACGCCCGCGATGCTCGCCGTCAGCTCGAACGGCAGCTCACCGGCCGCCTCGACAAAGCGACCGTACATGCTGCCGATATTGAACAGCGCGCTCGAGATCTGATAATCGAAGAAACTGCCCACGCCCAGACAAAGACACAGGACAACCGCGATAGCGGCGGCGTCTTTCTTGTAGATGTACCCGAACATGCTTTCCTTTCGATGGGGCTGGAATCAACCTGCGAGGTGGCGGGGCAAAGAACAACTGGTAGCTCTGCCCCGCCACGCCCCCTACTTGTTAGTCATCGTCGCTCGCGCCTAATTGCTGCAGCAGCATGAGTGCCGCGGCCACGGGGCCGGTGCCGTCGTTGGCGTCGAGACCGCGACCCAGACCGCTGCCCGCACCGGCGCCTGCCTTGTAGGGTACCGACAGCTTGCGGCTCTTGGGGAAGTTCACCGCGCCATAGCGGGTCTTAAGCTCAAAAGCCACCTTCTTGGGCACGTCGACGCCCAAAAACGTGATGCGACCGCCACTGAGCGTGACGCTCTCGAGCCCCAGGCGCTCGCCGCGAATGCGGATTCGTGCGCGATTGAACAGGTTGAGTCCCGCCAGCGGCAGCTCGCCATGCGCAGCCTCGGTCTCCTCCTGCACCTCATCGATGCTCTCCAGGTCCTCGGCCGCTGCAAGCTTACGGTACACGAGCACGCGCTGATCCACCGCCGACAGGTACTCCTCGGACAAGAAGTAGTCGGCCGGCAGGTTAATACCCACGCTCGCCGCCTCCACGCCGGCATCGTCATCGCCGCGCGCCTCGGCCACGGCCTGTCCCAGCATCTGCGTAAACAGGTCAAAGCCCACGCTCGACAGGTTGCCGTGCTGCTCGGCGCCCATAAGCGAGCCGGCACCACGGATCTCCAGGTCGCGCATGGCGATGCGCATGCCGCTGCCCAGGTCTTGGAACTCGGAAAGTGCAGTCAGGCGTGCCGTAGCCTCCTCGGTAAGCGGCAGCTCGCCCGGGAACATAAAGTACGCATAGGCCTGCGTGGCAGAGCGGCCCACACGGCCCTTGAGCTGGTAGAGCTGTGCCAGACCCAGGCGCTGCGAGTCCTCGATGATCAGCGTGTTGGCGGTCGCGTTGTCGATGCCGCTCTCCACGATGGTCGTGGCGATGAGCACGTCGATCTTTTTGGTCGCGAACTCGATCATCACGTCCTCGACCTCGCGCGGGCTCATCTTGCCGTGCGCCACGCCCACGCGCGCCTCGGGCGCGGCCTCGTGCACGCGCGCCACGGCGTCGTCGATGGTCTTGACGCGGTTGGACACGTAATACACCTGACCGCCGCGGCCCACCTCCAGGCGAATCGCCGCGCTCACCACATCGGGGTCGTACTCCCCCACGTGCACGATCACGGGACGACGCCCGGTCGGCGGCGTCGTGATCAGGCTCATGTCGCGCACGCCACTCGTGGCCATCTGCATGGTTCGCGGAATAGGCGTTGCCGAAAGCGTGAGCACGTCGATCTGCTCGCGCAGGTTCTTGAGTTGCTCCTTGTGCTGCACGCCAAAGCGCTGCTCTTCGTCGATGATCACCAGGCCCAGGTTCTTGGGGTTCACATCGGCCGAAAGCAGACGATGCGTGCCGATGAGCACATCAATCGTGCCCTCGGCAAACGCCTTGAGCGCGCGCTTTTGCTGCGCCGGCGTGCGGAAGCGGCTGAGCACCTCGACCTCAAGGCCAAACGGGGCAAAGCGCTCAAAGAATGTCTCGTAGTGCTGCTGGGCCAGAATGGTCGTGGGGCAGAGCACCATGACCTGGCGGCCGGAGTCCACGCACTTAAACGCCGCGCGCAGGGCAACCTCGGTCTTGCCAAAGCCCACGTCGCCGCACAGCAGGCGGTCCATGGGCTTGGGCGCCTCCATGTCGGCCTTAATGTCGGCGATGGCCTCCAGCTGGTCGCGCGTCTCGTCGTAAGGGAAGCTCTCCTCCATCTCGATCTGCTCGGGCGTATCGGGCGGACAGGCGATACCGGTAATCGACGAGCGGCGCGTATACAGGTCGACCAGGTCAAACGCCAGCTTTTTGGCGTTCTTGCGCGCCTTATTGGTGGCACGCGTCCAGTCGGCAGTGTTGAGCCTGGTCAGGCGCGGCTTGTCGCCGTCGGGGCCAACATAGCGCGTGATGCGGTCGACCTGCTCGAGCGGCACGTAGAGCTTGTCGCCGTCGGCATATTCCAGCAAAAAGTAGTCGCGCTCCTTGCCACCCACTTCCTGGCGCGCGATCTCGCTAAAGAGCGCGATGCCGTGGGTGGCGTGCACCACGTAGTCTCCCGGCTTAAACGGGAAGGTGATCTGCGTAATGTCAACCTTGCGGCGGCTGCGGGCCCGGTTGGCGTCCATGCGGGCGTTGAGGTCGGCGATCGAGAACACGGCTAGGTTGGCATCGGGCACCACCACGCCCTGCGGCAAGGCGGCATCGACAAAGGTCACACGTCCGCGCGAAATAGTGGGCACGGCGGCGCCGGCGGCAGCCTGGGCGGCACCCGCCTCGAGCGAGCGGGCGTTGAGCGCGTCGGCCTTACGCTCGCGAATGGAAGTATGGGCCTCCTGGCGTGCGGCACGGTCGGCAGAATCCGCCGCCGCCACGCGCACGCGCTCACCAATGACACCGGCATTTTCGGGCGCGGCCGTCAGCGACTCCTCAAAGGTAATGCCCTCGTCGCCAAAGGTGAGCTCCATCGACTCGCGCGCACCGCGGTCGGGAATGGCAAACACGCAGGCGTAGCGCTTGCCCACGACTTCCTGAATGCGCGTCATAAAGCGATTGTCCGAGCCCGCAATGGCCGGCTGCTCAATCTTGAGCTCTGCCGTAACCGCACCGCCCGCGCGAATCAGGCTCACATAGTTCAGGCGCTGCTGAGCACCAAAATCGAGCTGTTGAGCGCGCACGTACAGACCGTCCAGGCGGTCAATCCCCGCCTCGCCGGCACGAGCCTCGATATCCTCGTAGGCGCGCAGGCAGTCGTCGAACAGCGAGCGCGGCTCAGACAAAACCACGAGCGCTTTGCCGCTCACGTGCGCCAACGGGCTCACGGTCTGGCCGTACATCACCGGCAAAAAGCGGTCGAGCTCGGGCGTGACGATGCGCGCATCCACCATCTCGAGCAGCGCCGCCAGTTTGCTGTCGTCCTGGCTTGCGCGGTAGAGCGCCACGTGCATGTTGTGAACGGCATCGTCGGTAAGCGCCAGCTCACGGCAGGGGAAGATCTCGATACTGTCCTCGTTGCCGATGGTTTGGCCCGTGGAGCTCACCATGCGGCGGATGCGGTCGATCTCGTCGCCGAAGAACTCGATGCGCACGGGCGCCTTTTCCTGTGCGGGAAACACCTCGACGGTGTCGCCGTGCACGCGGAACAGACCGGGCGCATCGGCGGCGCCGGCATTGGTGTAGCCTATGCCCACCAGGCGCTGCGGCACCTCGTCAAAAGGAATCTCCTCGCCCACCGCAAAAGTGGTGGACTCCCAATAGCGACTCTCGACCGGCGGCACGCAGCGCAGCAGCGCACGGGCCGAGGCAACCATGATGCAGTTGTCCCCGCGCACGATGCGCCCCAGAGCCTCGCAGCGCTGCGCCACCACGGCGTCGTCGGGCGCCTGCTCGCGCCAAGGGTAGTCCTTGCGCTCGGGAAAGCGGCACACGTGCGCCAGCCCCACATAGGCGGCCAGGCTGCGCGCAGCGCGATCGGCCGCGTCCTCGCCGCTCACGATATAGACCGTCGGGCGCGGACGGCGCGCAAACTGGGCGGCCGCCATAAGCGTGCGACCCGACTGCGACACGGCCAGCGTCACGTCCTCGCCGGCATCGAGTCCGGCCTCGACGGTCTGCAGCGCCTCGGCAGTGTAGAGCTGCGCGGCTATACGGTGAATGAGCATGCTGTTCCTCCGGCATCGCAACGCCAAAAGCCCGCCGGGGCAAGCTCGGCGGGTCGTACGTCAAATACATTGTCTGTCATGGTAGCGCATGGAGAGGACTCCGGCTCAAGGGTAAACCCAGCCCCGCAAAAAACGCCAGACGAAGATGCGTTCCGCCCTACCCCGCTACGCGCACGCTGGGGCACAAATCTGCCAGCGGACACTCGTCACACTTGGGTTTGCGGGCGTCGCAGATCTCGCGACCGAAGGTGATCCACTGATGGTTGACCGACTCCCAATACTCGTGCGGCAAAATCTTGAGCAAATCCTGCTCGGTCTTGAGCGGCTCCTTTGCATGCGTCTTGGGACTCAGCATCAGGCGGTGCGCAATGCGGTTGACGTGCGTGTCCACCGCAATGCCCTCCACGATGCCATACCCCACGTTGAGCACGATGTTCGCCGTCTTGCGTCCCACGCCCGGCAGCTTCACGAGTTCCTTCATGTCGGCCGGCACCTCGCCGCCATAGTCGGCGACGATCATCTGCGCGGCCTCGACGGCATGTTTGGCTTTGCTCTTGTAGAAGCCGAGTGACTTGATGGTGTCTGCCACGTCAGCCACGCTCGCCCCGGCCATGGCCTCGGGCGTGGGCCACTGGGCAAACAGCCGCGGCGTCACCTTGTTGACCTGCGCATCGGTCGTTTGCGCCGAGAGCAGCACCGCGATCAGCAGGCGGAAGGGATTCTCGTGGTCCAAAAAGCACTCGACCGGGCCATAGCGACGGTTGAGGCGCTCACACACCTCGATGGCGCGCTCGCGCTTGGCGGCATTGGTCTCGCGTGGCATAACGACTCCTCGGCTCAACGGCACAATAAACTTATGGGCACAATTGTCCCACGTCCGAGACGCTTACGCCTCCAAGAATGCGCCGGTCTGACGGCTCCACAGGCTCGCGTACTCGCCACCCTGTCTCTTATACACATCTCCGAGCCCACGAGACTAGCGC
>CABSMS010000019.1 GCA_902478885.1 uncultured Collinsella sp. | reverse complement strand
GATGAGCGCTAGTCTCGTGGGCTCGGAGATGTGTATAAGAGACAGCTTTATGACCGAGGGGGCCTTTATGCCCGACGAGGTCAAGGTCTATCCGTGTGCGCTCATCGAAGGCTCGCGTCTGGTGGGCTGCTACGAGCGCGGCGAGTGGCGCCCCTATACCGAGGAAGAACTGCTCGATGTGCTGGCCGATGACATCGTGGTGACGCCGGCGTTCTGCCGCATCAGTCGCATGATCCGCGACTTTAGTTCCGACGACATCATGGTGGGCAACAAGAAACCCAACCTGCGTCAGCTCGTTGAGAACCGCCTGGCTGCTCGGGGTGACGGTGCGACGGTGCGTGAGATTCGCTATCGCGAGATCAGCACGGCGGGTGCCGACTTGGATGAGCTATCTCTTGATGAGGAAGTGGCGTACGAGACGCCGGTGACTTACGAGCGCTTTTTGCAGTGGGTGACACCGCAGGGTAAGATCGTGGGCTTTTTGCGCCTGTCGCTGCCCGATCGTACTTTTGTTGCCGCGCATGCGGACGAGTTGCCGACGACGCCGGACGAGGCGATGATTCGCGAGGTGCACGTGTATGGCATGGCGGCACGCGTGGGTGACCAGGGCCAGGCGGCGCAGCATCACGGGTTGGGGCGTTTGCTCGTGGAGCGTGCGTGCCATATTGCTCGGGACGCGGGCTATGTGCGCATCAACGTGATCAGCGCGATTGGCACACGCGAGTACTATCGCCATTTGGGTTTTTACGACCATGGACTCTATCTGCAAAAGGAGCTCTAGATGAACAAGCCAAGTGTTTCTGCCGGCGTCGTTGCCGGCGTTGCTCTGGGAGCCGCGGCGCTTGGTGCGGCCGCCGTCGCTGTTCGCGCTGCCTGTCTGCAGGTTGCGCGAACCCGCAATGGGTTGGCGCGTGTGAAACGCGTGCACGATGAGGGCGGCGATGAGATTCGCGTGTTGGTGCAAGGCGGCGTCTACCAAAGCGCGAGCTATGTCGGTGAGCGTTGGGCCGAGCCCGTCTTTGCGTACTATCGTGCGTTTGACGACGTGTTTGAGTCCGAGGATGCGATGCGCGACGCTTATGGTCACGGCATCGACCGTATGCTTATGCTGGGCGGCGGCGGGTTTGCCTATCCTAAATTCGCCCTGATGTCGCACGAGGGCTTGCGCATGGACGTCATCGAGTATGACGGAGAGATTACGCGCCTGGCGCGCCGTTGGTTCTATCTGGACGAGCTGGAGCGCACGGTGGGCGACCGCTTGCGGGTGATTACTGCTGAGGCTCGCTCGTATCTGGGTGTGACGAGTGTGGGCCATCGTCGCTACGACGTGGTCGTGAGCGATTGCTTTGGCGGTGCCGAGCCCGTACGCGAGCTGGCGACGGTTGAGGCGCTGCGTTTGGTGCGAGGCAGCCTGAACCCCGGGGGTATCTACGTTGCCAATATCGTGAGCGCAAGCGAGGGGAGCGATGTGACGTTCCTGCGCGATTGCGCTGCCACGGCACTCGAGGTATTCGCCCACGCCTGGGTGGTCCCATGTGGCGATGCGGAGTTCGGCGGCGAGGAGAACTACCTGCTCATCGCCAGCGACGGCAACTACGCCTTTGCCGAAGCCGTGCCCTTTGATGCCGACTTTCTCGGCACCGTCCTTCACGACAAGTAAGTCTCCCCGTCCCAAAAAAGACCGGTCTTAGGCGTGGTCGCGCCAGCTGAGGACGCGCTGTTTCATAACCTCGATGTCGAGCACGCCTTCGGCGAAGCCTTTGCGCACGAGCTCCTCGGGAACGTACTCGTCGTAGCGATTAAAATAAGGCACCTCGCCGGGATAGACGAGCTCGATGGGATCGAAGCCCTTCTCGGCCTCGGCTGCGAGTACCTCAAAGAACGTCTCCTCGTCGGCCTTCATCTTAAACTGCATAAAGTACGGGCGTGAAGGGTCGAGTCCGCGAAGGCCCAGCTCCGCGGCACATTTAATCTTGAGCATACGTTCGAGCGCCAGAAAGGCGTAGCTGCCCAACCAGGGGAAAAGCACCCAGGTGTCGCCACCCAGGTTGATGAGCGGCTTAGTTCCCGCACCCGAAATCTCGGCCGTATGGCGAGCCTGCGCTAAGCGGGCCCGTGCGTTACCCATGAGGTACGGATATGTCGCGTGCTCGTTGAGCGCCTTGCGCATGCGCTCGAGTACGTGTGTATTGATGTCGCCGGGGCAGTCGCCAAAGTAGGCCGGCACCCGGCCCTTGACCTGCGTGGCAAAGACAGTGTGGCGCTTCCAGTCCACTTCCTCGACAATCCAGCAATGGCCTGCGATGGCGATGCGCTCACCGGGCGGTGGGGGATTGACGATTGTGCCCAGCTCGGCCGACTCGCTGCGGACGGTGAACTCCTCGTTTTCCTGGAACACGGCGTAGAACTTAAAGTTGTTAATGATGCGTTCGCCCGCGAGGCCCACAATGAGCCCACCGCCCTCGGTGACCTGGATATGGTCGATCTTGATGAGATGGCGCAGCAGCACGCGATAGTCATCGGCCGAGACGTGATGGAAATAACTGAGCGTGAGCACGCGCTGGGCAAGTTCGGCCGGCGTGAGCTCTCCGGTACTGGCAAGCGTCGACATGGTCTGGTGGTAGAGCAGACTGTAGGGGAGTCGATCGAGCTCGGGCGGCTCGACCCATTTTTCCTCGCGATAGAGTTGTACGAGCGCGATGCCTTGCAGGAGCTTCCACGGAATGGTCTCGGGCATCATCGTGCGCGGCTCGGGCTCTTCCTCGCGCATGACAAACCACATCTCGGGCGGAAGATCGCGGCGTCCCGTGCGGCCCATTCGCTGCAAAAAGGAGCTGACGGTAAATGGCGCATCGATCTGAAACGCACGCTCCAGGCGGCCGATATCGATACCGAGCTCCAGCGTAGAGGTGGTGACGGTCGTTTGTGCCTGTTCCTCGTCGCGCATGAGCTCTTCTGCCGTCTCGCGTAGCGATGCCGAAAGATTGCCATGGTGGATGAGAAAGCGGTCGGGCTCGTGTCGGCTCTCGCAGTAGCTGCGCAGCATGGAGCATACGGCCTCTGCCTCTTCGCGCGAGTTGGCAAAGACCAGGCACTTGCGGCCGCGGGTGTGTTCGAAGATATAGCCCATGCCGGGGTCGGCGTTGTCTGGTGCTGTGTCGGTGGGGTTGAGAAGCGCCTGCTCGGTCGCTCGTGGGATGTCGACTTCGCCCTCGGGGGCCGAGGAAGTTTGGCGGTCCTTGGGAGCGGCCTTGCCCCGTGCCCGCTCACGACGTTGACGGCGCTCCTCTTGTGTGAGCTGTCCGCTGTGACGCATGTCTTGGGCGCCGGCGGGCAGTGCCGCGGATGCCGCCGCCTCGATGCGCTCGCACGCAAGCACTTCGGCCTCTTGAGGACCCGTGCTCTCGAATCCCCGCTGCTGTGCCTGGGGACCCGAGTTGTAGAAGTGCTCCATGGAGATGCGCCACACGTGGCGCGGTTCTTCAAAGCGGGGAATAACGCAGTCGCGCCCCGTTCCCTGTGAGAGAAAAGCGCCCGTGCGCTCGGGGTCGCCGATGGTGGCAGAAAGGCCGATGCGGCGGGGCTGCACGCCCGCCATGCGCGAGAGGCGCTCAATAAGGCAGAGCGTCTGACCGCCGCGGTCGCCGCGCATGAGCGAGTGGACCTCATCGATGACCACGTAGCGCAGGTCGCAAAACATGCGCGGAATCGCCATGTGCTTATGGATTAAGAGCGCCTCGAGTGACTCGGGCGTAATCTGCAAGATGCCGCTCGGTTTTTTGATGAGCTTAGCCTTGTGCGACTGCGAGACATCGCCATGCCAGTGCCAGACAGGGATATCGGCCTCTTCGCAGAGGTCGTTGAGGCGGACGAACTGATCATTGATGAGCGCTTTGAGGGGGCCGATGTAGAGGGCGCCCACGCTCGCGGGCGGGTTCTCCCAAAACTCGGTCAGGATGGGAAAGAAGGCTGCCTCGGTTTTGCCGGAAGCCGTGGATGCCGTCAAGAGCACATTATCTTGTGTGTTAAAGATGGCATCAGCTGCTGCAACCTGGATAGAGCGTAGATTCTCCCAATCGTGGGAGTAGATGAAGTCTTGGATAAACGGAGCATATCGGTCAAAGGCGTTCACGGGACCTCCCCTCAAATATGAACTTCTCAACGCGGCTGGCAATGGTTTGCTGCATTACTGCCTCAGCGTTTGCCCAGATAAAACCTGCCAAAATAAACCTGTCCCTTTTTGGCAGGTTAGATGGTGAATTCGGCGAAGTTGCGGTCGCCGCCTGCGGTGCCGGCGTCGCCTGTTGCGGCCGCCGGCGCCAACGCGTCGCCGCCGACGCTTTGCAGCAGCTCGGCCACATTTGCATCGGGGTTCTGACACAGGATATCGAGCAGCTCGATAAAGTCACGGATGACCTCACGGGGCGTCAGGTGCGTATCGGCTCCCACGCGGCCGAACTCAATCTTGAGAAAGTCCACCAAGTCATTCTCGGTAAGCGTGGGCGTCCAGCCAAAGTATCCGGCATGGATCTGCATGAGTTTTTCGATCAGCACCAGCAACTCCTCGTAGGTGAGTGGCTGCAGGCGGATGATGGGCGCGAGCATGTCCTTAAGGTCCTCGCGTGCAAAGCGGCCTTGAGCGAGTCGGCTGCGCAGGGCCTCGTAGGAGAACACGCCGCGGCGGCGGTCTTCGATGGAGGTTGGCGTGCCGCCCATGATTATGCCCAGGTACTGCGCCTTGCCCTGGAGCGTGTCGTTGTACATGGTCAGGATCTTCTCGTAGTTGTATTGGCGTGTGATGGCGTTGGGAATCTTATACAGATTCACGAGCTCGTCGATGAGCACCAGCATGCCCTTGTAGCCGCTGCAGACCAAAAAGCGCGCAATGAGCTTAACGTAGTCGTACCAGTCGTCATCGCTGATGATGGTCGAGGAGCCCAGCTCGGCGCGTGCCTCACTCTTGGTGCGGTACTCGCCGCGAATCCATTTGGTCACGCGGCTCATGGTCTCTTCGTCGCCCTCGGATACGGCCGTGCGATAGCGGCGGAGCATGCGGGAGAAGTCGAAGCCGTGGACCATCTCCTCGAGCGGGGCCAGTTGGGCATTGACGACCGACTCTTCGACCTCGGCACACGAGGCGACCCAGCGATCCAGGATAAGGTTGAGCGCACCGCCCTCGGGGCGCGTTTTAGTCGATATATTGCGGATGAGCTCGCGGTAGGTGGCAAGGCCCTGCCCCTGACCGCCCTGCAGGCGGCGCTCAGGGGATAGGTCGGCATCGGCGACGACGAATCCCTCGCCCATGGCGTGCGTGCGGATGGTCTGGAGCAAGAAACTTTTGCCGGCGCCGTAGCGACCGACTAAAAAGCGGAAGCTCGCGCCGCCATCGGCGATGAGACTCAAATCGGTGAGCAGGGCGCGAATCTCGACCTCGCGTCCCACGGTGATATAGGGAAGCCCGATGCGCGGGACCACGCCGCCCTTGAGCGAGTTTAGGATAACGGCGGCGACGCGTTTGGGTACGCGGGGTGCTGCGGATGCGGTATCACTCATAGTCTAGGTATCCTCTCACGTCTGCTTCGTAGTCCTCGATAATTTGCGGTCCTGCCGCGCCAAATTCAATTACGGTGTCACCCACCAGGTCAAAGAGCGCCTCATTGATGCTATCGACGAGCATGTCCTCGCTCTGACCCGACCTTTCCACCGCCAATGTGGCCTGCGCCGTGTTCTGCTCGAGGAGCGCGCGAAGGAAGGCATCTGCGGCAGGCGCGAGTTTGTTCGCAGCTTCGGTAGACGCGGGCGTTACGGGCGTGGGCACAGACGCGAGGAGCGGTGCCACGACGCCAAACTCTTCGGTGGAGACAGTCGGCTCGTCGGGTTCGTCTTGCCGTGTGGCCATCTCGCCAGGTCCGGCGGTCATGCCGGGCGCAGACTCAGTGTTCGGTTGCTCGATAAGCGTCGCCTCGACTTCCATAGGCACATCGTCCTCACGCTCTTCATCGATCAAAAGCGCCTCACGCGTTTGCGCGGCGGCGCTCCGAATGTGCCCCAGCTGACTCAGGTCGATATCGATCTTGACGGGCTGGTGCGCGGCATCCCACGAAAGCCATGCCACGATCTCGTCATCGATGATCTTGGCCAGATATTTGGGGACCTTCTCCTCCTTCAGGGGATGGGTGGGGTCTAGGGCCAGGCGCAGGCGTTGGTCGCAGGCGCGCATCATCTCACCGAGCTTGCTGCTTTTTTGTCTGCTGCCGTGGATGCGCATGCATTCCCAAAAGCCATTTTGGCACCGGTAGATATGGATGGGGTCCAGGCGGTATTCGCAATCCTTGTGGCGATTGGGCGCAAAGAACACGGCCGAGGCAAACATGGTATAGGGCATGGCCGTCTCCTCCCCAAACAAGCTCGCCACGATACCGGTCTTTCGATGCGTGTCATAGTAACGCGCCATACGGACATACACGGCGCATGCCACGTGGCGTAGGTCGCGATGGTGGCCGCGATCGAGTCTTGAGTTATTGAGGTTATACGTGGAGAGGGCGTTGATGGCGGCCATGAGTCGCTCCTCGCGCGCCTCGTCGGGCGGAAGGGGGAGCGTGGGCTCGGAGGTTTTGCGACGCGCAGGCGCCAGGTCCGACGGCGTCGGCGCGGGTGCAAGGTCTTGCGCCGCACGCCGCAGCTCGATAAGGGCGTTATCGAACATGACGGTTTTAGAGTCGCGAAGTAGCTTGGGGTCGAGTCCGTGGAAAACGGCGTAATCCTGCAGCCACACGCGTGCAAACCGGTCGATGCCGGGCTCGAAGGCGCGATAGGCATCCCAAAAGGCCTTGATTTTGTTAAAACCATCGAGTGGGTCATCTACGCCAATGCCACAGATCAGCTCATAGAGATACAGGAAGGCAAAGGACGTAGACGTTTCCTCGACGGTTCCGCGGCGCACTTGGGCGCGCCAGGTAAAATAGCCGCGCAGTTGCCGATCGCTCATGGCGTTGTAGGTGGGAAAGTACGACTTAAAGGTGCCGTTGTAGGGGCAGTCGTCCTCAAAGTCGGCCATCAGCAGGCCTTGGCGGTAGAAAAGCTCGGCTTCCGAAAGCCAGCGACCCGCGCCGCCTTTGGGGTCATCCTGCCAGCGCGATATCTCGCGCATCTTGCGGTACTGGTCGGGGAGGAAGTTCTGCATCTGTCGGCCGGTCTTGAGAATCGGCTCGTCTGCGTAGACCTCATGTGAGAAGCGAGCGGACTGATGGGTCCGGGCCTCGGCCATAATGCGCTCGATGAGCATCTTGATGTCCTGGTCGGCCACCGCTTCTCCTCTCCTAACGCGGCTTCGGTGACCTCATATCATAGCACAGCATCAAACAGGTGTTCGAGATACCGCTATGTAGATAGATTTAGAACAGGAGGGCGTAGATGACGGCTATGACAACGGAGGGGAGAATATTGGCCGTGCGGAAGGTCTGGGGACGGATGAGATTGACGCCGACGCAGAAGATGAGCATGGAGCCCACGAGCGATAGGCTGTCGAGGGCGGCGGTGGTCATGATGGGGGAGAGCGCGCCGGCAAACAGCGTAATCGTTCCCTGGAATACGGCAACGGGCAGGGCGGAGAAGATGCAGCCGCGGCCGAGCGAAGCCGTCATGGTGCAGACGATGATGCAGTCCAACGCGCCCTTGAGGGCGAGCGTGGACCAGTCTCCGAGCAAGCCGTCTTGGATTGATCCCACGATAGCCATGGCACCGATGCAGACGGTCAGCGATGTCGAGACAAAGGCATTGGTGAACTCGTTGTCTCCCTCGCTGCCGGTTTTGCGCTTGAGCCATTCGCCGAGGTTTTCGATGCCGGCTTCCAGGTTTATGGCCTCGCCGATGAGCGAGCCAAGGGCAAACGAGACGATGAGCATGGTTGTGCCGGTGGTCGCTAGTGTTTTCCCGTCAACAACGAGCATCTTTTGCATGGTGCCACCCAGTCCGATAAACAGAACGCACAGCCCCGACGCTTTCATGAGCGTGTCTTGGATGCGGGGCGTGATAAAACGTCCGCCTATAAGGCCCAGCAGTCCGCCCGCAATCAAAAGTGCGACGTTGATGATCGTTCCCAAACCCGGCATGAGCCCTCCCATATTGACGCCAACCTGGCAATCGTAACAGAACGGGCTGCATGGTGCGTCACGACTCATCCTATACGTTATATAAGTGGTATTAATGACGGCATTTGGTGCCCAAGTCTCAGCCTCCCATCACGACATAGGGACTGAAATCGAAGCGCAGCGTCATGAGTCGCTGCGGGGACTCAATGGCCGCGGCGATGATATCGGCATCTCGAGCTCGGTCAAATCCCTCGAGCTCAATTTGATACGAGACGTCTTCCATTCTATGGAGTATTCGGTTACTCAGGAGGCTTTCGCCGTCGAGCTCCTCGGTTTTGCCTCCGTCCGAGGTTACGGCATACAGGTGCAGTTTTGCGGTGGTTGCAGGGTCGACGACCGTGAGGTTGTCGATTTGGTTGGCCGTGCCCTTTGCTCCAAGCAAGGTGAGCAGGGTGGGGGCTATGACCTCGCCCGATGGCAGAAAAACAACTTCGACGGTTTTAGGGAATGCGATAATGGCTGCTTTGCGGACGGGCCTATCGGCGGCTCGCCCATCGATGCTCGCGGCGTCGACGGTTTCCGTGCGGTCGAGCGCGACCATCATGCAACAATTGCCCTCGTCGATGTCTGCCGGCATGGAATAGTCCAAGTTTTCGCCAGATTGCGTGCCGCCCACTGCGGCGGTTGTTTCGCTTGGCTCGCTGAAAGTGGCTAAAGGACCGCTCGATGGCGGTGTTATGTTGCTTGGTGTTCCATTGTCCCCAGGCGCCATTTCACCGCTGTTCTCGCTGGAGTCGCTTGCGATGTCGCCTGTCGAGGGAGCGAGCCCAACCGCTCCCGCTCCACTCCATTCCATCTCGAGGAGTGCCGGATCGGCAAAGACGTGATACACATCTTGTGTTTGGGTACTGATATCGACAGGACCGGGATTTGCCCCTCGCGTCAGGCTGAGCGATCCGGTCCGTTGTTTGCCCCGAGTCTTCTGGCTTTCTGTGTCGCTCACGTAGAACATCAGAGGGAACTCGCCATTTACTGTGGCGTCGGTGCCCGCCTTGGTCATTTTCAGCGATGCGGTGAATGAGATAGCGGGCTGCGTGCCATCGGCGCTCGAGGGGACGCAGCCCAGGCATACACCTCCTCCGTCTTCGAAAAACGTGCTGTCGAAGGCGACTGTTGCCCCGTCCGCCGAGTCATCGGACAGGGTGATGTCGAGACGCAGCTCCACGTCGCAGGAATCGCCATCGGCATCAGTTGCAGCTGCGCGCCATGTGCAGATAACGCATCCCGTTAGGGGGCCGTCCGTTGTCCGCGAGCGCTCGGTATCCACGACTATCGAGCTGTTCGTGCAGCGACGGAGGCACCCCGAGGTCGAAATGCTTGCCTGCGCAAGCGAGAAGCGTTGGCGCGCGATGGTGCTCTTCTGGTTTGTGGCGAGATAGTTGGCGACAGGTAAGGGGACGCCCATGGCGGGTGCCGCTAGGGCGGCGACGGGCATGCCGGCGGCAAGCGCGCTGCAGAGCGCGGCAACGGGCAAAAGGTTTTTTGATGCCATGGGTTCTCCTTATCTGTTCTGGACGGTTTCGATTTTCGTGGCTACTGGCTGCGTTTGATGTGCAGGCCAAGGCCGATGGCGCTTGCGCCTGCCGCGGCGATTCCTGCTGCCAGGAGCTGCCGCGTGTCGCTCGTTTGCGCTAGGGGCTCGTGTTGGCCGCTGCGTTCGAGCTCCGATAGATCGACAGTCACCTGTGTGGCAGTTTGCGCCTGCTCTTGTTGGGCAAAGGCGGCGATCGGGGCAAACGCTACAACGCCGATGATGACGGCAAGGACAATCGCCTTAGGCCGTGTGCGCACCGGGCTCGACCGTCCACGTAATGCTTGCGACCTGGTCGCCCGTGCCGGTCACATGGAAGATGTCTCGCGTGACGCGGGCGACATTGCCGCTCGTCTTGAGCTTAATCTTGTCCGTACCATCGGCGATGCCCTGATAACCCATGTCGAAGAATGCATTCTTGGAGAGGTCGAGGCCCGCTTCCTGCGTCGCGGCATGAGCGTCTTGGAGCGCCTTGTCTGGGCCAACCTTAAAATCAATGGAGTTCTGGGCGGTTCCCGTCTTGGCGTCGGCGACGATGCTCCAGGAGTTCTGGGCAGCAATCTTCATGTTGGTAACGTGGATGCCATAGGCCGAAAGATTGTCGATGGTGGTTGCGTTCTCGGAAGGGCCCTGAAGCGTGCCGTCAGCGCTAGCGACAAATGGGATGACGGTCGGAGCCTTAAACGTGATGTTGTCGATTTCGGTCCTGATGGTCACGTCGGTGGTTCCAACGCGTCCTTCCGCCAGGGCGGTGGTCGGCGCGGCGCCCATTGCGAGCACGAGCGCCAACCCTGCGCCCACGACGAGCGCCCTGGTCCCACTCAAGTTCCTAGTGATGTCCATAATCGTTCCTTTCTATTCGTCACGGACCGTTTCCGTGATGGTTGGACGAAAGCGGCGCGGGTGCGTATTTTCGCAACAGGCGGCAGATCTAGCCTTCGGCCTGCGCAACCCGCACCTTGACGCGCGTGGGATTGCCATGGGCGTCGTAGGTCTTGGCGTCGAGCGCTTGAATCTCGATGTACGCCTCGCCTTCTTTGATGTCGCCTGCGGGGCAGGTCTCGACGGTCTTGCCGGTCTCGACCACGCCTGATTC
Organism: uncultured Collinsella sp.; assembly: GCA_902478885.1. Taxonomy (GTDB): domain Bacteria; phylum Actinomycetota; class Coriobacteriia; order Coriobacteriales; family Coriobacteriaceae; genus Collinsella. Next base: position 16,005 of record CABSMS010000019.1, on the reverse strand, counting down.
ATAGATGGTCTCGTCGTTTTGGATCACACGGAAACGCTGGGGAAACTTGTTGTCCTGGACGTTTTGCACGTTGACGCGCAGCTTGCCGCCTTTCTGCAGTTGGGCGACCGGTGCAACCGAGATCGTCATCATGTTGTCACGGACGATGGCATCGAGCTCGTCCTGGATTTCTTGTCGCGACTTACCCTCTGTCGTTGTGACCGAGGTGCCCGTCTCGGCGACAGGCTTTGACTGCCAGGCGTAAAGGCCGACGGCGATAAGGGCGCAGGCGATGGCCAGGCAGACGGCGCCGAGCCTTTTTCGATGTTTTGGCCCCAAAGGGCTCGGCCACTTCTTCGCGCTCATGCGGCGTCCTTGGCGGTGTAGACGCGCGCGAACGTGGACGGATCGGCTCCAAAGAGCATGTGGAGCATGAGGCGCCGCGAGTAGACAAGCTCCTCGAAGTCGGGAGGGAGCTTGATGTCATGGATGTGGGCGATGTGGTGGGCGAGTGCCAAGAATGACTCGGGATCGCAAATTACGTCGGTGGTGACATGGTAGACCGCCGTATCGGGGAATGCCTCCTCGTCGAACGGCAGAAGATACGGGTCGTCGTCGACTTCGATGGCGACGCCGTACTGGGGCCAGTAATATGCCATGGGAACCTCCCTGCTTTTGGGCCAAACCTTCTATTGGTTTTGGCTGTCGATGCCGACCGTATCAGCCGCAACTTGACCGATTTCTGACCAAATGCTTGACGGATTTGCATCGCCACAGGTGAGAGGCGGTAAAAAATATCTCAACTTTTTTCGAGCGCCAATTGCATGCACGGCGCGGATGGGAAAAGACCCGTCAAATACAGCGTCTGCCGAGAAAACGTCGCCGTTCGCCGAATTGCACAAACGTAAAATTCGCCAATTATGGAGACGGTCTCAGCCACGTCGACGAAACGATGCGGTAACATCTCCCTGCAAACACTGTAGTTAACTAAAGGGGGAGTTCGCGTGTCTGCAGCCATCAAACCCTTCGGTGACGAGTTCGAAGAATATGGTCGCGATGAATCTCGCACATCGGGCGAGGCGTCGAGCATCTCGTTTCCGACAACGGAGGACGAAGTCCGCGCCATTCTGCGAAAACTCCATGCCGAGCATGTTCCGATAACGGTCCAGGGCGCTCGGACCGGTCTGGCTGCCGGTGCCGTGCCCCACGGCGGCCACATCCTCAACACTTCTCGTATGAATCGCTACCTGGGTCTTCGCCGCGACGAGCAAGGCCGTTTTCTGCTGCGCGTGGAGCCGGGCGTCGTGCTTTCGGAGTTGCGCAAGCAGCTGGGTAAGAAGGCATTGCCGACCGCCGGCTGGGATCAGGCATCGCTTGAGGCCTATGAGGAGTTTCAGGCAGCTCCCGAGCAGTTCTTTCCCACCGATCCCACCGAGGCGTCTGCCTGCTTGGGCGGTATGGCGGCGTGCAATGCCTCCGGTGCCCGCAGCTACGCCTATGGCCCCATGCGCCCACATATCACGGGACTCCACGTCGTGCTGGCTGATGGCGATTTGCTTGAGCTTCGGCGCGGCGAGGCTTTTGCCCAGGGCCGCCACCTGTCGCTCGTGACGGCAGCGGGCCGTACACTCGAGCTCGATCTTCCCGGCTATACCATGCCCAAGACAAAAAATGCTTCGGGCTATTTCGTTGCTGACGATATGGATGCCATCGATCTGTTTATCGGTGCGTGTGGCACAATCGGTGTCATCACCGAACTCGAGATTGCCCTGCAGGTGGCACCCGCGGTCGTTTGGGGCGTGAGCTGCTTCTTCGACAGCGAAGACAAGGCCGTGTCCTTCACCGATTCTGTGCGTCCCGTCCTGTCCCATGCGGCTGCCATCGAGTACTTCGATGCTGGCGCCCTGGATATTCTACGTCGCCAGCGCGAGCAGTCGACGGCGTTTGCCTCGCTGCCTGCGCTCGACAGAGACGCCAAGGTCTGTGTCTACGTGGAGCTCGACTGCGATGACGAGGCCCAGGCGACCGAGGAACTGTACCACCTGGGATGGGTGCTCGAGTTTGCGGGTGGCCGCGACGATGCGACATGGGTCGCGCGCACCGAGGTTGATCGCGAGTGCCAGCGGTTCTTCCGCCATGCGGTCCCCGAGAGCGTCAATATGCTTATCGACGAGCGTCGCCGCACGGATCCCACCATCACCAAACTGGGTTCGGACATGTCGGTGCCCAATGCACGCCTTGCCGATGTCGTGGTCCTCTATCGCCGCGCACTGGCCGAAAGCGGGCTTGAATCTGCTGCCTGGGGGCACATCGGTAACAACCATCTGCATGTGAACATCCTGCCGCGCGATGCGCAGGACTACCGTCGCGGTGGCGAGCTGTTTGCCCAGTGGGCTGCGGAGGTAACGGCTATGGGCGGTGCCGTTTCTGCCGAGCACGGCGTCGGCAAGATCAAGGCGGGCTTCTTAGAGACGATGTACGGTCACGAGGCCATGGTCGAGTCGGCGCGGCTCAAGCTCCAGCTCGATCCCGACGGGCAGCTGGGTCGCGGCAACCTGTTTTCGGAGAAGCTCTTGGATGAGCTTGTCCAGAAAGGGGGCGCGTGAAGATGAGCGATTTCCATATGGTGGTGTGCGTCAAGGCCGTGCCGGGCAGCACCGAGGTCAAGATGGACCCCAAGACCAATACCATCGTGCGCGATGGCAAGCAGGCGGTCATTAATCCCTTTGATGCGAGCGCTTTGGAATGCGCGCTGGCGCTGAAAGACGACTTTATCGGCTTTGGCATGGACGTGCGCGTAACGGTGGTGTCGATGGGCATCCCCGCGACCGAGTCGCTGCTGCGCGACTGCATCGCCCGCGGTGCCGACGACGCGCTGCTGCTGACCGATCGCGCCTTTGCAGGTGCCGATACCCTGGCGACCACCTACGCCCTCAAGTGCGGCATCGAGGCGCTCGACGAGGACTTCGACCTGCTCATCTGCGGCAAGATGGCGGTGGATGGCGATACGGCCCAGATTGGTCCCGAGCTTGCCGGTGCCTTTGAGATTCCCTGCGTGACCGACGTGAGCTGCGTGCAAAGCGCGGGCTTTACGACGTGTGACTCGCTGGCGCTCGTTCACGGATGCGATGCCGGCGAGGAGACGGTGTACCTTGAGATGCCGTGCGCGATGACGACTGCCAAGGAGATTGGCCAGTTGCGTATGCCGAGTATTGCCGGTATTCGCGCGGCGGAGGAGGCGGACGTGCGCGTGGTCAGTGCCGCCGACGTGAACGCCGACCCCGCGCGTTGCGGCCTTGCCGGGTCGCCGACACAGGTCGTGCGCTCGTTTGTGCCCGACCGTGACCAAACGTGCGAGACCGTTGAGGGGACGGCGTCCGAGCAGGCGGCAAAGCTTGCCAAGATTATCGAGGGGATGGCATAGATGGGCGGACTGATTATCGATAGCGAAGCCTGTATCGGCTGCGGTCGCTGCGTTCGCGCCTGTGCCTCGGGCGGCATCGTAGTGGAAGGCGAGCGACCCAGCCGATGCGCCCATGTAACCGACGGCTGCATCCTATGCGGTGGGTGTGTCGACGCCTGCCCTGTCAACGCTATCTCGATCGAGCGTGACGAGGCTGCTGGTGCGGTGGACCTTGATGCATATCGAGACATTTGGGTATTCGCGCAGACCGACGAGCGCGATACGGTGACTCCCGTTGCCTATGAGCTTATGGGCAAGGGGCGCGAGCTTGCCGATGCTCGCGGCTGCCGTCTGGTGGCACTGGTCGGCATGAGCCCTGAGGGCTCGCTCGGGGACCTGGAGCATCTGGTTTGCGCGGGCGCCGACGAAGTCCTGGCCTGTCGCGACGAGCGCCTGCGCCAAAACGATGCGGAGGTCTACGCCCGCTTGATCTGCGATTTGGTAGCCGAACGCAAACCCGAGGCCATCCTATACGGTGCGACCGCTTTTGGTCGCGAACTGGCACCCGGCGTTGCCGTGCGTTTGCAGACGGGCCTTACGGCTGACTGCACCGTACTTTCGATGGATACAGAGACGGGACTGCTGCAACAGACGCGTCCGGCGTTTGGCGGCAACTTGATGGCCACCATCATTTGCCCCAACCACCGTCCGCAGATGGCAACGGTGCGCTCCGGTATCTTTATGGCGCCCGACTTTGACTACGGCCGCTCCGGCACGATCACCCAGATATCACTTGCGGATGATGCTAAGGCTCGTGTCGAGATCTCGATTCCCGCCGAGGAGTGGGGACAGCAGGCTTCGATCGCCGATGCCGAGCGCCTGGTCGTGGTGGGTCGCGGCATTGGTTCCAAGAAAAATCTGCCGCTGATGCGAAGGCTCGCCGAGGCTCTGGGAGCCGAGCTTGGCTGCACGCGACCTGTCGTGGAGGCCGGCTGGTTGGAGTATCGCCATCAGATTGGCCAGACGGGCGTATCGGTTTCGCCCAAGCTTCTCGTGAGTATCGGTGTTTCGGGCGCCATCCAGCATCTTGCCGGCATCGGTGGGGCTGAGTGCATTATCGCCATCAACGAGGACCCGGATGCCCCCATTTTTGGTACTGCCCAGTACAAGGTTGTCGGCGATGCCGTCGAGGTCGTCGAGGAGCTGCTGGCTCAGCTTGAGCGCTAGGCGCGCGCCAGCCAGTCGCGCATCTCGTCCTTAAGGCGGCTCCAAGTTGCCTGCGTGGCGGGGTCGGTAAAGGGCCGCGTGATGCCAAAAGGCGCGTCGAGCAGGCGGTAGATATCGCCCTGCTCGCGCGCCAGCGCGCGGCTCGCTGGATAGACGAGCTCAAACATAAAGCAGATGAGTCCCACCAGGTAGTCTGCGGGCTCGTCGCGTTCATCGCGTGCGACGCAGCGGTGCTCGTCAAAGGCGGCAAGTGTCGGCGACGAGAAACGGCTGCCGAGAAACGTCTTCTCGTCCACCTTGAGGATAGTGTCGACAGTGCTGTCGGCGATGGCGCGCATAATGTCGATCTTGTCGCCATCGCGCACGATATCGCAGAAGCTCCGCGTGCGCTCGTCGAGCTGCGCGGGTAGACGGAAATCGCTGTGATAGGCAATGCTCGCTCGGATGAGCTCATCTTCTGCCGGGTCATCGATAAAGTCGCGAATGCTCGTTACGGCGGGTGCATCGGCGGGATTCTCGCCAAAGAGGACCTCGATGCCCAGCGCCGCATGGCTCATGCTCTCGGCGTCCTTAAAGGTGTCCCAGCGTCGCAGCTGCTCAAAGCGGCCCATATCGTGTAGCAGGCCGCAAAGCCATGCCAGGTCAATATCTTCTGACGACCAGCCCTGCTCGCGCGCTACGGCATCGCATGCCTCGGCCACGTGGTACGTATGCTCGATTTTGAGCGCGATGCGTGGGTTGGTGGCGTCGTAGGCATCGGTGTAGCTTTTGAAGGCCGCGCGCGCCCGGTCTCGATCGATAGCTGTCATAATGACTTCCTAAAAAGTTGTGTCTTTCGATCTGGTGGCAATTGTAGGTGAACTCGGTTGCTGCCGGATGATGATTCTGCCGTGTCGCTACATGCGGCTCGGAGACCTTGTCAGGATGAGAAACGTATGGTGCTCAAAATCGTTAGAACCGTCTGGCCAGTGATGCTTACCTATGTTGCAATAGGCGCGCCGTGCGGAATGATCATGGGGCAGACGGGAATGGAACCCTGGATGGTCTTTGCCCTGAGCAGCACGTTTGTGACGGGCAGCGGCCAGTTTATGATCTGCAATCTTTGGCTGGCGGGCGTACCGGCACCTTCGATTATCGCGAGCGTTGCCGCCATCTCCTCGCGTTTTGCACTTTACTCGGCATCGATCGCGCCGCATTTGAGGGGTGCTTCGAAGCGTCAGACGCTGGCTGTTGCCGCGACACTTACCGAGGAGGCATATGGCATCTCGCTTGCCAAGCTGATTGATGGGGAAGATTGGGGCCCGCGCGAGTCCTTTGTGCTCAACGTGATCCTCATCGCAACATGGGGCGTTTCGTGTACGATGGGCGCCATCGTCGGCGCCGTTGTCGATGTTCCCACCGCCATTGCAGCCTTTGTCTGCACCTCGCTCTTTATCTGCCTGCTCTTTTCGCAGCGGCTGTCGCGCGGCAACGTTGTCGCGGCGGTTTCGGGCGCGGTGTCCGTCGCCGTATGCAAGTTCTTGGGCCTCGCGAATAATGCCGTGCCGGCAAGCGTCGTGGCCGGCATTGCCATTGCGTTGGCGTGCGATGCTGTATTTGACGGAAGAGGTGCCCGCGATGCCCGTTAACGAGTTCTTGGTTCTGTGGCTGTCGTCGTGGGCTGCTATCGCGTTCTTTCGCATCGCGCCGGCGTTCGCCTTGCGCGGGCGGACCCTGTCGCCCCGCATTACCGAGGCCCTGGGCTATATCCCGCCCGCTGCCTTTGCCGCGCTGGTCGCCAACGACTTGGTGAGCCCCGGCGTGTTCGACGCGGGACTCTGGCCTGCCTTGGTTCCCTGGATTGCGGCCGCCGGCGTCGTGGCGGTGGCAATCAAGACAAAGTCGATGTTGTGGTGCTGCGTTTCGGGCATCGTGTTCTATATCGTCTTGAGCCTTATATAGGGGTGGCGTCGCGGGCGCCGAATCTCGTTCCATCCCAACTTGTCGAATTTTTCACCGAGCTGGTCTATTTCTTCTGGTACCATGGTCAAACTTTACTGTAGCAAAGCGTGACGTGGGCTTTTGTTCTGCGTCAGCGGAAATGGGGGTTTCATGGCACAGGAAGCGACCGCCAGCGAGCAAAAGAAATTCAAGGTACCGCGCATCCCGGGCGACATCATGATCTATCCGATGATCGTCGGCCTTTTGCTCAATACCTTCTGCCCGCAGGTCTTTGAGGTCGGCGGCTTCTTTACGGCTGCCTGCCGCGGCGGCTCCAACACCATCGTTGCCGCGATCTTGCTGTTCGTGGGCGCCGGCATCAGCTTTAAGTCCACGCCGGGCGCCATCAAGACCGGCATCGTCGTGCTGATTCCTAAGCTTGTAGTGGCAGCCGCGCTGGGTCTGGGCGTCGCGTACTTCTTTAACGATAACTTTTTAGGCCTGAGCTCGGTTTCCATCATCGGCGGCATTACGTTTTGCAACATGGCGCTCTATACGGGCATCATGGGCGAGTTCGGCGATGAGTCCGAGCAGGGCGCTGTCGGTATCCTGTTCTTTACGGCCGGCCCCGCCGTCACGATGATCATCCTTGGTGTTTCGGGTCTCGCCAACATCCCCGTCGGAACCATCATCGGATCCATCCTGCCGCTTGTTATCGGCATGGTCCTGGGCAACTTGTTCCCGTTTATCAAGAACCTGCTGGTTCCCGGCGCCAATCCCGCGATCGCTGTAATCGGATTTCAGCTCGGTGCGTCCATGAGCCTGTCGAGCTTTATCACCGGCGGTATCTCGGGCATCCTGCTGGGCCTCATCACCCTCTTTATCGTTGGCCCCATCACCTTTGCCTTCGAGCGCTTGTGCGGCGGCAACGGCAAGGCCGCCGTTGCTTGCTCCACCATCGCCGGCACGGCTATGACCACGCCGGTTGCCCTTGCCGAGGTCGCGCCACGCTATGCCGAGCTTGCGCCCACCGCGTATGCGCAGATCGCCACCGCCGTCATCATCACGGCAATCATGGCCCCGATTCTGACCGGCTGGGTCGATAAGAAGTTCTGCCACGGCGAAGAGGATCTGTCGGTCGAAGGCGTCGAGGCTATTGAGGAGGCCGTCGCGACCGACATCGACGGCGAGTAATCGTCGACGCGAGTCAATCTAGCCGGCGTGTGCAATTCGCGCCGTGTGGGCGCCCGAACGGTGGCTGTTCTGCAGTGACGTTCGGGCGCTCTGCTATGATTCCCTTTACCCCTGCGGAGAAAGGGGTGTTTGGCTCCTGGGCGCGACTCGGGCGATTCTGGCCACTTGGATATTGAAGGGAGGGCGTCTAGTGATTAAGGCACTCAAGATAGAGATATTCGTGCTATGCATGATTGTTCTTATCGGGCTTGCCGCACGAAGCCGCCGCTCCTTGTTCTCGAGCACCCAGCAGCTCTTGTTTAGCATGCTCGGCTACACCTCCGCTGCCTACATTTTCTTCGATATGATCTGGACGCTCTCGGACGGCGTGAGCACTCCTGTAGGCATCACGGCCAACTGGATTTCCAACGCGGTCTCGTTTTCGCTGTTCGCCATCGCGTGCCTCATTTGGTTTTTGTATTCCGAGACAGTGCAGGGCTCTCGCCTTTTGTCCGCGCGCTATAGGGTGGTGCTTGTAGCGTTACCTACGGCTCTGGTGGTCGTGCTGGCGTTTGCCAGTTACTGGACGCACGCCCTGTTCTATATCGATTCGCAGGGCGTGTATCGTCGCGGAGCGCTTTATATGATTCAACCTATCGTTAGCTACTGCTACGTTATATATACGTCCTTGCATGCCTTTATTCAGGCTCGAAAAGTCGAAAGTCTGCAAAAGAAGGCCATTTATCGCACCCTCGCCTTTTTTGCGGTTCCCGCTCTGGTGGGCGGTACCTTCCAGGTTTTGTTTTCGGTACCGGGCCTTTGTGTCGGTATAACGCTGAGCATCCTGCTGCTCTACATCATCTACCAGGAGCAGCTGATCTCGACCGACCCGTTGACTGGCCTTAACAATCGCAACCGTTTTGAGACCTATATGCTGTCGCTCTTTTCAAATGTGGATCAGGCCGAAGATGTATATCTGCTTATGATGGACGCCGACGGCTTTAAGCAGATTAACGATCGCTATGGGCATGTGGAGGGCGACCATGCTCTTCAGGTCATATCTGCTGCGCTCAAAGAGGTCTGCTCGGCGTCAGGTGGCTTTATCGCGCGTTATGGCGGCGATGAGTTCGTGGTGCTCCAGAAGGCTGCGGCGGAACAGGACATCATAGACCTGTGTTCGGCGATTAACGACGAGCTCGCTCGTGCCGAGGTGCCGTATGCATTGCGGATGTCCATCGGTTACGCGCGGGTCGGCGATAGTGTTGATACCTGGCAAGACTTACTTCGCGCTTCCGATGCGGAGCTCTACCGCGTCAAGGCCGAGAAAAAGAAAGCCGGCGTCCAGATACGCTAGAAAAAAAGGGGCGCACGCTTGCGTGCGTGGCGGCCCTCAGCTCACCGATGTGCTCCATTAAGCTAAAGTACATGAATCCCCTCTGCTAAATAAGGGCAGTTCGTTAGGCTTTTTTGGGTTTGTTGACGATGATGATGCCGCCGCAGACCAACAGCAGGGCAACGATGACGGTAACGGGGCTCGTGTCAGCGCCCTCGCCGAGCAGCAGCGCGCTCAGCAGCACACCAAAGACGGGGTTCATAAAACCAAAGACCGAGACGCGGCTGACGGGGTTGACGGCAAGTAGGCGCGACCACAGCGAGTAGGCGACCGCGGAGATAAGCGCCATGTAGATGATGAGCGCGACGGCGGGGGCAATCGCCGTGGGGGAGAGCGCGCCACCCATCAAAGAGCCGATGGCGGTGAGGACCAGGCCGCCGACCAAGAACTGCCACCCGGCAAGCAAAACGCCGTCGTGCTCGCGCGAGAAGATGCCGATCAGGCAGGTCGAAAGGGCACCCGCGACGGTGGAGGCCAGGATGAAGCCCTCGCCGTCGAGCGTAAAGCCAAAGGTGCCGTCCGCGCCCGAAAGGTTGACGAGTGCGACGCCGGCAAAGCCCAGTACGCAGCCGAGCACCTTGGCCGTATTGAGCTTTTCGGTGCGAAACGCCAGAGCGGCAAAGAGGATAGCCAAGAAGTTGGCGCTGGCCTCGATGCTGGAGCTTGACATAGCGCTTGCACGGGAGAGACCAAGGTAGAAAAAGAAGTACTGGCCAATGGTCTGGAAGAGCGACAAGATGCAGATGGGCTTGATATCACGGGCTTGCGGAACGAGCGGTCGGCGCTGGGCCACGCTCATGCCAACAATGACCAGCATGCCGGCAAGGGTGAAGCGCAGACCCGCGAAGAGCAGCTGCGAGGCGCTGTCGTGCGCGGGAATGCCAAAGAGGCCGTAGCCGATCTTGATGCAGGGGAAGGCGGAGCCCCAGAGCGCGCAGCAAACGAGACAGCCCAGGATGAGTCCGGGCAGGGTGGCGAGATACGGCTTGCGGCTTTCCATGATGTCCTTTCTACATGCGCGAAGCAAAAAAGAACCCGCCACCGGATGTGTCGGTGGCGGGTGATGTTACCCGAAGGGATTGTACCCGATGGGAAAGGTTTAGGCGAAGTAGGCTACGCCGCTCTCAAAGATTGGCATGAACTTGTCGCCGGGGACATGCTCGGGCACGTTACGGTACAGGTTGTCGCCGCGACGCTCAGCATGGCCCATCTTGCCCAGGACGCGGCCGTCGGGGCTCGTGATGCCCTCGATGGCGAGTGCGGAGCCGTTGGGGTTGACGGAGAGGTCCATGCTGGGCTTTCCGTCCTCGCCCACGTACTGCGTGGCGACCTGGCCATTGGCGATGAGCTGGGCGAGTACCTCGTCGTTGGCGACAAAGCGGCCCTCGCCGTGGCTGATGGCGACGGTGTAGGGGTCGTCGAGGCTGCACTGCGACAGCCACGGGGACAGGTTGGACGAGATGCGGGTGCGCACCAGGCGGCTCTGATGGCGACCGATGGTGTTGAACGTCAGCGTGGGCGCATCGGGCGCGGCGTCGACGATGTCGCCGTAGGGCACCAGGCCGAGCTTGACCAGGGCCTGGAAGCCGTTGCAGATGCCCAGCATCAGGCCATCGCGGGCCTTGAGCAGGTCGCGGACTGCTTCGGTGACCTCGGGAGCGCGGAAGAACGCCGTGATGAACTTGGCAGAGCCGTCGGGCTCGTCGCCGCCCGAGAAGCCGCCGGGGATCATGACGATCTGGCTTGCACGGATGCGGCGGGCAAGCTCGTGGGTGCTCTCGGCGACCGCCTCGGGCGTGAGGTTGTTGATCACGAAGGTGTCGGCCTCGGCACCGGCGGCACGGAAGGCGCGGGCGCTGTCGTACTCGCAGTTGTTGCCGGGGAACACGGGGATGATCACGCGCGGGCGGGCGATCTTGGCGCCGCCGTACACGTGAATGTCCTTGGCGCGGAAGTCGATGGTCTCGACCTCGGGGGTCTCGCCGGCGCTGCGGTAGGCGAAGACACCCTCGATGCCGCCCTCCCAGGCCTCCTGGAGCTCGGCGAGCTCGATGACCTCGGAGCCGGTGTCGATGACATAGCCCTCGACGGTGGTACCAAGGGGCTCGACGACAACGCCGTCGGCGACCTCGGGCAGCTCGGCATCCTCGGCGAGCTCGACGATAAAGCTGCCGTAGAGCGGGGTGAAGAGGCTCTCCACGTCTACATCCTCGGCAAGCTCGATACCGATCTGGTTGCCGACGCACATCTTAAAGAGGCTCTCGGCGCCGCAGCCGTAGCCGGGCGTGGAGACGGCCAGGGCTGCGCCGGTGGCGGTGAGCGCCTCGACGGCGTCAAACGCGGCGAGCAGCTGATGGGCGTCGGGGCGGTAGTCCTCGCCATAGGTGGCGGGGGCGATGCGGACGACGCGGTGCGTGAGGCCCTTGAACTCAGGGGAGACGGCGCGGGCGGCCTTACCCACAGCGACAGCGAAGCTGATCAGGGTCGGCGGAACGTTGAACTCGCCGGCTTCGTCCTCAAACGAGCCACTCATGGAGTCCTTGCCGCCGATGGCGCCGGCACCCAGGTCGACCTGAGCCATAAGGGCGCCCAGGACGGCAGCCATGGGCTTGCCCCAGCGCTCGGCCTCGGTGCGCAGGCGCTCGAAGTACTCCTGGAAGGAGAGGTAGACGCGCTTGTGCTCAAAGCCAGCGGCCACGAGCTTGGCGATGGATTCGACCACGGACAGATAGGCGCCCGCAAACTGGTCGGCCTCCATCAGATAGGGGTTGAAGCCCCATGCCATGGCACTCGCCGTGGTGGTCTCGCCGTCCACGGGGAACTTGGCGACCATGGCCGAGCTGGGGGTGAGCTGCGTCTTGCCGCCAAAAGGCATGAGCACGGTCGCGGCACCGATGGTGGAGTCGAAGCGCTCGGAAAGGCCCTTATTGGAGGCAACGTTGAGGTCGGTGACAAGCGAGGTCATGCGCTCGGCAAGCGTGTTGCCGGCCCAGTTGGGCTGCCACACGCTGCGGGCGCACACATGGGCGACCTGGTGCTTGGGTGCACCGTTGGAGTTGAGGAACTCGCGGGACAGATCGACGATGGCGACGCCGTTCCATGCCATGCGCATGCGCGGCTCGGCGGTGACCTCGGCGATGACGGTTGCCTCCAGGTTCTCCTCGGCGGCGTAGCCCATGAACTCCTCGACGTCACCGTCGGCAACGGCGCAGGCCATACGCTCCTGGGACTCGGAGATGGCGAGCTCGGTGCCGTCCAGGCCGTCGTACTTCTTGGTTACGGTATCAAGGTCGACATACAGGCCGTCGGCAAGCTCGCCCACGGCGACCGAGACGCCGCCGGCGCCAAAGTCGTTGCAACGTTTGATTAGACGGCAGGCGTCACCGCGGCGGAAGAGGCGCTGCAGCTTGCGCTCGACCGGGGCGTTGCCCTTCTGGACCTCGGCGCCCGAGGTCTCGATGGACTCGGTGTTCTGGGTCTTGGAGGAGCCGGTGGCACCACCGATGCCGTCACGGCCGGTGCGGCCGCCCAGCAGGATGATCTTGTCGGTGGGGGCGGGACACTCGCGACGAACGTGGTTTGCCGGGGTAGCGCCCACGACGGCGCCAACCTCCATGCGCTTGGCCACGTAACCGGGGTGATAGAGTTCGTTGACCTGGCCGGTGGCAAGGCCGATCTGATTGCCGTAGCTGGAGTAGCCGGCGGCAGCGGTGGTTACGAGCTTGCGCTGCGGCAACTTGCCCTCGAGCGTCTCGGAAACCGGGACGGTGGGGTCGCCGGCGCCGGTGACACGCATGGCCTGGTACACGTAGCTGCGGCCCGAGAGCGGGTCGCGGATGGCGCCGCCCACGCAGGTGGCGGCACCGCCGAAGGGCTCGATCTCGGTCGGGTGGTTGTGGGTCTCGTTCTTAAACAGGAACAGCCAGTCCTGGTCCTCGCCATCGACATCGACCTTCACCTTGACGGTGCAGGCGTTGATCTCCTCGGACTCATCGACATCGGTCATGACGCCGGTCTTCTTGAGGTACTTGGCGCCGATGGTGCCCATGTCCATGAGGCAGACGGGCTTGGCGTCGCGACCGAGCTCGTGGCGCATCTCCATGTAGCGGTCGAAGGCCTGCTGCACCACGGCGTCATCGATCGTCACGTCATCCAGGACGGTGCCGAAGGTGGTGTGGCGGCAGTGGTCGGACCAGTAGGTGTCGATCACGCGGATCTCGGTGATGGTGGGGTCGCGGTCCTCATCGCGGAAGTACTGCTGGCAGAAGGCGATGTCCGCCTCGTCCATGGCAAGGCCGCGCTCGGCGATAAAGGCGGCAAGGCCGGCCTCGTCGAGCTCGCGGAAACCGTCGAGCACTTCGACAGGCTGCGGCTCGGGTGTCTCCATGTACAGCGTTTCGGGCAGGTCGAGCGAGGCGATGCGCGCTTCGACGGGGTTCACCACGTAGTGCTTGATGGCTTCGATGGCGGCCTCGTCCAGGGCGCCCAAGATCATATAGACCTTGGCGGAGCGCACGGCAGGGCGCTCGCCCTGGCTGATGAGCTGCACGCACTCGCTGGCGGAGTCGGCGCGCTGGTCAAACTGGCCAGGCAGGAATTCGACGGCAAAGACGGCGCCATCGCTTGCGGGGAGCTCGTCGTAGGTCACATCGACCTGGGGCTCGCTAAAGACGGTCGGCACGCAGGAGCGGAAAAGCTCCTCGTCGATGCCCTCGACGTCGTAGCGGTTGATGATCCTCAGGGCCTCGATGCCCTTGATGCCGAGAATCTCGGTCAGCTCGCCCTTGAGCTGCTGAGCCTCGACGTCGAACCCGGGTTTCTTCTCCACGTAGATACGAGAGACCATTGGTTCCTGCCTTCCTGATCGGTTGGGCGTACGGTACGGTATGCGGCAGCGGTCGGTTTACGGGGCAAGCCTCGCGGTCGCCTTGAGCCACATGTTTGTAAACCTCACTATGATACGACAGCTCGCGGCGCGTTGAGGACGGCGAGGGTGCTACAGTGAAGCGCAAACAAGAGAAAGGCATCACATGGCATTCGTTTCGCTCGCCATCATCGCACTCGTGGCTTTCGCAAGCCCCTTCATCGCCTCGGCGATTCCCGGAAAACCCGTTCCCGAGACCGTCTTTTTGCTCGTGCTCGGCGCGGTGCTGGGACCCCATATGCTCGGCGTCATCCATGTAGATGCCGAGGTCTCGCTTGTGTCCGAGCTCGGCCTGGCCTTTTTGTTCCTGCTTGCCGGCTTTGAGATCGACCCCAAGAGCATTACGGGCGTCGAGGGGCGCTACGGCTTGGCGACGTGGGTCGTCACGTTTGGTATCGCCTGGCTTGCCGTGCGCTTTACCCCGTGGTTCTCGGTCAGTCATTTCGACGGCATCGCCGTGACGCTTGCCCTCACTTCTACGGCGCTCGGCACGCTCGTGCCCATCATGCGTGAGCGCTCGCTCACCGGCACGCGTGTGGGCGACTCGATTCTCGCGTATGGCACTTGGGGCGAGCTCGGTCCCGTGCTCGCCATGTCGGTGCTGCTGTCTGCTCGCACTGGCATCCAAACGCTCGTAATCCTTGGCTTGTTTGCGGTGGTTTGCGTGTTGCTGGCCGTGGTCCCAAGCCGCTCCAAGCGCGTCGGCAGCCGCTTCTTTGCGTTTGTCGAGGAGCGTGCCGATACCACGTCGCAGACCTTCGTGCGCCTGACGGTGCTCATCCTGGTCACGCTCGTGGCGTTCTCGGCCGTCTTTGATCTCGACATCGTGTTGGGTTCTTTTGCCGCCGGCTTTGTCCTGCGCTATATCATCCCCGAGGGCAACCATACGCTCGAGACCAAGCTCGACGGCCTGGCCTACGGCTTTTTGATTCCGGTGTTCTTTACCGTATCGGGCGCAAAGATCGACCTGACGGCCGTGGCGTCACGCCCCGGGCTGCTCGCGGGCTTTATCGTGGCGTTGCTTATCATTCGCGCCGTGCCCATTCTCATCTCTATGAGCATTTGTCCTGCGACGCGCGATGTGTCGGCGTATGGTCGCATTACCGTGGCCCTGTACTGCACCACGGCCCTGCCGATCATCGTTGCCGTGACGAGCGTTGCCGTCAACGCGGGCGCGCTGTCGCAAGATATTGCGTCGGTCATGGTTGCCGCCGGTGCCATCACGGTGTTCTTGATGCCATTGCTCGCGCAGCTCTTCTACCGCGTGGTCGATGCCGCGCCGGTCGCCGCCGTGGCAGAGGTTGCCGAGCATCCATCCGATGCGCTCGATATCCTGCGCGCTCATCACGATTTGGCGAGTCTGCTCGCACGAGAGCACGAGCTGCTGACCTCGCATGGACATGGTCGCGTATTCGAGGGCCTGCCTACGCTCGATACGATTGCCGAGCGTCTTTCCGCCGAGGCGGCGAGCGGCCACATCGATGCCCGCATTGTGGACGCGGCGCGCCTGCTTGCCGATAAGACCTATGGTGATGAGGTTGACCCGTCCGAGCTGACTCCGCGTGAGCGCCGCCGCCTGGAGCGCGCCAAGCTCGCCGTGCGCGAATACCGCCGCCGCATGCTGGAGCTCTATGCCCGCGATGAGGCCCAGGACGACGACGGCAGGTAGCCAACGCCGCCGCGGAAAATGCATCCCGGAATTGGCGTCCAGAGTGGGACGTGCTTTCCGCGAGAGGCCCGTTGCGGAAAGCGTGTCCCAGAATCCGCGTCCAGAATGGGACATAGTTTCCGAAAGAAGGCCCTGAGGGAAGCAGCATCTCGTTCTGAACTGAAATACCGGGACGCAGCTTCCCTTACAAACAGAACAAGACGCGCTGCCTGCGGTTGATGCAGGCAGCGCGCCTTTTGCGTTGAGCTTCGTTGAGGTTCGAAGTAGTGGACCTGTCTCTTATACACATCTCCGAGCCCACGAGACTAGCGCTCATC
>CABSMS010000018.1 GCA_902478885.1 uncultured Collinsella sp. | reverse complement strand
GCTAGTCTCGTGGGCTCGGAGATGTGTATAAGAGACAGCCTCAACGCGGCGGCCCGTATCGTGCGCGCACTCGGCCATCTGCTGCCAAAACGGTGCGGGGTCAAAGTCGGGCGCAAAGCCTTCCTTCGAAAAGCGCATGACCAGGTCGGGGTGAGCCATTACATCAAAGTTGAGTGGGCTCTCGCAGGCGCGGCACCAGTCGTCGACGTAGCGCTCCCACACGCCGCGCACGCCTAAGTTTTCCCAAACATGCAGGTTGGTGTCGTCGTCGATCCAACCGCAAAGGGAATCGGGCGTATCGGGACGAGCGACGTCCTCCGTTCCCGCCGTACCCGCGGCGCCTGCCGCAATATCGCCCGGGTTACCAATCCAATGCACGCTACCCAGGCGCACCACGGCGCCCTGGGACCAGCGCTCAACCAAAGGCTCGCAGCCCTCGTACCAATCGCATTCAAAGCCATAGATAAAGCTGAGATCCGGCGCAATCTGCGCGGCAAGCTTGCGAGCATCCTCAAAAGCCAGGCGATGTACCGGCAGGTCGCCCTCGACAACCTGCACTTCGCAGTTGGCATCCATGCTGGCGGGTAAGGTGAGGTGGTCGGTCGAGACCATGATCCGGCAGCCAGCGGCCGCGGCAGCGCGGACGTTTTCCTCAAACGAGGCATGTCCGTCCGAAAACGAGGTGTGGGTGTGGCAATCGACCAGCGGGCAAGCAGACATGGCAGCTCCTTTGCATTTGGTGAATCCGCTCCATTGTAATGGCGCAGCTCTCAACACGCCGGACACGCCGGGGGTCGAAATCGATTGGAAAGGCTGCGCGACGCGCGGTGCGGCCTCGCTTGCGCTCTCAAAACGTGTACATCAGCCTCCAAAAGCTGCAAAAAATGACATGTTTGGAGGCTGACGTACACGTTTGAGTGGAGCGGGCCGGCGTTGGAGCGCGCCAGCACTTGCGCCCAGCAAAAGTCGCACCTATCCCATGACGCCGCCCCTGCGCCGCCCGCGATGTGCTAGCGTTTGGATGAACAAAACGAGCCCGCGCGGAAAGGAGCCGGACCGTATGCCATGCGATAGCGCATCCCCACTGTCCCGCGAGACCGATGCGCCCGAAACCATCGTCAAGCTGGAATGCGATATTGACGACGCGTCGCCCGAGGTACTCGCCTACGCCGCCGACCGCCTGCGCGAGGCGGGTGCGCGCGAGGTGCACTGGCTGCCCGTCTATTGCAAGAAAGGCCGTCCCGGCTGGCAGCTGCAGGTAATCTGCGCCCACGAGGACATCGAGCGCCTGCAGACGATCATCTTTTTGGAAACCACGACCAACGGCATTCGTCGCCAGGTCATGGAACGCGTTTGCCTGCCACGCCGCTTTGAGCAGGTGGCGACGCCATGGGGCGAGGTGTCCGTCAAGGTGGCCACCCTGCCCGACGGCAGCGAGCGTGCAGCGCCCGAGTACGAGGACTGCGCCCGCCTTGCCCGCGAGCACAATGTGCCGCTCCAGCGCGTGATGCAGGCAGCACAAGCCGCGGCTCTGCAATTTGAGTGACACGGTCGGCGACGCGCCACACCCACCCCATTAACCTCACCGAAAGGAACACCATGAAATACCTCATCGCCTCCGACATCCACGGTTCGGCATATTGGACCGAGCGCCTCTGCGCCGCCATCGAGTCCGAGCAGCCCGACCGCATTGTGCTGCTGGGCGACCTGCTCTACCACGGCCCGCGCAACGACCTGCCGCGCGACTACGCCCCCAAGCGTGTGATTCCGCTGCTCAACGCCCTGGCCGATCGCATCATCGCGGTGCGCGGCAACTGCGACGCCGAGGTCGACCAGATGGTCCTCGACTTCCCCGTCATGGCGGATTACGCCACGCTGTTCGACGAGACCGGCCGTGAACTGTTCCTGACGCACGGCCACGTTTTTGGCGCCGGCATGCACAATAGCGTCGATCACGCGCCCGCGCTGCCCGAGGGCTCCGCGCTCGTCTACGGCCATACGCACATCAAGGTTAACGAGGAAAGCGCCGCGCACCCGGGCCTGTGGCTCTTCAACCCCGGCAGCGTGAGCATCCCCAAGGACGGCACGCACAGCTACGGCATCTACGAGGGCGGAGCGTTCCGCCATGTGATCCTGGAGGAGGAATAACCATGGTGCAGCACATGGCTCAGCAAAATGCCGAGGGCTCGCGCGATCTGTCCACGCTGGTCGACGCGTCGGCCGAGCTACAACATCTGGTGCAGACCGTCTGGCGTCTGCGTCAGCCCGATGGCTGCCCGTGGGACCGCGAACAGACGCATCAGAGCATCGGCAAGAACATGATCGAGGAGGCCTACGAGGCGCTCGACTGCATCGAGGCGGACGACGCGGTTCACCTGCGCGAGGAGCTGGGTGACGTGCTCATGCAGGTCGTGCTGCATGCGCAGATTGCTGCCGACGCCGGCGAGTTTACGCTGGCCGACGTGGCGCGCGATATCGACGCCAAGCTCATTCGCCGTCATCCGCACGTGTTTGGCGATGCGGATGCCGACAGCTCCGACGAGGTACTCAAGATTTGGGACGAGGTCAAGCTTGCCGAGAAAGCCGCCAAGGACAAGGCCGTGGCGGCGGGCGAGGCCGCGCCCGAGGGTCTGCTCGATGGCGTGCCCACGCATCTGCCGGCGTTGATGCAGGCGCAGAAGGTGTCACGCAAGGCGGCTGCCGTGGGCTTTGAGTGGGAGACGGTCCAGAACGTGTGGGATGAGGTCGCCGAGGAGCGTGCCGAGTTTGAGGCCGAGGCCCCCGGAACGCCCGAGCGCGAAATGGAGTTTGGCGATCTGCTCTTTGCCTTGGTCAACGTCGCGCGCAAGGAGGGCATTGACGCCGAGAGCGCCCTGCGCGCGAGCACGGCCAAGTTCCGCCGTCGCTGGGCCGCGATGGAGCAGATGGCGGCCGATGCTCACGTGGATCTTGCCGAGCTTTCGACCCACGGCCTCAACGACCTGTGGGATGCCGCAAAGGCGGAGGAGTAAGACTGCGGGAACGACGGGCTGACATGCCTTATCGTTCCCGCTAAATTTTTCGAAAATCAAGTGTATCCCTCGGCTAACTTAGGGCATAATGCAAAAAGTGTGACAAGGCTAACTTGCAAACCAAAGCGCCACATTGGCGCAATGCCGTGTCGCCAATCATTCAACCCGTTTCCAAGTGAGAGGGAGACAACATGAGCGATATTTTGGATGTCTACGGTCGCGAGGTACTCGACAGCCGCGGCAACCCCACCGTCGAGGTCGAGGTCGTGCTCGAGGACGGCAGCTTCGGTCGCGCGATGGTGCCTTCGGGCGCTTCGACCGGCGCTTTCGAAGCTTGCGAGCTGCGCGACGGCGACAAGGGTCGCTACCTGGGCAAGGGCGTTTCGCAAGCCGTCGAGCACGTCAACAACGAGTGCGCCAACGCCGTCGTGGGCCTCGATGCCTTCGACCAGCGCGCCGTCGATGCCGCGCTGATCGCCGCGGACGGTACCCCCAACAAGACCAAGCTCGGCGCCAACGCCATTCTGGGCGTATCGCTGGCCGTTGCCCGCGCTGCGGCAGAGTCGGCGGGCCTGTCGCTGTACCAGTACCTGGGCGGCGTCAACGCTCACCTGCTGCCCACGCCCATGATGAACATCCTCAACGGCGGCGTGCATGCCGACAACAACGTTGACTTCCAGGAGTTCATGATCATGCCCGTGGGTGCTTCGAGCTTTGCCGAGGGCCTGCGCTGGTGCGCCGAGGTCTACCACACCCTCAAGGGCGTGCTGCACGAGGCCGGCCTGGGCGGCGGCGTGGGCGACGAGGGCGGTTTCGCGCCTAACCTCAAGACCAATGCCGAGCCGTTCGAGTACATCACCAAGGCCGTGGAGAAGGCTGGCTTTAAGCCCGGCGTCGACTTCATGTACGCCATGGATCCGGCATCGACCGAGTTCTACAACGCCGAGACCGGCATGTACGAGCTCAAGGGCGAGGGTGTTGAGTACACGAGCGCTCAGATGGTCGATTACTGGGAGAAGCTTGTCGACACCTATCCCATCATCTCCATCGAGGATGGTATGGCCGAGGAGGACTGGGACGGCTGGGTTGAGCTCACCCGTCGCATTGGCAACAAGGTGCAGCTGGTGGGCGACGACCTGTTCGTCACCAACACCGAGCGCCTTAAGAAGGGCATCGAGCTGGGCGCCGCCAATGCAATCCTGGTCAAGGTCAACCAGATTGGCACGCTCACCGAGTCGCTCGAGGCCATCGAAACCGCCAAGGAGGCCGGCTACGCTTGCATCGTGAGTCACCGTTCTGGCGAGACCGAGGACTCCACAATCGCCGACCTGGTCGTGGGCGTCAACGCCGGCCAGATTAAGTCGGGCGCACCGTGCCGCAGCGATCGTATTGCCAAGTACAACCAGCTCATCCGCATCGAGGACGAGCTCGAGGGCAGCGCGCGCTACGCCGGCAAGGCCGCGTTCTACAACATTCGCTAAACGGGCGAATTTGGCGAGGGGGAGGCTGACTCGGTTCCTCCCCGCCTTGGCTGGATGCCGCAAAGAACTATGGGCGCTGGGCCATACGGCTCAGCGCCTTTTTTATGTCGAGCAAAGGCTGACGAAGGCGGTGCGGGCGCTCGTGCTATAACTAAAGGACTTAGCGCAAACAAACCTCAACCGCACAAGGCGCACATGGATCAGATTTACGACAACAGGTATTATTCCGCCGGTTCGCGCGAGCCGTCGTCTCGCCGTGCGCGCACGGTGCAGCTCGGTGGGTCCGTCTACGCCGGCGCCGACCGCTCCACGCAGCGCCCGACAAGTACCTCGCGCCCCAATGCTCATGTGAATACTTCGTCAGATGGACCGGTGCGCCCGGCACGTTCGTCGCATGCTCAGCGCTCGTCGGCTCAAACGCACGATAGGTCGAGCAGGCCCTCGAACCGTCTTTCGGGCTCGGACTTTATGCACTACGCCAACGACAACGCGGTGGTCAAGGCGATCTACGACTTTACCCACGGTCCTCAGCGAGGGCTATTCATCGGCATCGTCGTTGCCCTGGTGCTCGTGAGCCTGTATTTCCCCGTGCGCGACCTGTACGTCGCCAAACGCTCGAGCGATATCTTGGCCAAGCAGGTCGAGATTCGCCAGCAGTACAACGACGAGCTGCAGAAAAGCGTCGACAAACTGCTCTCGGAGGAGGGCATTAAGGACGCGGCGACCGAGGACCTGGGCCTGGTGATGCCCGGCGAGACCAAGATTGACGTGCTGGGCCTCGACGACGATTCGGACTCGTCGTCGAGCAAAAAGTCCTCGAACGCCAAGAAGGCCAGCGAAGTCGCCAAAGAGATCGAAGAGGTCGGCAAGGACGCGCCGTGGTACATCCAGACGCTCGATATGCTGTTTGGATTTAACGGCGTCGAGGGGCAGACGGTCGTGTCCAACGGCAAATAGCGCCCGGAGGGGAGCCTGCAATGACGAATTACAAACGATATAAGGTGGCGGCGATTGACCTGGGAACGGTGTCGTCGCGACTGGTGCTGGCCCAGGTCGAGGGCGGGGCGATCGTGGAATCGTCCAAGCATACCGAGATTACCGACCTGGGCGAGGGCGTGGACGCGACGGGTCGCTTTTGCGAGGCGGCCGTTGAGCGCGTGCTCGCTGCGTGCCGCATGTTTGTGGACGAGGCCCGTGCCTTTGGGGCCGCGTGCATCTGCACCACGTGCACGAGCGCCGCGCGCGATGCGTCCAATGCCGCGCTGCTGCTGGACGGCCTGCGCGAGCTGGGGCTCGAGCCGCAGGTGATTCCGGGCGAGGTCGAGGCGCGCCTGACATTTTTTGGCGTGGCGCACGACTTTGCTGGCGAGCGCATCATTGTTGCCGATTCGGGCGGCGGATCCACGGAGCTCGCGACGGGCGTCTATGCGCCGGAGCGCGACGTCTTCGCGCTGGAGGGAACTCGCTCGCTGGACATCGGTTGCCGCCGCGTGACCGAGCGGTTTTTCTCGGCACTGCCGCCTGCGGACGGCGAGCTTGCTGCCGCTGCCAACTGGGCGGGCGAGCAGTTCGCCGCCTATTTTGAGGGCCTGCCGAGCAATTTTGAGCGTGCAGAGCGCCTGGTCGCGGTGGGTGGCACCGTCACCACGCTCGTGGCGCTGGTTCACGAGCTGGAGCCGTATGATTCGAGCTTCGTGCACCTGCGCGAGCTTTCGCTGGAGCAGGTCTCGGCCGCTATCGAGCGCATGTCTGTGTTGGACGCGGACGGCATCGCCGCGCTACCGGGTGTACAGCCCAAACGCGCGGGCGTGATCTTGGCTGGCGCCGTGGTGATTCGCGAGCTCATGCGTGCCGGCGGCTACAAGACGCTCACCGTAAGCGAGAATAGCCTACTCGCCGGTATGGCCGCCACCATTAACGAGACTCTCGACGGTACGACTCCCACCATCGCCTGGACCCCGAGTCTGAGCGCTCTTTAACCGTCTCCCTCTGAGTTGCGGTGAAATAGTTCCTAAATGGGCCGGTAAACGGCCAAAACAGGAACTATTCCACCGCAACTTAAAGCCCCACCGGCATCCAAAAGAAACGAGCCCGCATCCCCGGGGGACACGGGCCCGTAAAAGCCAAATGGTAGGGGCGGTGGGACTCGAACCCACAATCCTTGCGGCGAGAGATTTTAAGTCTCCTGCGTATGCCAATTCCGCCACGCCCCCGTGAGACTAGAAGTCTAGCATAAGCCGTCCGTTACGCGTTGACGGCCATCGAGTGTTGGCCCGACTTCTCCAGGAACTCCTGGAACTTGGCTTCGTCGCCCTTGTTCTTGTACTGCAGGGCCAGCAGGTATTCCAGGCGGCAGCTCTTGACCTTGTCGTCACCGGCCTCCTTGAGCATGCGCTCCAGCTCGGGAATGTCGTTGTGGCGCTTCAAGATCATCGTGTCGTACATCAGCTGGCATTCGTGTGCGACTGCCTCGGCCTGACCGCCCTCAAAGCCCTTGATCTCGTGCAGGAGCTCCTTGGATTTTTTGCGGTCCTCCTGGCCAACGTAGTAGTTAAAGGCCTTAATCACCAGGTCGACGCGCTGCATCTTGGGCAGATTGAGTCCCAGCAGCAAATCGAACATCTCGTCGGCGCGCTTGTGGTCCTCGCGCAGCAGATAGGAGTTCAGGCGCAGGTAGTCGCGGTTGTAGCGCGGGTACAGCATGCTGGTGAGTTTGCCATCGAGCAAGCGATCGAACTCGTCCCACTGCTTGGCAGCCATAAGCTGCTGCAGGCGCTTAAACGTGGTGCGTTTTTTGACGCTAAAGAACACCGACACGGCGATACAGATGATGACGACGGCGGTCCAGAGGGTGCGGGAATCGGGCATATTGGGGTCCTTAGTCGCTCATAAAGCGAGCGGTATGACAACACGTGCTAGATGTATTATACGCAGCGCGCAAGCAAACTGGCATAAAAGCTCATCGAGGCTGAGTGCCATCGCTCGCTGCGGTACACTTACCTAAAGTAAACCACGAAGGGAGACATTACCTATGAAGAAGATCGTTTTGGCTTGCGGTGCTGGCGCTGCTACTTCCACGCTCGTTGCCCAGAAGGTCGCTACCCTGCTCGACGCCAACGGTTACGCCGACAAGTACGAGATCGTGCAGTGCGCCATCTCCGAGGCCAAGGACGTTTGCGACGAGGGCGCCGACCTGCTGATCGCCACCACCGTTGCCCCCGAGGGCCTCGCCTGCCCGTACGTGAGCGGCGTGCCCTTTATGACCGGCATGAACCGCGTCGCTGCCGAGAAGGCCGTCCTCGACGTCATGGCTCAGTAGGCGCTGACTGTATGAGTGAGCGGAACGCCAACCCGGTCGAGCTCTTTGGCATGCGCGTTGCCCATGTGGGCATCAACGCTGCCGACCCGGCAGACGCCCTGGAGATCGCGGAGTTGTTCTCGACAATGATGGGCCTGCCCGTCATCGAGACCCCCGTTTCGTACTTTAACGATTCGCTGGTCGAGATCATGAAGCAGAACGGTCGTGGCACCAAGGGCCACATTGGCTTTGCCGTCAACGACATCGATGCGGCCGAGAAGTGGTTTGCCGAGCGCGGGCTCGAGGTCAACGAGGAGTCGCGCGTGCTGCTGCCCGACGGCGGCACCAAGCTCGTGTACTTTAAGCGCGAGTTCGCCGGCTTCGCCGTGCACCTGTGCCGCGAGTAGCGCACAAGCTGCTATAGCTAGCAAAAAGGGATAGAGCCGCGTGGCCCTATCCCTTTATTTATGCCGAGAGGCGCCCCTACCGCGGCAGGCGAATCGTAAAGCGGCTGCCGACACCTTCGACCGAGGTCACACCGATGACGCCGCCATGGCTGTCGACGATCCACTTGGCAATGGCGAGCCCCAGGCCCGAGCCTTGCGCGCCAGCATCGCGCGCGTTGTCGGCGCGGTAGAACCGCTCAAACGCGTGAGCTGCGGATTCCTGGTTCATGCCGATGCCCTCGTCCTCAACGCTTATGTCGATCGAGCCCGCGCTCGTATCCGGTGTTACGCCAAACGTGATGGACGTGCCCGTGTCTGAATACTTGGCGGCATTTTGCACGATCACGCGCAGAGCCTGCTTTACGAGCGCCACGTCGACCGACGCGTCGCAGCGCGGATCGCTGACAAGTGCGGCTTCGTACGCCAGCCGATACGCGTGCCCAGAATCAATCATCTGCGATTCCTCGCACACCTCGCCGACCAGTGCGGCCAGATTGGTATCTGCGCGCCGCAGCACGGTGCGGCCGGCATCTCCGCGCGCCAAAAACAGCAGTTGCTCCACGAGCTCTTGCATATGTTCGCTTTCGGCCTTGAGCGAGGCGATGGACTCCTCCAGCACGGCCGGATCATTCTTGCCCCAGCGATCGAGCATGTTCACGTAGCCCTGAATCACCGCGATGGGCGTGCGCAACTCGTGGCTCGCGTCGTTGACAAAGCGCATCTGCTGCAGCTTGGCCTCTTGCATCTGGCGCAGCAGGCGGTTGAGTGCGACCTCGATGCTTGCCAGGTCGGCGTCGCCGGTGGTGACGCTCGGCGAGTCGACGCTTGCGCGCTCGATGGCCTGCTCCAGTGTTTCCATCTTGCCGCCGGAGAGCTGCATACGGCCGAGCTCGTCCACGCGCAAGGCCAGGTCGTTGAGCGGCGCCATGGTACGGCGCACGAGGCGGGCGCCGCCGAGCATGTTGAGCACGCTGATGACCTGCCAGCCCGCGACGACAAGATAAAGGGGCCACAGCATGACCAGATCCTGCACAAGGGGGAAGGTCTTGGTGGTGCGCGCAAGCTCGACGGTGTAGGTGAGCGTTGTCAGGTCCCAGCCGCGCGCGGGCGTCAGCGACATGCTGTGAACGGCGGCGCTGGGGATCCATCCCGCGGTAAACGCGCCGTTGGGCAGCGTTTGGTTGTAGCCATAGACGAGGATCGCAGCCGCAATCACCAGCAGCCACAGGTCCAGCCAGACGTAGCTCACCAGGCGTCGCCACATGTAGCTCCAGTTGATGGCACGGGCGATGGAGGTGACGCGCTTGGTCTCGGCGTTACGCGCGGCAGACATAGCCCACTCCGCGCACGGTCTGGATGATGCGGGCGCCGCCGGCGTCCTCGATCTTGGCGCGCAGATGCGCGATGTGCACGTCGACGTTGTTGGTGTCGCCCACGTATTCGTAGCCCAGCGCCTCGTGTGCGATGCGCTCGCGCGTGAGCACGGTGCCGGCGTGTGCCATGAGCAGGGCGAGGACATCGAACTCGCGGGCAGTCAGCACGATGGGCGAGCCGCCGACCGTGACCTCGCGGCGGTCGGGGTCGAGCGCGACCGAGCCCACGGTGACCGCGGTAGGGGAGGGCGCGGCAGCTTGAGCTGAGTCACCGGCCGGGGGCATCGCAGCGGCACCGGCGCCCGCCCCGCCCCCAGCGCCGCCAACGCCCGAAGCCGTCCGCACGGCCTCCGAGCGCTTCAGCGCAACGCGGATCCGTGCGAACAGTTCCTCAATCGCAAACGGCTTGGTCAGGTAATCGTCGGCGCCGGCATCGAGCCCGGCCACCTTGTCCATCACGGCATCGCGCGCGGTGACCATGATCACCGGCACATCCTTGTGCTTGCGTACGCGCCGCAGCACTTCCATGCCGTTGAGCTGCGGCAACAGCACATCGAGCAGAATCAGATCGTAGTCGCGCTCCAGCGCCAGGTCCACGGCGGTGCGGCCGTCGGCGGCGTGCTCCACCTGGTAGCCCTCGTGCTCCAGCTCGAGCGTCACAAAGCGGGCGATTTTCTCCTCGTCCTCTACGATCAGGATCCGTGCCATGCGTGCCCCCGTCTGCGATTACTTGTCGTCGTTGAGATTCTGCTTGATATCGTCCGCGGCATCGGCGGCGTGATTCATAAGGTTGTTGATGCTGCCGGGCACGTCGCCGTCGCTATCGATGCGGTAACGCATGCCAAAGAACAGGCCAATCAGCATCAGCCATATCGTGGCGCCCCAGGCAAACAGGGCGATGATGGGGATAAGGATGGGGATGTTGAGGACGATCGCATCGCGGCGCGTGGCGATAAACTTGGTGTCCAGGCTCAGGCGGAAGAGCTTTTTGAGGTACTCCCACACGCTGTCCATCTTTTTGGAGAAGTCGGTCTTTTCGCTCGACTTTTCGTAGACGGCCTGCGCGGCGACCATCTCGGCCGAGGGCTCGTCGACCGGCTCGGACTCGGTGGCGGCGTGCGCCGACGTGGTCTGCGTCTTGCCCTGCGACTCGAGCCAAATGATGGCATCCAAAACGTTGCCGTCGGCGGCGTCGAGCGCCGTCTTGGCATCGGTGTAGCTCACGTTGCACTTGGTGCGGATGGTTTCAACTTTTTCGAGGTCGTCCATGACCTGTCCTTTCGTTCGATGGGCGCGACGCCGGGCGATCTGCCCGGGCGCGAGCGTAGCGTTCGGCGGCCTGCGTTGCGCGGCGCTGCCCCGCCCTTGGTCGAACTCTATAGTGCAGGTTATAGATTAAGCGATTCTTGAGCCAAGATTAATGTTGGATGAGTTTTTGGGTGGCGGTGGGGAAGGAAGAGGTGTCCTTCTGGGTAGCTAACAGCGAGGTCTAATACTTTTCCGAGAAGTGAACGAGCTAAAACGGACCCCTGAAGCATCGACACTTTAGGAGTGCCGTTTCCTGCGGTTTCGGCGCTGAAATCCTGCGATTTTGCCGCCGAAAAATGCGGATGTTTCAGGGGTTCAAAAACAGCCGTTCACTTTTCGGGAAAAGTATTAGGCCTCGATAGCGGGGGATGTGGTGCCGGTGCAAAACGGCGTCAAAGGTTGGTCGAGCAGGCGGTTTCTCCATTGATGTCCGCACGACATGTGACACTTACCCTGCCGCCCCGCTCTGCCGCGGCGGCATGCGTCTGAACAACGACCCTCTAAGGAGTTCGATATCGATGAGTGACAACACCAAGCACCTTGCAAAGAAGTGCGTCAAGGACGCGGGGCCGTGCCTCGCGCTGTGCGTAGCCGGCGCAGCGGTCGCGCTGCTGGCTGTTCTGGGGCCATTCGACGTGCTCCGAAGTGCCAGCTCTCTGCACGTTTGCATGGCCCTTGCCGGCGCCATGATGACCGGCGGCGTGCTCGATCTGGTTTTTTGGGTGCTTGACCCGTTTGGATGGAAGAACGAGGGGTAAGCCCTAAGGGATGGAAGGACTGGAACGGTTGGCTTAGTGATCGTGCAGAATGTGGGCTAGCGACTTACAGGGAAGTGGTGATCCGATGACGGTCTATGTGACGGGCGATATTCACGGCGGCGTCGACATGCAAAAGCTTCGCGACTGGGATCTTGGGGATGGTCTGACGAGTGACGACTATCTCATCATCGCGGGCGACTTTGGCTTTCCGTGGGATTTCTCTGCTGAGGAATGTGCCGACATCGCCTGGCTGGAGTCGCGCCCCTATACCGTGCTGTTTGTCGACGGCAACCACGAGCGTTTCGATCACTGGTCGGAGCGCCCCATGGAGTTGTGGCACGGTGGGCTGACGCAGCGCCTGTCGGATACCTCGCCCATACGGCGCCTGACGCGCGGCGAGGTTTTTGAACTCGACGGCTCAACGATCTTTACCATGGGCGGCGCCACGAGCGTGGACAAGGAATATCGCGTGCCGTATTCCAGTTGGTGGCCGCAGGAGCTGCCGGACGAGCGCAACTTTGGGGAGGCGCGGGCAAGGCTCGACAGCGTGGGTTGGAAGGTCGACTACGTAATCACCCACACCTGCTCCACGCGCATGCTCTCGCCCACGCTCTATCCGGCACCCGGCTGGAATTGCCCCGGCGTTGATCGTCTTACTGCATTTTTCGATGAGCTGGAAGACCGCTTGGATTATAAGCGCTGGTACTACGGGCATTTTCATCGGGATGCCAACCCGGCCGAGCGCCACACCGTGCTCTATGACTGCATCGTTCGCTTGGGTGACGAACTCCAGCCCTGGGATGTTGCGTAGAGGCGGGGTGGCTGGCTACTCGACCGTTACAGTGATGTTCTCCCGATGCGTACGGATAACATCCCAGCTAAAGTGCTCGACCAGCTGCTCGGCAGAGCGCGGTGTGGCGTCCGGCGCGATGCCCGTTTGCCCGGCGAGCCATCCCAGCAGCGTCTCGGGCGTGCCAAAGCGTGCGCGTAGTTCGCCCAGGTCCAAATCGCGGTCTCGCTTGGAAAGGCGGCGGCCATCCGGCGACATGAGCAGCGGAATGTGTGCGTAGTGCGGCGTTGGAAGTCCCAGCAGATGCTGCAGGTAGATTTGGCGCGGCGTGGAGCCCAGCAGGTCGCATCCGCGCACAACCTCGGTGACGCCCATGGCAGCGTCGTCGACCACCACGGCCAGCTGATAGGCAAACACGCCGTCGCTGCGGCGCACCAAAAAGTCTCCGCACTCGGTGGCGAGTGCCTCGCATTGGGCTCCGTACGTGCGGTCCACGAATTCGATCACGTCGTCTGCGAGGTCGTCGACGACGGGCACGCGCAGGCGCGTGGCCGGAGCGCGCAGGATGCTGCGGCGGGCAACCTCTTCGGCAGAAAGGCCTCGGCAGGCGCCGCGGTAGATGGGTGTGCCGTCGCTCGCGTGCGGTGCGCTCGCGGCATGGAGTTCGGCGCGCGTGCAAAAGCAGGGATAGGTGAGGCCGGCGTCTTGCAGTTGATGCAGAGCACGCTCGTACAGGTCTAGGCGATCATGCTGGTAGTAGGGGCCTTCGTCCCATTCGAGCCCCAGCCAAGCCAGGTCGTCAATCAGTTGGGCGGCAAGCTCCGGCCGCTTACAGCGATCGTCCAGGTCCTCGATGCGCAACACGATGCCGCCGCCCTGGCTGCGGGCCGAAAGCCACGAGCACAGACAGCTGAACACGTTGCCCAGGTGCATGCGGCCCGAGGGCGACGGGGCGAAGCGTCCCACGACGGGGGTGGGCTCTGCCGTTGCCGGTGCGTCCGCGGCGTGTGTTGCTATGTTGCGTGCGTTGATATCCATGCGGACGAGTATAGCGCGGGAGGTGGGGGAGGCACCGGCTCGACAGCTCGATTGCCGCCCGCCAGCCCAACCCCTCAAACGACAGAAACCCCGGCAGCTCTTCGCAACTGCCGGGGTTTCCGCGGAAAAGGGGGACATGATCCTCAAGCGAACGGCAAAGGGGCAAACCGTTTTCGCTCAACTGCTTTATGCCCCTTGCTCGCGGACTCAATCAGTGCGCGTCGCGGCAACACAAAGCCGCTACACCTGTGACGGAGCTATGAAGTGGCATCTATTGCCGGAGCGGGCTATGCCAAGGAGTGTCCCAGATTGCCGGCAGATAAGGAACGTCCCCATGTGCCGGCCGCGGGCGTGACTTTCGTCCCGTTTGATACTCCGCTGGCCTAGATGTTCGTCATGTGCGCCCGTAAACGTGGGACAATGGCGTTGCTGGTATCACAGACAAAGGATGTGCCTATGAACGCCCCCGTTGCCAAAACCTGTCGGCAGCGCCGCCTGTTTGCGCGATTTGCTTCCGTCTGCGCACTCGTCGCGCTTGCATTGCTGCTACTGCCCGCCGCCGCACACGCCGACGGTTATTCCATGACCCAAACCTACATCAGTGCCACGGTCGAGGCCGATGGATCGCTGACCGTTGTCGAGGGGCGCCAGTTTGAATTCGATGACGACATCAACGGCGTGTTTTGGGAGATTAATACGGGTACCAACCAGCAGGGTGGCACGGCGGGCGTCGATGTGTTGAGTGTCGAGGAAGGGGACACCGCGTTTAACAAAGTCGATAGCGCGAACAAGGGCGACTCTGGCGTCTATACGATCGAGCAGGCCGGTGACGGCGTAAGGATTAAGGTGTTCAGCCCTCACGAGAGCGGTGACAGTGCAATCTATTACGTGAGCTACACCATGACCGGTGCGGTTATGAACTGGGCCGATACCGCCGAGCTCTACTGGAAGTTCGTGGGTGACGGCTGGTCGGCGGATTCCGACGATGTCGAGATGGAAGTGTACTTCGCAAATGCCGCTGCCGGGACGGCGGCCGTCAAGGGCGATAACTTCCGCGCATGGGGCCACGGCCCGCTGACGGGCGATGTATCGCTCGATGCGGACGAACCCATGGTCACCTATACCATTCCCTGCGTGCATCAGGGCGAATTCGCTGAGGCACGCATCGCCTTCCCCAGCGACTGGGTGCCGCAGCTTGCCGCCTCGGTCGAAGAGCGCATGTCAACGATCCTGAGCGAAGAGAAGGAATGGGCCGACGAAGCTAACGCCCGCCGTGAGCACGCGCGTGCGATTGCCAGCGCGATTGCCGTGGTGTGTGTTGTTGTGGCGGTTGCCTATACCGGTGTGATCGTGATGCTCAAGCTGCGCAGGCCCAAGCCCAAGCCGCTCTTCCAGGACGAGTACTTCCGCGATGTACCCTCCGCCGACCATCCCGCGGTGCTTGCAGCTCTTATGAGCTGGAACGACGTGCCCGATCAGGCATATATCGCCACACTGATGAAGCTGACCGACGACCGCGTGATCAAGCTGGAAGAAGCGACCGAGACCAAGAAGAAGGGTCTGCTCCGTCGCGAAAAAGAGGAGCAGACGTATCGCATCACAGTGACCGACGAGGCCTGGAAGGCTGCCAAGAAGGACGGCATCGATCGCGATGTGCTCAAGGTCTTCTTCGCCGGCGTTAAGCCCGATAAGGACGGAGTCCGTTCGCGCACGTTTAGCGAGCTGGAGGAGTACGCTAGCGAGCGCACCACATCTGTTGGCGACAAGCTCGAGGACTATCAGAGCACAGTTAAGGCCAAGCTGGAGGCGCGCGAGCTTATTGCATCGGATGGCACTATCGCGATGGTGGCCGGCCTGGTTCTTGGCATCATCATTGTCTTTGGCATTTTGGGCTCTCTGTTCTATACCGACTTTGCGGACGCCAACGTCGGTGCCGCTATGATCTCGATCCCCGTCACGATTGTGGGCTTTGTCCTGAGCTGCACCTTCCGCCGTTACACGCCGGAGGGCGCCGAGGTGGCGGCTCGCTGCAAGGCGCTCAAGCATTGGCTCGAGGACTTTACGCGCCTGAAGGAGGCCATCCCCAGCGACCTGATCTTGTGGAACAAACTGCTGGTGATGGGCGTTGCCCTGGGCGTTTCGAAAGAAGTGCTGCGACAGCTGGCCGAGGCCGTGCCTGCGGACCTGCGCAACAGCGACGATTTCTACGACAACTACCCCTGCTACTGGTGGTATTACCATCACTACGGCAACGAGTCTCCGCTCGATTCGTTTAACGATGTGTATCACGAGACCATCCGCGAGCTGGCTTCGAGTTCCGATAGCTCGAGCGGCGGTAGCGGCGGCGGCTTTTCCGGTGGCGGCGGTGGCGGCGTCGGCGGAGGCGGCGGCGGAACGTTCTAGCGAGCGCTTGCTTTGGGGTGGATCTTTCTGGGCGGTTGCCAGGGAAGATCCACCCCATTTTTGTGCATCGAAACGGGCTAAACTTTCCGTTGAGGACTTTCGCGCAAGGGGCA
The DNA here is from genome assembly GCA_902478885.1 of uncultured Collinsella sp. Lineage (GTDB taxonomy): Bacteria > Actinomycetota > Coriobacteriia > Coriobacteriales > Coriobacteriaceae > Collinsella. Next base: position 11,828 of record CABSMS010000018.1, on the reverse strand, counting down.
GTGGACAAAAAATGCCAAATATGAGTACTGTTGCTGCGTTGGTCACATATGTTTGCACATAATAACGGGCTCCTAATGAGAGTACTTCTCGTTAGGAGCCCATTTTATTGAACATTTGGGGAGCTACGTCAGCTCGCGCAGCTGGTCGTCGTGCCTGCAAGCATCAAAAATGCCCCAAATCGCTGCTACTAAAAAGGTAACAGTACTCATATTTGATGTTTTTTGACCACGGCTATCTACAAACCCCCTAGGCCACTCATTGGGGACAGACTTAAATGACCAGGTGTGGCTGCCGAGGCTAGGCTGTTAGGTCGAGTTCGTAGAGGAAGCTTTCGCGCGGCATGTCGTGGCGGCGCTCTTCGCGGTTGGCGCGGTGCGTGGCCGTGCGCTTAAAGCCGTGCAGCTCGTAGAACTTCCACGAGCAGTTGGAGTCGGTGTACAGGTGCGCCCTCGTCGCTCCAAGCGAGGATAGGTGCGAGACCGCGGCATCGAGCAGAACCGTGCCAACGCCCAGGCCATGGACATCGCGATCCACGGCAAGCAGCGTGACCTCGTTGTCGTGCGGCAACGGGCTGCTCTCGAGCAGACGGTTGTTGGTTCGGATGGTTGCGCGCACAAACGAGAGATACTCGGCGCAGGCATCAGGCTCCAGCTCACGCATCTGCGACAGCAGCGCGCGTTCGGTATCCATCCAATGCTCGTTGATAGTGACGCCGGAGTTCTGTCCTGCGCGTGCAAGTGCAATGCCGCGCGCCTCGCCGTCAATCACCGCAACCTGCGAAAACGTCGATGACGAAAGGCAATAGGCGAGGTCGCACGCGGCCTCAAGGCGGTTGTACTCATCGTTATCCGAATTGTTATGCCAAAGCTGCTGCAGAATCAGTGCGATGGCGTCGAAGTCTTCGGTATCAAACGGTCGGTAGAGAACCCGCGAGACCATGGTGCCTCTTTCTTTTGCGGATGCATATCGAGCACAGTTCTACCACGCCATTGGCATCAAATTATGGTGCCCCTGTGTTCCATGAACTCACCGTGCCCAGTGCCGTGCCCATCCCCTCCGCTCACAAACTTTTCCTGCACATGCGCCCGTTGCGGGGTGCATCGATGCGCTCGATGCGCTACATTGAATCAGTATTTTCAATGCCGCTGCGCGAGCGCTGCAGATCGACGTATCACCGACTCACAGAGCACGGCGGCGTACCAGACAGGAGGACTGCATGGGATCTGATGTGAAGATCGCACGCGCGTTGATCTCGGTTACCGATAAGACGGGCGTCGTCGATTTCGCACGGACGCTGGTCGATGACTTTGGCGTCGAGATCATCTCTACGGGCGGCACGGCTCGTGCCATTGAGGACGCGGGCGTTCCCGTAACCCCCATCGAGGAGTTCACGGGCTATCCCGAGATGATGGACGGCCGCGTTAAGACCCTGCACCCCAAGGTTCACGGCGCGCTGCTGGCCCGCCGCGATTCCGAGCAGCACATGCAGGAGGCCGCTCAGCACGGCATTAAGCTGATCGACCTGGTCGTCGTCAACCTGTACGAGTTCGAGAAAACCGTCGCCAACCCCGAGGTCACCTTCGCGGACGCCATCGAGCACATCGACATCGGTGGCCCCTCCATGCTGCGCTCCGCCGCTAAGAACGCCGCGAGCGTTACCGTCATCTCCGACCCGGCCGACTATGATGCCGTCCTGGCCGAGATGCACGAGACCGGTGGCTGCACCACGCTTTCCACTCGTCGTCGCCTGCAGGTGAAGGTCTACCAGACCACCGCCGCCTACGACACGGCTATCTCCCGTTGGCTTGCCGCCCAGGCAAGCGACGTGGCGGACACTTCTGCCAAGCTTGAGATCTCGCTGGAGAAGGTCGACGACCTGCGCTATGGCGAGAATCCTCAGCAGAAGGCTACGGTCTATCGCTTTGCCGAGGGCTGCGAGAACACCGCGAGCTCGCAGTTCCCGCTCGTTGGCTCCGAGCAGATCCAGGGCAAGCCGCTCAGCTACAACAACTATCTGGATGCCGACGCCGCTTGGAACCTGGTCCGCGAGTTCGACGAGCCTGCCTGCGTGATCCTCAAGCATCAGAACCCCTGCGGCTCCGCCGCGGCCGAGGACATCACGGCCGCCTACGACCGCGCGTTTGCCTGCGATCCCAAGAGCGCCTTTGGCGGCATCATCGCCTGCAACCGCGAGGTTCCCTATGAGCTGGTCGAGCACTTCGCCGATCAGAACAAGCAGTTCGTCGAGGTTATCATCGCCCCGAGCTACACTGCCGAGGCGCTCGAGCGCATGGCAAAGCGCCCCAACCTGCGCGTGCTGGCTACCGGCGGCGTGGACCACGGCGCCCAGGTGGAGCTGCGCTCCGTCGACGGCGGCATGCTGGTGCAGGAAGTCGACCACGTGACCGAGGATCCCGCGACCTTCACGTTTCCCACCGACCGCAAGCCCACTGACGCCGAGATGGCCGAGCTCGAGTTTGCCTGGAAGGTCTGCAAGGGCGTCAAGTCCAACGCCATCCTGGTCTCCAAGGGCAAGGCTGGCATTGGCATGGGCCCGGGTCAGCCTAACCGCGTTGACTCTGCGCTGCTTGCCTGCGAGCGCGCCGAGGACTTCTGCGAGCGCGAGGGCGTGGAGAAGGGCGGCTTTGCCTGCGCAAGCGACGCGTTCTTCCCGTTCCGCGACAACGTCGACGTGCTTGCCGAGCATGGTGTGACCTGCATCATCCAGCCCGGCGGCTCCAAGCGCGACGACGAGAGCATCCAGGCCTGCAACGAGCACAATATTGCTATGGTGTTTACGGGCGCTCGCCACTTTAGGCACTAAGTTTCGCCCCGGGACAAAATAATCTCTGCAAAAGACGGTCGCTCCGTTTGGAGGGCCGTCTTTTTGGTATAAGAGGACGGAATGACTAACACGAAAGGTATGACCATGCCCCAGATTGATAATGCCGAGCTGTTTGGCAATGCCGAGGATCAGCGTGCGTACGAGGACTTTTGCGCCAATCAGGAGGCGGTCGAGAAGTTTACGCTCGACAAGCCCGCGCTTGTCTGCCGTTGGCGCATGTCCAACAAAAAGGTGCCCATGCTCAACCGTCACATTCGCGCGCTGTCCGAGCGTCTGGTGCAGGGCGAGCCGCTTTCCCATAACATGCTCAGCTGGGCCAAACAGCACGTTGAGTGGTCGCTTGCCGAGGGCGATTACACTGCGCGCGACGGCGTGCTCATGCTGGTGATCGACATCAACGGCAACGCCGCCATGACGGTGGGGGAGTACGAGCCGCTAGCCGATACGTCGGCCAAGGCGCTGCGTGCTCGCTCCGCCGAGGCCCGCTCCGAGGCCGACGAGACCGGCGTGGCGCCCGAGCTGCTCGCCGCCGTCAACAACGGCGAGCTTGCCTTTGTGGCGCCGGCGGACGAGCGCCTGTGTGGCACGGCGACGCTCATTGAGCAGCTGGCCCAGACCAAGGGCATCCCGGTCACGCGCGTAGACATTCCCGCGCAGCTTAAGGGCGCGCTGTTCCTAGTGAGCGACGAGCACGGCGTGGTCCCCGCGACCGAGACAGACGCCGCCGAGGCCGACGCCGCCACGGTCGCCTTCTTCGCCGACGGCTACGAAAAGCTCCGCGCCCGCCGCTAAATGATGTTTCTGGGATGGGATCAAAAAATCATTTTGACCCACGCGCCCGTTGCGGGCGAGGGGCAAACTCCCGCCGTTCGCGAACAGTTCTGTCACCTTGGCGCCGCGTGCGGCGCGTAACGACGGCTTCGCGGCCATAATAGGGCAGGATAACCAAGAGGGGAGCGGAATCCATGGCGCTGATCTATATCGTTGAGGACGACGAGCCCATTCGTCGCGAGCTTGCCGATATCCTTGCCCGCGCCGGGTTTGAAATCAAGGCCTGCGAATCGTTTGAGCATGTCTCGCGCGATATTCTCGCCGCCGCGCCCGACCTGGTGCTGCTCGACCTCACGCTTCCCGTCAAAGACGGCCAGCACATCTGCCATGAGGTTCGCCGCGAATCCGAGGTTCCCATCATCGTCCTCACTTCGCGCGCGACCGAGATTGACGAGGTCATGGCCATGACGCTCGGCGCGGATGACTTTGTTCCCAAGCCCTACAGCGCGCGCGTGCTCGTGGCGCGCATCAACGCACTGCTGCGTCGCACCGCGGCGGCGGGCGAGCGCAGCACACTTGTCCACAAGGGCCTGGAACTCGATCTCGCTCGCTCCATGGTCACCAACATGCAAACCGGCACCAGTACCGAGCTCACCAAAAACGAGCTGCGTATCCTCTCGCTGCTTCTGAGCCGTGCGGGCAAGATCGTCTCGCGCTCGGCCATCATGCAGGACCTGTGGGACTCCGACGCCTTCGTGGACGACAATACGCTCACCGTCAACATCAACCGCCTGCGCACCACGCTCGAAAAAATCGGCATCAAGGGGTATTTGACTACGCACCGCGGCCAAGGCTATTCGGTCTAGGGGCCGGCTATGTCGTTTGGCAAGTTCTTTAAAGATGCGCTGCTTCCCGTCGCCGTGTGGACGTGCGGCGTGCTGCTGAGCTGCTTTGTGCTGACGGTCGCCGGTGCACCCGTCTCTATCGTGGTCGTGGCGGTCGGCGTGTCCTTTATCTTTGGCATGCTCGGCATCGTGATCGAATACGCGCGCCGTCGCCGTTTTCTGCGTCAGTTGGAGCGCGCGACAGAGGAGCTCGAGAGTCCCGCATGGGTGCAGGAGATGGTGCAATGCCCGACCTATGCCGAGGGCGAGCTTGAGTACGAGGTCTTGCGCCGGGTGGGCAAGGCGGCATGCGACGAGGTTGCCGAAGGCCGGCGTCAGACCGATGACTATCGCGACTATATCGAGAGCTGGGTCCACGAGGCCAAGCTGCCCCTGGCGGCGGCCCACCTGATTTTGGAAAACCTGGACGGCAGCGAAGACGACCTGTCGCGCGTGGATGACCTGGGTCGCGAGCTGGCTCGCGTGGAGCGCTATATCGACCAGGCGCTGTACTATGCGCGCTCGGAGGTTGTGGAGCGCGATTATCTGATTCGACGTTGGAACCTCAAGGCTCTGGTGACGGGCGCAATCAAGGCCAATGCGCGTGAGCTCATCGCGGCACACGTGGCGCCGGTGTGCGAGAACCTCGACTTTGAGGTCTTTACCGACGAGAAGTGGCTCGAGTTTATTCTGGGCCAGCTCATTCAGAACAGCATTAAATATGCGCGCGAGGATGGTGCGAAGATCGTGTTTTCGGGTGCGCTGTTGGACGAGGGTCTGGCAAGCGAGCGCATCGAGCTTACCGTCGCGGACAACGGCTGCGGCGTGAGCGCGGCCGACCTGCCGCGCGTGTTCGAGAAGGGCTTTACCGGCGACAACGGCCGCGCCACCAAGCGCGCAACGGGCATCGGCCTCTACCTGGTGGCGCGCCTGTGCTCCAAGATGGGCATCGACGTCACCGCGGCATCCGAGCCCGGCGAAGGCTTCGTCGTCACGTTTGCCTTCTCAACCAACAAGTTCCAATACTTTGAGTAGTCGGGCTGTCTTGCGGTGCGAACGGCTATGTTCCCGAACGTGAACTTAGCTAAGGCAATTGGCGCCATGTTCCTGAACGTGAACACAACTATGGGGCTCAAATGAATCCCCCATAACAAAAACGTGCCGCCCCAAACGGGGCGGCACGCCATTCCTCTATTCAGCCAACTCGTTGAAGCAAGGCTGCGAAGGCCGCGGGGCCGGGAGGGGTTTCCTAAGGGCACATCCCGCAGCCGCAACGCGGCGAGGACGTGCCCGTGGAAACCCCGCAGGCCCCGCGGCCGGTGGGAGCAACGCTACTTTACGACCAAAATGTCGCAGTCGGTGTTGCGTAGCAGGAACGTCGAAATCGAACCCAGCAGCGCATACTTGATCGAGGACAGGCCGCGGGCGCCGCAGAGCACCAGGTCGGGCTTAACCACGTCGAGCATCTCGTCCTTGAGCGTCTCGCGAATACGGCCGGCGCGAATCATGACCTCGACCTCGGGAATATCGGGATTGGCCTTGGCCTCTTCGAGCTGCTTGGCGATGGAGTTCTTAAATGCCTCCTCTAGGCCGTTGACCAGATCGACCGGATAGGAACCGGCGCTCTCGAGCGCCGTGGAATCGATAACGTGGCCGATGATTAGCTTGGCACCGTTGTTCGCGGCGACCTTGATGGCGCGTGCGAGCACAAAATCCTGCTGCTCAGTACCGTCGAGTGAAACAAATACCTTGGTGTAGCCCTCGTTCATGGTTTCCTCCTTGGTCTATCGCACGGGCGCGGGGCTCGTGCATCGGGCGGGCGCGGGCGCGTTGGCCGCCGGACACTTTATCTTGTTGCAGTTATACCCAAGGATTTGGGTTTGACCGCTCGCAATTCTGTGAACGGGCGAGTTTTTTGGTAAGGGTAGGCGCAGGCGCGCCGCCAACGGTTGATAATGGGACATCGCCCGCACCGTCCGCAGAACAATATCGGCGGGTGTCTAACGAGGGGGTCCCTTTGGATATTATCGAGCTTCTAAAATCTGCCTTCATGGGCCTGGTCGAGGGCATCACCGAATGGCTGCCTGTTTCGTCGACCGGTCACATGATCTTGGTGGACGAGTTCGTCAAGATGAACGTGAGCGAGACGTTCTGGAATATGTTCCTGGTCGTGATTCAGCTCGGCGCCATTCTGGCCGTCTGTGTGCTGTTCTTCCATGAGCTCAATCCGTTCTCGCCCAGCAAGGGCAAGGAGGGCCGTCGCGACACCTGGGTGCTGTGGGGCAAGATTGTGCTCGGTTGCATTCCTGCGGCGGCGATCGGTCTGCCGCTCAACGACTGGATGGAGGAGCATTTCTACAATGCTCCCGTCGTGGCGCTGGCGCTCATTGTGTACGGCGTGCTGTTTATCGTGATCGAGAACTGGCGCGCGAGCAAGCGCGAGGAAATGGCCGTTGCCGGTTCGTTTGGTTCGCGTGCTGTGGTGTCGGGTGGACGTCCCGCCGGTGCGCACTTTGCGGCGCCCGCCGCGGCTGCCGCTGAGGATGAGGGCGATGACGAGGATTTGGACTTTGGTTCCATCACCACGCTCGAGGACCTAAGTTGGAAGACCGCACTGGGCATCGGATGCTTCCAGGTGCTCTCGCTGATTCCGGGCACGTCGCGCTCCGGTTCCACCATCATCGGCGGCCTGCTTTTGGGCTGCACGCGTTCGGTGGCGTCCAAGTTTACGTTCTTCCTGGCCATTCCCGTCATGTTTGGCGCGAGTGCGCTCAAGCTGGTCAAGTACTTCATCAAGGGCGGTACCTTTGGCGCCAACGAGATCGCCATCCTGGGCGTGGGCTGCGTTGTGGCCTTTGTGGTTTCGCTCATCGCCATTAAGTGGCTCATGGGCTTCGTCCGCCGTCACGACTTCAAGTGCTTCGGCGTCTACCGCATCATTCTGGGCATCGTGGTGCTCGCGTACTTCTTCGTCCTGGAGCCTATGCTCGGCCTGTAACTTGGTTGACGCTGCGCGGCGGCCAGAACGACAACTTGTCATTCAAAGGGGGTGGCATGACCAAAAGGTCTATGCCGCCCCCTTTTCATGCCAATTTGTTCGCTCTGACCGTCGCTCGCTGCTGCTGCCATGACATCGGTGGTTTCGTGATTGTCAATAGATTGGTGCAAAGTAACCTGACCCCATTGCGCCAAATCCGCTGGGGCGGGCCTGACGGTGACGCACGGAGTCGTGGTGTGATTTGCGTCGGTGTCCGCGCGGCTCGGTATACTAGTACGGCTCAAACTATGGCGCCGCCCGCAGGCGCGCCGTCCGTCAGATGAGGAGTCGCCCATGACCCAGCCCTTGCCCTGGGAAAAGAACGCCGCGGTACCCGTGCCGCCCGCGCCGGAACCCGTGCCGCTCGATGCATATGCCGCCCCCGCTGCGCCGGAACCCGAGCTCGTCCCGCTCGACATCTACGACGCTCCCGCGCCGGCACCCAAACCCGCCAAGCCGCTCGTCGACATCGACAGCCTTAATCCCGCCCAGCGCGAGGCGGTCCTGACCACCGAGGGTCCGTTGCTGGTCCTTGCCGGCGCCGGCTCGGGTAAGACCCGCGTCTTGACCTTCCGCATCGCACATATGCTCGGCGACCTGGGCGTTAAGCCCTGGCAGATCCTTGCCATCACGTTTACCAACAAGGCCGCGGCCGAGATGCGCGAGCGTCTGGCGGCACTCATCCCCAGCGGTACCCGCGGCATGTGGGTGTGCACCTTCCATGCTATGTGCGTGCGCATGCTGCGCGAGGACGCTGACCTGCTGGGCTACACCGGTCAGTTCACCATCTACGATGATGACGATTCCAAGCGCATGGTGCGCGATATTATGCAGGCGCTCGGTATCGAGCAAAAGCAATTCCCCATCAATATGATCCGCAGCAAGATCAGTTCGGCCAAAAACGCCATGATCGGCCCCGAGGACATGCTCAAATCCGCCGACAGCCCCAACGACAAAAAGGCCGCGCAGGTCTACCTGGAGCTGGAACGCCGCCTGCGCGCCGCCAACGCGATGGACTTCGACGACCTGCTCGTGCGCACGCTCGAGCTGCTGCGCACCCGCCCCGAGGTGCTCGATAAGTACCAAGAGCGTTTCCGCTACATTAGCGTCGACGAGTACCAGGACACCAACCACGTCCAGTACGAGATCGCCAACCTGCTGGCCGCCAAGTACCAAAACCTCATGGTCGTGGGCGATGACGATCAGTCCATTTATAGCTGGCGTGGCGCCGACATCACCAATATCCTGGACTTTGAGAAGGACTTTAAAGACTGCAAGACCGTCAAGCTGGAGCAGAACTATCGCTCTACGGGCCATATCCTGAGCGCCGCCAACGCCGTGGTGCGTCACAACTCGCAGCGCAAGGACAAGCGCCTGTTTACGGCCGAGGGCGACGGCGAGAAGATCCAGGCCTTCCAGGCAAGCGATGAGCGCGACGAGGGCCGCTGGATTGCCGGCGAGATCGAAAAGCTGCACTCCAAGGGCACGAGTTACGACGATATCGCCGTGTTCTACCGCACCAACGCCCAGTCGCGTATCCTCGAAGATATGTTCCTGCGCGCAGGCGTGCCCTACAAGATTGTGGGCGGCACGCGATTCTTCGACCGTGCCGAGATCCGCGACGTCATGGCCTACCTCAAGATGATCGTGAACCCGGCCGACGAGATGAGCGTCAAGCGCGTCATCAACACGCCGCGCCGCGGCATCGGCTCCACCTCGATCCAAAAGATTGAGCAGCTGGCGCGCGACAACCGTTGCTCGTTCTTCCAGGCCTGCGAGATCGCAACAGCCGAGACGGGCATGTTTAGCGCCAAGGTGCGCAATGGCCTGTCGAGCTTTGTGTCGCTGGTGCGCGAGGGTCGCCGCATGGACGGCGAGCTCAAGGACGTCGTCGAGATGATTGTCGATAAGACGGGCCTGCTGCAGGCTTTCCGCGCCGAGGGCACCATGGAGTCCGAGAGTCGCGCCGAGAACATCCAGGAATTCCTGGGCGTCGCTGCCGAATTTGAGGAGACGCACGAGGATATCGAAGGCACGCTCGAGAGCTTGGAAGAGCTGCGCGCTGCTGGTGTTGCCGATGTGCCCGCCGACGTTGAGCCCGAGCCCGTTGTGGTGAGCGCGCCTGCGCCCGAGCCCGGCCCGTCTGCGCCCGTGTCTTCGTTTGAGGCGCTCGTTGGCGCGCGTGATGCCGCGGGTTCCAATCCACTCGATAGCCTGGCGGCCCCGGCGCTCTCGCCGCAGGATGCCCTGGCTGCCGCTATCGCGGGCAACGCCTATGCCTCACCGACGGAGCTGCCGGCGGGTGCCGTGCATGCCGACGAGATCGAGCGCACCTACGGCCCGCTCACCTGCAAGGCGCTGCCGGCACTTATGGAGTGGCTGGCCCTGCGCTCCGACTTGGATTCCCTGGCCGGCGAGACGCATGCCATTACCATGATGACCATCCACTCCGCCAAGGGCCTGGAGTTCCCCGCGGTGTTCGTGGCCGGCATGGAGGAGGGCATCTTCCCGCACGTGCACGACTTTGGCGGCAGCGATGATCCGGGCAAGCTCGAGGAGGAGCGTCGCCTGGCCTACGTCGCCATCACGCGTGCCCGTAAGCGCCTGTTCTTGACCTATGCGGCCACGCGTCGCACCTACGGCTCGACCTCTGCCAACCCGCGCTCGCGCTTCCTCAACGAGATTCCGTTTGAGGATATCGAATTTAGCGGTATCGGTTCTGCCGGTTTTGAGGGCACGGGCTGGGAGAAGCGCGGCGACCGTCACGGCACCTTTGGCTCGGGCATGGGCTCGGATATGTACGGCGGCAAGGTGTTTGGTTCGCATACGCGCTCGACCGGCGGTTCCGGTTCGCGCGGCGGATCGAGCTTTGACGATTTCTTTGGCGGCAGCAGCTACGGGACCGAGCGCCATCGTGGGGTTTCGCCCGACGCCGGCCGTGTTGCCTCGACCTTTGGCTCGGGCGCGCCGCGAGTCAAAAAGCCGTCGTCCAAGGTGTCGCCGACGGTGGAGCGCAAGGTCGATCGCGCCAGCGCATCGCAGGACTTTGCCGCGGGCGATACCGTGAGCCACAAGACCTTTGGCACGGGCACCGTGATCTCGGTCGCCGGAGACATGATCGAGGTCCAGTTCGAAAAGACCGGCCAGACCAAAAAGCTGATGAAAGGTTTTGCACCGATCGTCAAGCTGTCGTGATCCTGGCGGACCTGGGCGGGCGTATGGGGCAACATCGCCTGCTCGGGCAGTCCTGCGCAAGACGGAGGCCACATTAAGTGGCCTCCTTTGCGTGCGGAACTCGCGACCGATGTTGCCCCATACGTCCGCCCAGGTCCTTGGGTAACGCTGCTTGCGAACGTCGCTCTGCTCGTTCGCTTTTTAATCTGGAGAGCCGGGTAGGCTGATAGATACTGTCAGATAAATAGATGTGAGTAGGGGCTTTCCCGTACATGGACGGGGGAGCCCCCTTGTTGCGTTTGGGTTGTTTCTTATGACTTTAGGAATTGAGCGTTTTATACGATTCAGAGCCAGTTGAGATGCAGATTCCTCGCATGTATCTTGAGCGGTATTCGCTTCGCTTGGCACGGCTCGGCATGTGTCGACCCGTTTTCCTTATACGTTGCTTGCGCAAAAGCGGATTACAAAGATGACCGTCTGCTCGACGCGGTCGAACAGCTCAGGAGGACGATATGTCAAAAGTGAGGGGAATAGAGTGATTTGCCGACGCCATGTGCGGCTGTAAAGGCGGTTACGTCCTTATTGGTGGAGGGTGTTGTATGCCCTAAAAGACCTCTCAATCAAGTGGTTGGGAAGTCTCTTAGAACACACAACCTAAAACCGAAAAAAGGAGCGCAAGTTATGAGAAAACATGTAATATCATTATTTTACATAAACTACTATATAGGAGCTTTTGTATGGAAATGAACGGAGGATTTCTTGTCACCAAAATAAAGCAGCTTGGAGACCGGATTTTCGAGAAGATTCTCAGTGAAAAGAATATTGATGCGTTTAATGGAGCCCAGGGACGTATTCTTTATGTGCTGTGGCAGGAGGATGGTATCTCAATCAGGTCACTCTCGACTAAATGCGGATTAGCGATAACATCTCTTACTACGATGCTGGAAAGAATGGAAAATCAAGGGCTGATAAGCCGTGTTCAGTCTGAAACGGACAAAAGGAAAACACTCCTGTTTCTGACTGAGAAAGCACATGCCTTAAAGGGCGAGTACGATTCTGTATCTGATGAGATGGGCAGTATTTACTACAAAGGTTTTTCAGAGGAAGAAATTACCC
>CABSMS010000017.1 GCA_902478885.1 uncultured Collinsella sp. | reverse complement strand
TCCACAGGCTCGCGTACTCGCCACCCGCCTCGACAAGCTGCGCATGCGTGCCGTCCTCGACAATCTCGCCATCGGCCAGCACCACAATGCGGTCGAGCGCCGCCACGGTGGACAGGCGATGTGCCACCACAATGGAGGTGCGGCCGCGCATCAGGTTCTCGAGCGCCTCCTGCACCAGCGCCTCGGACTCGCTGTCGAGGGCAGAGGTCGCCTCATCGAGCACCAGAATCGGCGCGTCGGTTAGGATGGCGCGGGCGATAGCCACGCGCTGACGCTGGCCGCCCGAGAGCTTGACGCCGCGCTCACCCACCATGGTGTCAAAGCCACGGGGCAAGCGGTCGATAAACTCGGTCGCATTAGCCAAGCGAGCCGCCTCGCGGATCTGCTCGTCGGTGGCGTCGGGGCGTCCGTAGGCGATATTCTCGCGAATGGAGCGATGGAACAGCAGCGCCTCCTGCGGCACGTAGGCAACCTGGCGGCGCAGGCTCTGCTGCGTGCAGCGCGAGACGTCCTGGCCGTCCACGAGCACGCGACCGCCCTGAACATCGTCTAGGCGCAGCAGCAGTTTGGTGAGCGTCGTCTTACCCGAGCCCGATTTGCCCACCAGGCCCACGCGCTGGCCCGCCGCCACATGAAGTGTCAGGTCATCGAACACGGTCTCGCCCGCCGCAGCGTCACGGTACGCAAAGCTCAGGTGCTCAAAATCAATCGCGCCCTCGGTCACTTTGAGCTCAGGGGCGTCCGGGTCGTCTGCCACCAAACGTGGCTCGTCCAGCACGCGCGTCATCTCGGCCGCATCGCCCAAAGCGCGGTTAATGCGCTGCATCATGGAGCTTACGTAGTTCAGGCGCATGGTGAGGTTATAGGTGTAGGTAAAGATCATGACGAGCGAGCCGGCCGAGATGCCAAACCACGCGTTGCCGCCCGCCACGAACACACTCACCACGGCCATGGTGATGACGATAAGGCCCGAGGTCGTAAAGTTGCGCTGCATCATGGCGTGCATCGAGACCGTCTCGGCGTCGCGCGCGGCACGATCGGCGGCGTCGAACAGATCGCGTTCAAAGTCCTCGCGCCCGCAGGTCTTGACGGCCAAGATGTTCGTGACCGCGTCGGAGAGCACGCCCGAGAGCTTGTTCTGCGCGGCGGACGTCGCGGCCGAAAGCGGCATGATGCGCTTGTACATAAGCCAGACAAACGCAATGTAGACGGCCATGATGCACACCAGGATCACGGTAAACGTCGGCACCACCGGGGCGAGTGCGGCCACGGTGCAGATGACCGAGGTGATGGTGGGGACGAGCGAATACACCGTCACGTCCACCAGCCCCGTATAGCCGCTCATAAAACGACTCGTCTGGCTCACGAGCGATCCGCCAAAGCGGCTGGTATGGAATGTCATGGATTGGTTGGAGAGCGTGTCGAAGCATAGACGCGCCAGGTGATAGTTGCCTGCAATCTCGAGCTTGTAGACGGTGTAGTCCTGTAGCTTGGAGAGAATCTGACCCACCAGGTTAACGAGTACGAGCGCCAGGATATAGGGGCCGAAGACCTCAAACACCTGATCACCCGCCACGGGACCGGCTTGAACGCGGTCGACAATGAGGGCCATCACATAGGTATTGGCAAACGTCAGCAAAAAGATGTAGCCCGCCGACGAGAACACCGAGAGAAAGACAATCAGCGGCTGCGTGCGCGTGACACCCCAAAACCGCTGCAGCGTGCGGCGCACGGTGGAGCGTTTCAGCGGACTGGTGTTTCTCTGAGACATGGGCTTCCTTTCGCGTCTGATAGGGCGAAACGCCATTGTTGCACACTAAAGCGCACTTCAGGCAAGCGCGATGTGAAAGGCAGCGGGGTGCCCGCGTTTGCGCCGGTGCCCCGCTGCCTTGTTGCAATTAGTCCTCGTCTTCTTGGTCTGTGGAAAGGCCCGCGGGCGTGAGTCCCAAGATCTCATCGGCTTGGTCGGCGTCTTCCAGCGCGTCGATGTCCTTGAGCTTGCGCTCCATGACGTTGGTGCGCGTGGTGATGATGCCCTCGACCGTTTTGCCCGCGGTCTCGATCTGCTGCTGGGCGCGGCGCAGCGCCTTTTGATAGCGCGGCAGCTCGGCCTTGACGGCGGAGAGCACGCGCAGCACGTCGTCGGTACGTTTTTGCAACTTAAACGTCTGATAGCTCATCTGCAAGCTGTTGAGGATGGCCGCCATGGTGCTGGGACCGGCAACGTTGACGTGATAGTCGCGGCCCAGGGTCTCGATAAGCCCGGGGCGGCTGACGACCTCGGCGTACAGTCCCTCAAACGGAACGAACATGATGCCAAAGTTGGTCGTTGCCGGCACACTCAGGTACTTTTCGCAGATGTCCTTGGCCTCGCGCTTGACCATGGTGTCGAGCGTCTTGCGCGCAGCCGCCACGGTCTCCGCATCGCCCGACTCCTGCGCGTCGAGCAAGTGCTCGTACGCGTCGCCCGGAAACTTAGAGTCAATCGGCAGCAGCACGGGGTCGCCCTCGTCCACCGGCAGCTTGACGGCAAACTCAACACGCTCCGAGGCTCCGGGCCTGGTGGCAACGTTTTCCAGATACTGGTCGGGTGTGAGGATGTCCGTCAGGATCGCACCCAGCTGCACCTCGCCCAAAATACCGCGCGCCTTCACATTGCCCAGCACGCGCTTAAGATCGCCCACGCCGGTGGCGATGGATTGCATGTCGCCCAACCCCTTGTACACGGCCTCGAGCTGGTCGCTCACCTGCTTAAACGATGCAGACAGGCGGTCGTTGAGCGTGCGGGAGAGCTTCTCGTCCACCGTCGCGCGCATCTGATCGAGTTGCACGTTGTTGTCCTTGCGGATGGCGCCCAGCTGGGCATCGACCGTCTCGCGCACCTTGTCCAGGCGATGCTCGATGCCCTCGCGGTTGGCACCGAGCTGTTGGGCCGTCTCGCGGCGCAGGTCATCCATCCGGTCACCAGCTTGCGAAAACTCGCGTGCGATGGTCAGGTAACGTTGCTGCTCCACGGCCGCATCGGTCGTCTGCTGCTGCGCGATGACATTGGCCGTGCGGCGGGTTTCGGCCAGCGCGACGTTCAGGGCATCGAGCGTGTTGTTGGCCTGCTCGAGTGCTGCCAGCGTTTCCGCGCTACTGTCGCCACGCTCCCGCAACTCGGCACGCAGGCTCTTGAGCTGGAGGGCGCAAGCCACAGCAACCCCCACCGCCACCAAGGCGATCACAACAAGCACGATATCAATAGCAGACATAGACTCCGCCCAACAAACCCAATCGGTCATCAATCAAAACCGCGATCAATCTTACCCCGCCACACACACCGGGCGCCCGGCCCCTTCTTGGGCGCCCCTCTCCTCCGCATATTCCATAATGCGGCGCGCCGTTTTCCTGCTCACCTTTGAGTCATCGCCGGCCAAGTATGCGTATACGTTTCCCTTATTCAGGCGCAGAGCACGGCAGAGGCCATAGCGCGTTACACCCGATTCCTCCAATGCTTCCAGCGTTTTCTTTCTCATCAGGGCGTTCACCCTTCTATCGGCCGCCGGCTTTTCCTTCACCGCTCTATACGCACGCCAAACGTTGGCATAACGATTAGGGAGCTCACTTTTGGCGCATAGAGACGCCATGCTACCCGCTTGGCCGTACAAGGATAAAACGTCTCGGTAATCCTGTTCCATCCACGAGCCCTCGGATAAGCGCAGAACGTATTCGGCTTTTCCTTGCGCCAAAGCGAGCAAAAACAGAGGCTCCGCCACGCGCGGCGCATCCGTCGTCGCCTGCTCAACCAATTTTCTAAAACTCAGCGACTGCTGTCCGGATAGCTCTCGGCAATAGCCTTTTAAGAATCCCTCAAAGGTCAGATTCAACCGAGCACCTCCTTTTTGTATTGCCTGTATGCACAGACCATCTCTTGATAGCTTCGCTCCGAAGGCGACGACGCCAGTGCTTCTCCCTCGTCGAATATAAGCCGTTCGAGCAGCCCCCAATCAAGTCGGTCGACGAATGCCTGACTATGAAGATCGATGATGTCGTTCGGACGGTAGGCATAGAGCTTCATTACCGCCAGGTCCTCCAAGGATGGCGTAAAGTACCTGATAAAACGCGCCCCAATATCCAAGGGAATCAAACGATCTTCGTAATTGAACGGCATCTGATTACAATATGCCACCGCCATACCATTCACCTCGGGGTATCGAGCTATGATCTCGCGGAGGCACCTATCTGCCTCAAACACATCAATGTCATGTGTAACCGAACGATTCGTCACATCGTTTAGCATGAAGGCGCTTCCTCCCACCAATACAACGTTCGGCCTGTCGTCTCTTGGACCTATTTCCAGCTCCGCCTCTTCGTCAATGCCCAAAAGAGTCTGTTCTAAATCCTGCTTATACATAACAAATCCTATTATTATTCATCTTCAATAATACTATTCAGTCGCACGACAGGACCCACAGGATGCAAGAATTCTGCTCGTGGCGATAATTCGTACACCCTGGAAGTCCTAATGTGACAAACGCTAACTCTCCCAGCCGGCGCGGATGGTTGTTGCGACATCGCCTAGGCGCTGGCCCAGGGCCGCTAGATGCTGGAGCACCTCATTGGGCGAGGCACCGTTGAGAATGCACGTGAGGGCATATGAGGCCAAGAAGATTGCCGCAAGCCCCAGCGGGATGAGCACGATCATCGCCAATGTGCGCAGGCGCTGGCCCACGCGGCGACGACGCGCACGACGCTTGTCGAACGCGAGCTCCTGCGCATATGAATCTTGCTGTACGGAATAGGCCTCTGGTGCCGATTCGCCCGCAGGCGAAACCGCAGGCGTGGCATTTTGCGCAGGGGGCTGGGCTGCCGCCCCCTGCATTTGCATCTCCATGAGTCGTTGCTGCTGACGCAGCATGCGCTCAGCTTGTTGCTGCGGAGTCTCAAGAAACAGATCCATGTTGGCCTCCAAAATCGGAGCATTCGACGCTTACGCCCAGCATCCCGCACCATCGCGGCCACGGCAACGAAATCCGCAGCAATAGCTATGAAGATTCTTGCTGACAAAAACTGTCGAAAACCTCAACAACTCCCCTGCCAGCACTTTCTCTGAGCTTTTTTCGCCAACAATCTTTTGGCCTTCCACCCTTACGCCAACTGACCAAAATCTAACCAAAAGCTTGACGAAAATTGTGGAGACCGGGACCCCACACAAAAAGTGCCGCCCCAAAGGGGCGGCACACAAACCAATCTATTAGCCAAAACTCGTTGGCAAGCCCGCGTCGTCAGACCCGCGGCGCATGCCTTTGCCTCGCGTGACTCTGCGAAGCCGTGAGCGAGAGGGAAAGGGATGCGCCGCGGGTCTGACGTCCGGAGCGGTGAAACCAGCAGTTGCCCTGCGCTCCGTGGTCGGTGAGGACAGACTACATGCCCGCGAGACCGCGGGCGGCGGTGGCGCACATAAACGCCAAGGCCAGAATCACGAGCGAACCGGCAATGTCGGCCACTACGCCCGTAAAACGGCGCTCAAACAACCAGCTCTCAAAGTGCGGGGCGACGTTGCGCCAAACACGCCACAGCAAGATGCCCATACCGATGACGCCCGGGATATTGAGCAGTAGGATCTCGGAGCACAAAAGACCGATCAGGTTGCCGGCGACAAAACCAGCGTCGCCCTCGCAGTATTTGCGGTAGACCATATACAGCATGTACGCCACAAACGGCTGCAAGCACGCAGAAATAAACGTGACCACCATCGAGGGCTCCTGCGAAAAGACCTCGGTGAGCTTATCCACGCTCGTGGCATCCTTAGAGGCCAGGAACAGGCCAATGACCACCACAGGCACCACGCCCAAGATGACCTCGACCATCGTAAACAGCTTGGCGGTCAAGTCCTCACTAGCCGAATTCAAATGGGGCGCCCACTCAGGATGAGCATGCGCACCGACCTTCTTGTCCTTCTCAGCACGATCGACCTTTTTACCCTCGGCAACCCGACGACCAGGATCCTTGCGAGTTCCCGCCGCAGCAACCCGAGCCCGAGACTTCTTACCCATACAAAAACACCCCATCAGGTAGTAGATAAACTAAAAGTCGCCACCCAGTGTACCCCACCCATGAACGGTGCCGTCCCAACCAGTCCCCATACAAAAACGTGCCGCCCCGATAGGGGCGGCACACAAACTTAGTTATCAGCTTTTCTGTAGCGAGCACGCAACGAACCAAAGCGGGCCGGGAGGGCCGGACTACCTTCCCTCAACGCGACCCTGCGAAGCCGTGAGCGAGGAGGGAAGGTAGTCCGGCCCTCCCGGCCCAGCTCACGCCAGCGCCAAGCGCTAGTAGTTCACCACCTGCTCCTCAAAGTACGCCTTCGGGTGGTTACACACCGGGCACACCTCAGGCGCCTCGGCACCAACGTGCAGGTGCCCGCAGTTCAGGCACTTCCACACCTTCACGCCCTCACGCTCAAACACCTCGCCCGACTCGATGCGCTCAACGAGCTTGTTATAGCGCTCCTCGTGAGCCTTCTCCACGGCGCCGACACCACGGAACTTCTCGGCGATCTCGGCAAAGCCCTCCTCCTCGGCGGTCTTGGCAAACTCGTCGTACATCGTGGTCCACTCGTAGTTCTCTCCTGCGGCGGCATCGCGCAGATTGTCCAGGGTGTCGGGGACGGCGCCATCGTGCAGATACTTAAACCACAGTTTGGCGTGCTCGGACTCATTGCCAGCCGTCTCGGCAAAGATGTTCGAGATCTGAACGTAGCCGTCTTTCTTGGCCTTGGAGGCATAGTAGCGATACTTGGTGTGTGCCTGGGACTCACCGGCAAAAGCGGTCTCGAGGTTCTTCTTGGTTTGGGAATTCTCAAAATCCATAGGTGTACTTCCCTTCAACGCATGCCGCCCGTAGGCTTCGAGCGGCCTCGTCTTTAGGATGCCCTCATGCCGAAAATCTAAACCTTACAATCCTGTTCTTCAGATTTGCAAAGGCTAGATGCTCAACCAGCGATCGCCCTCGACTCGGCAAAAGCCCTCACGCTCCAGGTCGGCTAGAATACCCGCGACAAGCTCGCGCTCGACCGGTCCGCGCCCAGCCGCCGCTTCCATCTCGTTAACGCCCGCCACGGCATCGGCAAGCGTAATCCCCACCGGCTGGCCATCGCGCGCTGCCAGCAACATACGCACGATATGCGCGCGCTTTTGGCGACGCGAGCCCTCAAACTTGGACTGACGACTATAGCTCGCCGACCGCCTGGACGGATTGGGCAGCGTCTTTTTAAGATACGCGCCGTAATCCAGCAACGCGTAATACCACGCGCGCGGCGTGTCGGCATCGTCTTGAGGCGCGGCAAAGGGCGCAATCTCATCCGCCGCCGCACCAGGGGCCGCCGGACAGGCGGCTTGGATCAGCGGTACCAGCTCGCGATCGGGAACGGCCGGCACATCGGGAAAGAAATGATGCAGAAAGACCGTGCGCACATTGGTCTCCAGATACACGCCTGGAAGATCAAACGCAAACGAACGGATGCCCTGCGCCGTTGCCGGGCCAATACCGGGCAGCGCGACCAGATTGTGCGTCTCGCGCGGAAACTCCCCGTCCCAGTCCTCTACAACGCGCTGAGCGGCCCCGTGAAGCGCCAGAGCGCGTCGGTTGTAGCCCATCCCCTGCCAAGCGTCCAAAACATCGGAAGGCGCGGCCTGGGCAAGCGCTTGCACGGTCGGAAAACGATCGAGCCACACCGGCATGCGCGCCTCCACACGCGGCACCTGTGTTTGCTGCAACATGACCTCAGAAAGCCAAATGATGTACGGGTCACGCGTGCGGCGCCACGGAAGGTCGCGATAACGCAGGACCCCTTCCGAACGAATCATCGAACGAAAGGGGTCCTGAATCATGGCTATGCTCCTTATGCGGCGCTATTCCTCCCGGCAAGCGCACGCGCAGGTGGCGTACTCGGGAAACGCTTCGCGGTCGGCGAACTTGGGATCGACGGCCGGGAACTGGCGGTGAGCGACGATGTCGCCGAGCGAAACGGAATCGAGGTAGTCGCGCATCAACGCCTGGGCTCCGGCCCACAGGGGATGATAGCAGCACGTGCCCATGCGCGCACAGTCACCATCGGGCGCGGTGCAATCGTTCATAACCATAGGACCCTGAACGGCCTCGACGACCTGGCGGATAGTGACATCGTCCGGACTGACCTTGAGACGCATGCCACCGTGGACGCCGCGCAGGCTCTCCACAATACCGGCCTGGACCAAACCGTGCTGAATCGAGCGGGCAAACGAATACGGGACATTGACCTCTTCGGCAGCGGTGCGAACAGAAAGCAAACGCTCCGGATCCTCGGCAAGCATCGCCAGCATACGAAGGGCGTAATCAGTCTTCCTCGATATGTCCATTTTTCCCCTTTCAAGGAATACGAACAGCTCGAACGAGCTCCGGGGCCGAGCTTGTGTCGAGACGCTAAATGACCGCTAGGACATCCAAATGATAAATAGGATATCCACTGAGTGCCGCGCTTGGAGCGAAATGCATCAGATGCGGCCTACAGTGCAATTTAGTATAACCTAACCCCCTGCCTCGTTGAACAGGTGTTGCGCAACAAAGCTGTTGTTTAGACAGATATACTTATTAGGTTTTACTTGCGTTCCCGAAGGCGCGGGGATTCTGGGCGAAGATGCACCAGGGCGATCGTTCTATCGAAACAAAGTGCATCAAACGCAAAAAGCCACGTCCGAAGACGTGGCTTTAATTGCGTTGGCGGGAAGTACGGGGCTCGAACCCGCGACCTCCGACGTGACAGGCCGGCGCTCTAACCAAACTGAGCTAACTCCCCAGGCAGACGTTCGCGTTTGTTTCCGCTCGCGTGCGCTGCGGGGATTAGTATACACAGAAGTCTGTCCGGCGCGCAACAACTTTTTTGAAAAAATTTTTCGGTCCCTCCGGGAGGGTCTCCGGGGCCGGCTGGCGCGGGTTAAATTTGCTGCTCTACAGTCCTGCGCAAGACGGAAAGCACATTAAGTGCTTTCCTTTGCGTGCGGAACTCGCGACAAACTTAACCCGCGCCAGCCGGCCCCGGAGACCCTCCCTGCCGTCACTTTGTTCGAGCCGTTGTTGTTGCTCGCCGCTTCGCGGCTCGGCGGCCCCGTTCTCCGCGGCGGGGTTGTCTAAGGTTCTTGTTGAAGCTCGGCCATTGGCTCAAAGAAAAACGGGAGATGCGTTGTGCACCCCCCCGTTTTTGTTGCGGTTAGTCTAGGTCAATAAACTTGGTGCTTATGATCTTGCCGTCTTTTACTAGCATTCTGGCCATGGTGGGGCCTCGGGTGCCTCTGGGGTAGCTGGCGCTGCCCGGGTTGAGGACTAAGCAACGGCCCACTTGGGCTTCTTTGGTTACGTGGGTGTGGCCGTTGATGGCTACGTCTACGGATCCCACCGGAAGGTCTTCGCGGTAGTGGGCTACGGCGAATTTAAGGCCTTCGTAGGTAAAGAGCGCAAGACGGTCTACATCGGGGCCGTAGTCGCGGTAGTAATCGTTGTTACCCAGTACGGCCCGCACGGGGGCGATGGTGCATAGGTGCTCGTAGTCCATCTCTGACGTGAGGTCGCCGGCGTGGATGATCAGGTCTGCGCCTTCAAGCTCATCCAGGAGCGCAGGCGAAAGATAGCCGTGGGTGTCCGAGATGATGTCGATGCGCTTGGCGCTTGCACTGTTCATGGGATCCCTTCCACAAAAAACGATTCGGCAGATACATACAAAAAAGGCCCCACGGCTCCGCAGACGATGGGTCTACAGGGCTGCGGGGCCAGTGTGCTAGAGACTCAGAGCCTTCTTGAGCGGCACGACGCGGCGGCGCGAAACCGGCACGCGTTCGTCGACGCCCGTAATGCCCAGCTGGATGGCGCCCGAGGGCACCGTCTCGACGTCCGTAACGCACGCCAAGTTGACGATATAGCGGCGGTGAACACGGAAGAAGCCAAAGTCGCAGAGCTTGGCCTCAAACTGCGCCAGCGAGGTCGTCGACAAAAAGCGATCATCGACGGTATAGATGCAGGAGTAATCGTCCTTGGCCATGATAAAGCGAATGTCGTCCACGGGAATGAGCACCTTGCGGCCGCCCTTTTCCACCGGGATACGCTCGATGGTCACCTTGCTGTCCGTAACCGGCTTGGAGCGTTGCATGACCTTCTCGATCGCGCAATCCAAGCGAGCTTCCTCGACCGGCTTCATCAGATAATCGACGGCATCCACGTCGAATGCCTCGACCGCATGGTCACTATACGCAGTCACAAACACGATCGCCGGCGGATTTTTGAGCTTATGCAGCGCCTCGGCAAGTTGCAGGCCCGAGGCACCGGGCATCGAGATATCGAGAAACACGACATCCACGCGACTTTCCATAAGCATCTCGATGGCGGAGCGGACGCTCGACGCCTCCGTGATCGTGCCGATCTTGCCCGTTTGCTCGAGCAGGAAGCGAAGCTCCGAGCGAGCCGGCGCCTCATCATCCACAATCATCGCACGCAGCATAGGGATAAAACCTTTCGTCAACTAACTACGCCGGGCATCCGTCGCATGACGTTGAGCCCGTAGCTTTTTATTTTACTCTTGAATGTCAAAGATGCTCTCTGACAAATCAAGATGAAGGAGCACTTTGGTGCCCTTGCCCGGCGCCGATTCGACACGCGTATAGGAGTGCGGCCCATAAAAGCGATGGATGCGCTCCGAAATATTGTGCATGGCCACACCGGCGCCGCCACCCTGGGGAGAGCTGGCGTCGGGACGGGCAGAACGCTCGTCAAACAGTCTGGCGGCGGTACCCTCATCCATGCCCACGCCATTATCGGCCACGGCAATCAAGATTGCATCCTCGCCGTCTTGGTGAACGGTCACGTCGATCCTCAGGGCGTCGTCATCGCCCATACCATGACGTACGGCGTTCTCGACAATCGGCTGGATCACGAACGCCGGCACCAGCGTATCTTCCACGTCCTCGGACACATCGAACGTCGCAAGCACGCGGTCCTCGCCAAAGCGGGCCTTCTCAAAGGTAAGGTAGCGCTTGGTCTGTGCAACCTCGCGCGAGACCGGAATAAGCGATCCCGAGTTGTCGAGCGTGGCACGATAGAACGATGAGAACTCACGAAGCAGTTCGCGGGCCCGCAGCGGGTCGGTGCGCGTAAACGATGCAATGGTGTTCAGCGTGTTGAACAGGAAGTGCGGGTTAATCTGCGCTTGCAGCGCACGCACCTCGGCGCGCGCCGTGAGTTCCTTTTGCACCTCGAGCTCGTGGATGGCGAGCTGCGTGGACAAGATCTCGGCAAAGCCCGAGGCAAGCGCGTACTGGGTACGGTCGACGGCGCGCGGGGTCTTGTAGTAGAACTTGAGCGTGCCGACGGTACGATCGCCCACCTTGATGGGGGCGATAATGCCGGCGGGGACTTGGTTGTGCGAGCCATCCGAGCCCACGACATCCACCATACGGTTGAACGACTGCACGATGCCATGTTCGATAACGTAGCGTGTGGCAAGCGTGTGGATGGGAGAATCTGGCAGTAGTTTTTCCTCAAACTCGCCTGCGCAGGCCAACACGTTGCCCTCGTCGGTGATGGCCACCGTCATGGCGCGCGTCTCGGGCAAAATGCGCCGGCACACCAAACGCGCCGACTCCTGCGTCAGACCGCCCTTAATGTCCTCGAGCATGGCCGAGGCCACCGAGAGCGTCTCCTCGGTGTACTGGGAGCGCACCGAATCGGGATTGAGCGTCAAAAAGATAAAGATGCACAGAAAGATGCACAGCAGCGCGCAGGCAATCACCGTGGCGATCGGCTCGATACCGGTCACCAAGGCAAAAATAAAGTACACCAGCACGCAAATGGCACAGGCAACGGCAATGATGCGAAAGATTGATATTGAACTATCGCGCTGGGCGCGGCGGTCGATCATTCGGCCCCCTCCAGGATACTGATCAGTTGTGCGTCACGCCAAAGCCCGTCCATGATCTTGGGCCAAAAGCTCTGGAAACGCAGATAGCTTGCAGCGTTTTGGCGCGCATAGGCCTTTGCCTCGTCGATACCGTGGCGCCAGATGCGCAGGTAGCCCTCATGCTCGCGGGTAAACACGCTGCGGACCATGGCGGTCTTGCGCACGCGGTCGTCGAGCTCGCGCGAAATCCACGGGCCCGGGTAGGGCATGAGCGATGCCGCCGTAACGGGAATGAGCTCCTTTTGATGCGCGGCGAACGTCAACTTGGCCCGTTCGTAATACCAACGGTATACATCCTGCATAAAGCGCGGCGAGCGCTTTTCGGACTCCGGAGGCAGATGGCGCACGGTCCACTCGTTATCGAACCACACGTCGTAGCCAAACATGCGCATGTTAAAGAGGTAATCCAAGTCCTCACCGCGGGTGATAAACGGGTCAAAGGCCACACGCGTAAAGGCGCGGGCGTGCAGGGCCATCAGGCCGCCGCACACGTAGTTGGAGCGCGAGATGCGGGTGCCCGAGAGCGCCTTTTTCATCCAACGGTTGAACTCGATGCGCTTGGTCCACCAACGATGGCAGATGCCCGCCTTGTCCGTGGGAGCCAGCGGCGAGCCGTCGCGATCGTAGAAATAGCCGCTCTTGACCAAGATCGGCAAGCCCTGACGCGTCTGCTGCCCCAACGCATAGGTCGCGCGCTTCATAAAGTCGGCGTCGATGACAGTCTCATCGTCATCCAAAAAGATAACCGCGTCATGACCCAGCACAGCGGCACAGGCTAGCCCCATGTTGCGGATGGCACCGTAGCCTCGCAGGCTCACGCACTCGCCCGAACCCTTGGGCGCGATCTGAGCAACCCGGTCTGCGATGCGCGAGGCCTGGGTGTTGGTGACAACGGTGACCTTGAGCGCGGGATGCGTGTCGACAATCTCGCGCACGCGCAGCGACACATCGGCTGTGGCAGAAACGGGACAAACCACCAAAAGGATGATGCGCGGGATGTCACGTACCTGCTCAAGCGAGGTCAGGCAGCGGTCGAGTTCGGGATTGTCGGCGTTGAGTCGCGTCGAATGGTCATAGGTGCCAGGGGCGTTTGCGCAAGCGTCATCGCCCGCCCAATACGTTGGAATCACGACCGTGGCGTTCATGCCTTACCCTCCCTGCAACACAAAAACGGGACGCCGCCAAACACAGGCGACGCCCCGCGACCTAGCTGATTCCATCATACCCACTTGGGCAAATCATTGCTCGCAAGTCGCAATGTTTATTGCGGATAACCCCAAAAGAGTACCGCGGACAGGCACAATAGCCGCTCGCTCCTATGCGGCATGCTCTGCCGCCCGAGTCATGCGAGACAGGCGGACCAGCAGCATAAAGCCAACGACCAGCAGCACACCAATGGAAAGGACGCCCAGCGACGGGTTGCCGGTCAGCGAGGTGACAACCGACACCAGGAAGGTGCCCATAACGCTTGCATAACGGCCAAAGATGTCAAAGAAGCCGTAGTACTCGTTGGACTTTTCCTTGGGGATAATGCGGCCAAAGTAGCTACGGCTGAGGGCCTGCACGCCGCCCTGGAACAGGCCGACCATAATGGCAAGCACCCAGAATTCAAAGGCGGTCTTTAGGAAGAACGCGGCGAACAGCACAATGCCCATGTAGGCGGCGACCGCCACCAGGATCATGTTGAGCGTGCCCACGCGTCCGGCGAGCTTGCCGTAGATAATGGCGGACGGAAAGGCCACGAACTGCGTAACGAGCAGCGCCAGCACCAGCTGCGTCGAATCGATACCCAAGGCCGATCCGTAACTGGTGGCCATGGAAATGACCGTGTGCACACCGTCGATATAGAAGAAGAACGCGATCATGTAGACCAGCACGGTCTTGTTGTGGGCGATCTCGCGCATGGTGTGTCCGACCTCGGAGAACACACCGCCCACGATGTGGCCGATAGTGTCCTCGGGACCGCGCTCGCGACCGTACTTTTGCTTATAGGTGCGAATGAGCGGCAGGGTAAAGATGAGCCACCAGGCACCAGTGATGATAAACGACAGACGCGTTGCCAGCATGGTGGGGACGCCAAGAGCGGGGCCACCCATGATGAGCGCCAGGCAGATGACGAACGGCACGGTGGAACCGATATAGCCCCAGGCATAGCCCGAGCTGGACACGGCGTCCATGCGCTCGTCGGTGGTAATGTCGGGCAGCATGGCGTCGTAGAACGTCATAGAAGAGTTAAGGCCGATGGTGCACAGCACGTACACGGTCAAAAATGCCATGGCGGACATCGGGATAGCCTGCGCCAGGCAAAGCACCAGGCCCGTGAGGAAGAAGCCCAAGAAGAACTTGATCTTGTTGCCTGCGTAGTCGGCAAGCGCGCCCAGAATGGGCATGAGCATGGCAATGACCAGCGAGGCGATCGTCTGCGCATTGCCCCAGGCGACCACCAGGTCGGCCGAGGAAGCGCCGATATTGATGGCGTTAAAGTAAATGGGCACCACCGAGGTATTGAGCAGCACGAGGGCCGAATTGCCCACATCATACATAACCCAGTTACGCTCGAGCTTGGTGTATTTCATGGACAGGGACCCTTCGTATTCGCCCGATATGCAGTTAGTTCATCGTACCCCAATTGTCCAGAACCGCCGGTAAGGATTCGGCAAAGGGGCACGCACGGGCCCTATTCCTCGCGGTCGAACTCCTCATCGGCATTGAGCACGCGACCGCTGTAGTTGACGTGGCCGGTCACGGCATCCATGTCACCGGTCTCGATAAAACGTGCGACCGTGCACTCGTAATCGACCAGCGCGCGATCAAAGACCTCGGGGAAACTCTCGTTCGAGACCTCGTCGGTAAAGGGATTCTTCCATGTCAGATGGCCCAGGTTACCGGTGCGCTCGGGCAGCTCCGTCGTCACGCGATGGGCAAGGCCGTCGAGCAGCGAGTAGTCGTGCACCAAGCCCTCAACCAGCGAGATCGCGCGCGTCTTTGCGGAGCCGGCCGGCTCAATCGCGCGGTAAAGTCGCTGCATATTGGCAACGGCAGCACCGTACTCCCCCGCCGGAATGTCAATGCCGTACACGCGTCCGGCAACATAGCTCATCAGCACGCCGGCCACGCGATTGATGCGATCGGTGGTGACGATCTCGCCCGCCGGCGGGTAATCGTCGACCGTAGCGCCATCGCGTTTAAGCTGCAGCATCAGTACATCCAGGTCGCTCTCGATCACGGCATGGACCTGACTGCTCGAATCCTCAAGCTCTGAGTCGGATTCCACGATGCCAAACTGCTGCTCATAGACAAAGGGGTGGGCGTTGCGGTCGAGCACGTAATGAGACAGCAGGCCCAGCGCAAAGGCGCGACCCAAGCTGGCGTCGCGCGGCAGCAGATGTGACACGCCGTCGCGCAGGCACGCGAACTGGCGAGACATGCGCGACCGATGCATGACCTGCGCCAGCAGCGTGCAGTCGGAAACACGCGGTGTCAGAATGTGAAAGAAGAACGGGTCGGGGCCTTGGTTGCCCAAGATAAAGGCAATGCGCTCTTCATCGGACGTGATGACGCCCTGCGGAAGACGGTCGATGCTTTCCTCGCCAAACAGATGATGGGTGATAAGCGCGGGCATAATGATCCTTTCGATTTCATTCGATGCCACCCATTATGCCCACCGCGCGCCCATGCCAAACCTGCGATGGTAAACGACGGCACGCAGACCGTCTACGCAAGCCCCAAGCGTGCTTTAACCTCGGCAGCGCGACGGCGGGACACGGGCACCGTCGAGCTCACGCGGTCAAGCCTGAGCTCCATAAGACCCGTGGAACCGATCTCGACATTGTGCACGTCTTCCAAATTGACCAGATAGCTGCGATGAACGCGAATAAAGCCCTCGGAGACCAAGCGACGCTCGAGCGAAGAGACCGACTCATTGATCAGGTACGTTCCCTCGGCGCAGATGGCATTGCAAAAATCGGCGCGCGCCTCAAAGTAGCAGACGTCTGCGGCGGGAATGAACACCTTTTTGCCCCCGCGGTCCACCGTCAGACGCAAAGGCTGGCGCGGAGCGTGGATAACACGACGGGCACCCAAGGCCGTCTCGATCTTGTCGAGTGCCTTTGACAGGCGTGCGTCCTCGACCGGCTTGACGACATAGTCGACCGCATCGAGGTTATACGCATCGGCGGCAAACTCGGCAAACACCGTCACAAACACAACCATCGGCGGCGTCTTTAGGTTCTGCAGCGTCTCGGCAAGCTCAATTCCCGAGCGACCGGGCATGGTAATGTCTAAAAACAGCACGTCGGGCTTGTTCGACAGAATCGACTCCACGGCTTCAGTGACATTGCCCGCCTCGGCAATCTGGCCCACACGCGTATCCTTTTCCAACAGATAGCGTAGCTCAGCCCTAATGGGAGGTTCGTCATCAACCACCAAGATGTTCCAGCCTTCGGACATATGTGCTTCCCCTCTTTTTCTCTCAATCCAACCGCGTGCTACGCCGTCAACGGCGCGGGCTCATGCGGCTCGCCGTTCAGCTCGACGATGACCTGCGTTCCCACGCCCTCCTGGGACTTCACGCGCATGCCGGAATCTTCTCCGTAAAAGAAATGGATGCGCTGAAGCACGTTGAAGAGCGCCAGGCCGCAACCTCGCTTGACGGAGCCGTCGGCGGTAATGCTCTCGGGCTCCTCTCGGCGATGTTGCTCAAACAGATGCGCGCAGACCTCTTCGCTCATACCGATGCCGTCGTCCTCGACGATGATCTCCAAACCGTCATCGGTCTCGAAAGCCCTAACATGAATAGAAAGCGGCTCGGTCTCGCGCTGCGCGTGCTTGATGCAGTTTTCGAGCAACGGCTGCAAGATAAACGGCGGCACCATGCAATCGCGCACCTCAAAGTCGATATCGACCGAGACGCGCAGACGGCCGTCGCCATACCGGGCCTGCATAAGATTGATATAGCGAGTACCCTGTTCCACCTCGTGCTCGAGCGTGGTGAGCGTATCGGAATCAGAAAGCGTCTGACGGTAGTAATTGGAAAAGTCGATCAGCAGCGACCTGGCCTTGTCCGGCTCGGTACGTACGAGCGACACGATGGTGCTGATGGTATTGAATAGAAAATGAGGATCGACCTGCGATTGCAAGGCGCGCAGCTCCACGCGGGCCGTAAGCTCGTCCTGGCGCTCGAGCTCAAAGCTCGCGAGCTGCGTGGAAATGAGGTCGGCAAAGCCCGAGGCAAGCGCCGTCTGGCGCATATCGATGCTGCTCAGACGGGGATAATACAGCTCGAGCGTGCCCACGCAATGCCCGCGCACGGTAAGCGGTGCGACAATACCGGCGCGCAGGCGCGGAAAGTATCCACCTGTCTCGGTCGAGGCATCGCGCGAGAACACGCTTTGCTCACCGCTGTTGATCACGTTGAGCGTAGTCCGCAGCACCACCGGGGTGCCCGCGGGGCATTTTGCCGAGTCCTCGCCCCAGCTTGCCAACACCTGCTTGCCGTCGGTAAAGCAGATGGCAGAGGCGATAGTTTCGGACAGGATGATCTTAGAGGCGCCCAGGGCAGCTTCGGGCGTAAGGCCGCGCGACGTGTAGGCGAATATTTTTGAAGCGATGGCGAGCGTGCGGTCGGTTGCGCTCGATGTGAGGTCGTCGGGAACGACAAAGACGTACGAGAAGAAGAAGCACAGCATGACCAAGCCGGCAATGACGACAACGGCCGGAACGGGATTGGGATTATCGGTTAGATCCCAGATGAGCAGCAGGATAAGCAGCGGAACGACAATACCGAGCAAGATGGCTTGAACCACATGCTGAGCGGTACGAAAGACCTTGGTAGAATTGTAGCTCTTGCCCAGAATCAGCCTATTGAGATCCACCGTCATCTCCTTCTTACTGACGCACCCCATAGCAATAAAGAGGGCCGCAAGCGACCCTCTCCATTGCATTATGCAATCAAATACTGTGTTTTACATCAAGCCATCGATGAACGGTAGCTTAGGCGCTGTACTTGTTTGCCTCGCCGAAGGTGCCGCCCTCGACAATCCAGCCGTCCTTCATGATGACGTCCATGTTGTCGGTGTTGAGCACGTGGATGTCGGCGGCGACGTCACCGTTGACGACCAGCAGGTCGGCGCACTTGCCGGCCTCGATGGAACCGGTCTCGTCCTCGATGTGGCACATCTTGGCACCGTTGAGGGTGGCGCAGGTGATGGTCTCGACCGGAGTGAAGCCGATCTTGTCGACGAACTCGTACATCTCCTCGATGGAGCAGGTGCCGTACGGGGTGACGAAGGAGAAGGAGTCGGAGCCGATCGTCATGACGACGCCGCGCTTCTTGGCCTCGCGCAGGCAGTCGTAGTTGCGCTGCAGCTCCTTCTCGACCAGGGTGCCCTCGTACTTGTCGTGCAGCTCGGGAACGTAGACGGGCGGATAGGTGGCGTACCAGGTGGGCAGGAAGGCGATCGTCGGAGTGAAGAAGGTGCCCTGCTCGGCCATGAGATCCATGGTGCGCTCATCGATATCGAAGCCGTGAATCAGCTGCTCGCAGCCAAAGCGAACGGAATCGTAGGCAGCGGCGTGGTTGTTGTAGCAGTGGCTCCATACGGGGATGCCGACCATCTTTGCCTCTTCGACCACGGCCTGGATCTCCTCGGAGCAGTAGTGCTGGTCGCGACCGGAGTCCCAGCGCCAGATGCCGCCACCGGTAGCCCAAATCTTGATGGCATCGGGGTTCTCGCGCAGGCGACGACGGACGGCCTTGCGCAGATCCCAAGGACCGTCGACCTGATCGCCCCAGGGGTGCGATTCCTTGTTGAGCTCCTGGCTGCAGTGGTGGGAGTCGCCGTGGCCGGCAACGCGGCAGAAGCCAAGGCCGGTGGCCAGAACGCGCGGGCCCTTGAAGACGCCCTTGTCGATGCAGTCACGGATCTGGATACCAAAGCGGCCGATCTCGCAGACGGTGGTGAGGCCGTGGGTGAGGCAGTCGTAGGCCTGCTTGACGGCGACGGCCTGCTTCTCGAGGAGCGGCTGCATGACCCAGTCGGTGTCATCGTCGGTCAGGTTGCCCGAGAAGTGCAGGTGGGTGTCGATCAGGCCGGGAAGGACAGTCTTGCCGGCGGCGTCGATAACCTCAACGCCCTCGGG
Source organism: uncultured Collinsella sp. (assembly GCA_902478885.1). Lineage (GTDB taxonomy): Bacteria > Actinomycetota > Coriobacteriia > Coriobacteriales > Coriobacteriaceae > Collinsella. Next base: position 9,954 of record CABSMS010000017.1, on the reverse strand, counting down.
AAGGTCCTGCATAGCACCGGCGTACTCGATCTTACCGTTGTCGTCGACGAGAACGAGGGAGTTCTCGACCGGCTCGGCACCGGTACCGTCGATGAGCTTACCGCCAACGATTGCATACTTAGTGGACATGGTTCCTCCTTATGGATCCATATAGTGGGCGAGGCCGTGTTGGGTTAAGGCCTCACAAAGCTACCCAAGTGGCGCCGGGTTCGGTGCGCGGAAGAGAGGGGCCCGCGCACCTGATCCGCCCCGGCTCGGCGTTACTTTTTGCGGGAATTGGTGAAAGCCATGAGGGCCAGGCCAATAGCCAACCAGCCGATCACGATGCTCCACTCCACCATGTTGAGGGAGGCGGGAGAGAACGGAATCACGAGCAGGCCGATGATGATGGCGCAGGCAGCAATAGCGAGGGAGATGCCAAACTTGCCGCCGGGCACCTCGTAGGGACGAGGCAGGTCGGGCTCGGTGAAGCGCATGCGCAGGCAAGCGAGGGCGACCATGCCACAGGAGAAGATGAAGGCGAGAGCCGACACGTTGGTCAGAGGGATGAGCATGTTCTTGCCCAAAAACGGTCCGACGACGGTGATAACGCCCAGAACGACGCAGGCAAGCTTTGGAGCGCCGGACTTGGGGTCGACCTCGGCGAACTGCTCGGGCAGCTGGCCCTTGCGGCCCATGGCGAGCATGATGCGGCTCGTGGCGCCGTAGAAGGAGTTCATCGGGCCCATGGGTCCAAGCGTGGCGATGACGAGCATGGCCAGGTACAGGAGCATATTGATGCCCTTGAGGCAGGCGAGCGCGGGAACCGGGCTCTTAACAAACTCATGCCAGTCGAGGATGGTGCCGAACGAGTAGATGCAGACCATGTAGAAGCCGCCGGCGGCCAGCAGGGCCAGGGAGATGATCTTGCCGAACTTGTTCCAGTTGAGGCCCTCGGCTGCTTCCTCAGCCTGCTGAGGAATGGTGTCGAAACCGGCATAGAAGAACGGAGTCAGAACCAGGACCGACACGATGCCGGCGAACAGGCTGGCGCCCTCGGTAGCGGCCTTGCCGCCGCCAGCGCCGGTGACCTGGGAGAACACGGGCATGGCGTTGTCCGGCGAGCCGGTGAACAGCGAGACGCCCATGGCGAGCAACATGCCGCAGAGCAGGGCCTTGGTCAGGAAGGCCTGGAGCTTGGCGGCCGAGCTGGCACCGCGGAAGTTGAGGAAGATGACGTAGGCTGCAAAGCCGAGCGCGATCAGCGTCGGGAACAGGTAAACGTCGGCGCCCAGGATGGTGTAGAGCTTGACGGCGCGCAGCCACTCAAGACCGGGCAGGCTGCCGAACATCTCGGACACGAGGGTCGAAATGGCGATGGCCTCCCACGGGCACAGGATACCGTTGCCCAGAGCCAAAAGCCATCCGGTGATGTAGCTCAGCGTACGGCCAAAGCTACGATCGACATACTCGACGATGCCGCCCGAGATGGGGATAGCAGCCGTGAGCTCACCGAAAACAGCTCCGACGGGCACGAGGAAGATTGCACCCAAGAGGAATGCGATCATAGCGGGAACGGGACCGCCGCCCACGACCATCCAGTCGCCGACCTGCAGAACCCAACCGGTACCGATAATGGCACCGAAACCGATGGTGAAGAAGTTCCAGAGCGAAAGCGTTTTCTTCATGCCGCCGTTATCCTCGACTGCAACTTCTGCGTTCTTGTCCGCCATTGTTCCCCTCCTTTCCTTTTTGACGCCCCTTGGCGTCACCCCTTGCGCGGTCCGTTTTGCCGCGCGCTTTTATTCCATGGCTTTAAGATACGGCCTTGGCGCAGCAGCGCCGCTCGCAGCTCGACCGAAGGCAGAACTGCAAAACGAGCGGCACCGTTTTTGGGACGAACGGCGGGAGACGTCATTCATCTTGGACGCTTTCATCTTGTCTGCTTTTGAATACCTGCTGCCGTGACGCTTGGCGCGCGGCGCGGCAACGTTCATACCATTTGTCAGGCTTTTGGCGCACATGCCCATGTGTCGTGCATCTTTTTATGTAGGATAGACAAGTTACACATGAGGCAAGGTGATTCGAATGGCATACGGATACAATGACGGCGACCAACGGCCACAAAGCGTGCGCCTTGCCGGCCGCACCATGCCAACGCCCAGAAGCACCTCCGACAACGACAACCCGCAGCGCCCCCAAGAGCAGCTCGGGGCTTCTTCGCGGCAACAAAGCCGTACCGTGCAGCAGTCAGACCGCGTGAGTACGAGCACACGCCAACGCCAGACCGACACATCGCAGCCACGCCGCTACGATCGACATAAGACCGACTACTACGTTAAGCGCTCCTTTTCGCGACCTCAACGCGATCGCGGCAATTCCGCCCCTCACCCCGCGTCGCACACCACAAGCCACGCGCTTCCGGCCCGCCGCCTACGCCTTGCGCTTTGCTCCATCGCCGCCTGCCTCGTCTTTGTGTTTTTGGGATCCTGTATCTCCCACGGATCAGCCGGTCTTGAGCCCACTGCCGAGGACAAGCTGCTTAAAGCTCCCGTCGCGCCAGGCTACTCCTTTGCGTTCTCGACCCCATGCTCGCAATGGCAGGCCGGCACCATGCCCCACATCTACCAAATTGACCCCGCATGGTCGGAGCTGCCCTATGCCGGCGGCACTATTCGCGAAAACGCTTGCGGTCCTACCTGCCTCACCATGGTCTATATCTTTAAGACCGGCCATACGATAAGACGCCAGTCAATATATGCGCACTGGCCGAAGCCGGCAACTACGCCCCCACTGGTGCCACCGAGTGGTCGTTTATGACAGGCGGTGCGTGGCAGCTGGGGCTCAACGGAACACAGCTCTATAACGATCGCGAATCGATTACCCAAGCACTTCGCTCGGGTGCGCCCGTCATCGCCGCAGTGCGCCCCGGTACGTTTACCAACGTAGGCCACTACATCGTGCTCTACGGCATCGACGATGCCGACCAGATTGGCGTCTACGACCCCAACTCGGCCAGCCGCAGCGCCCGCCGCTGGGGCGTCGTAGAGGTCCTCAACGAAGTCGAAGCCATGTGGGCCTACTACTAGTCATTGGGCACTCATTGGGGACAGACTTAAATGAGTACCTGGGAAACTGTGCCCCGCTTTGGACACTCATTGTGGGATGCGCTTTCCGCAGTTGATCGGTGCCACGCATTTAAGTCTGTCCCCCATGACCAGCCCTAGGCTGCCGGCAGGAAAGGAACGTCCCTAAGTGCCGGGTTGAAACAAAAGCCCCACAGCCGGAGCGGACCGCGGGGCTCATGAAGAGAGGCTAGTTTGTGGGCGCCTTGCCCGGCGCCCACGAGAGAGGCAATGGAGTAGAGGCTACTCGTGGATGCGGGTACCGGAGAGGCCGGCCATGGTCTCGGCGGCCTTGTCCAGGGCACCGATGATGCAGGTGCGGCCCTTGCGGGAACGGGCGAACTTGATGGCGGCGCGGACCTTGGGCTCCATGGAACCCTTGCCGAACTGACCCTCGTCGGCCAGGCGCTCGGCCTCGTCGGCGGTGAGGTCCTCGAGCTCCTCCTGGTTGGGCTTGCCGAAGTTGATGGCGACGTGCTCTACGGCGGTCAGCAGGAACAGGACGTCGGCGTCGCAGTCCTCGGCCAGCAGCTCGCCGCCCAGGTCCTTGTCGATGACGGCGGGAACGCCCTTGTAGCAGCCCTTGTTCTCGTAGTCGCGGACGACGGGGATGCCGCCGCCACCGCAGGCGATGACGATGAACTCGTTGTCGAGCAGGTTGAGGATGGAGTCAGCCTCGACGATCTTCTTGGGATCGGGGGAAGCGACGACGCGACGCCAGCCGCGGCCGGAATCCTCGACGAAGACCTTGGAAGGATCCTCGGCCATGAACTCCTTGGCCTGCTCCTCGGTGTAGAACGGGCCGATCGGCTTGGTCGGGTTCTTGAACGCGGGATCGTCCGGGTCGCACTCGATCTGGGTGACGACGGTTGCGGCGTGCCAACGCTTATAGCGCTTGTGCATCTCGCGGCCAATGCCCTGCTGCAGGTGATAGCCGATGTAGCCCTGGGACATGGCGCCGCACTCGGGCAGCGGCATCTCGGGGGTGCCGATGGCGTCGTGGGCGGCGGCGAAGGCGTTCTGGATCATGCCGACCTGCGGGCCGTTGCCGTGGGTGATGATGATCTCGTTGCCCTGCTCGATCAGGCCGAGAAGAGCGTGAGCGGTGTTGCTCACGGCCTCGATCTGCTCAACGGGGTTGTTGCCGAGGGCGTTGCCGCCAAGGGCGACGACGATACGATCGGGCTTGCCAAGAGGCTTAGACATTGCTGGAATCCTTTCTGTAAAAGGCCTACAACCCATTAATAACCCGCGCCCGTGCGATACGCGAGTTTATTAAGGTTTATATTCTCTTTATCGCTCATTTTATTCATTTTGAAAATAGTTGAACGGTGAACGGTCGTTTTTATCCGCTCAGCGTACAGAACCCCAGCTCAAGCATATCTACGTCATTTACGTGCAACTTTATTTTAATAGAGCAGGGATTAGACCCGATTATGCAAACTATATCTTTGCTAAACATAAAACAGACAGCGCAAAATCTTACTCGTACTATACGAGATTCTATGCACTTATTGGACGAGTATGCAGCCCTGCAATAACACGGCGTTTTTCATCCAACTTAAGGAATAGACGAGTGCCTTTGCCGCGCGTCGGCCGGCAGCCGGCGAGCCGTCTCGTCGATTGCCGCTTCCAGAAAATCAAACACTGATATTGCGCGCGCAATCGCTGCATGGTACTTTAGCGAAGAACAGCGCGGGCTGGGGCGACAGAGATCTGTCGTGAAGTTTGGGTTCGGCGACCCCGCTGCTGTCTTCTCCTTATCCGCCAGCGAACCCCTTGAGCGACGGATTGAGGAGGTCCTTACTATGACAAAAATGCTCAAGATCACGCTGAATGGCGAGACGTTTCTCGCCGACATGCTCTGGGACAAGGCTCCCGAGGCGTGCAAGCTGTTCGAATCGTCCTGTCCGGTCGAATCACGTATCTTTTCGGCTAAGATCTGCGATGCCGAGGTAACCTATCCCGTATCGGGTCCCATCGCCAATTACGAGCACATCGAGAACCCCGTCTTTCACGAGCCGGCGGGCGCCGTGAGCTGGTATGGCGGATGGTCGTCAATTTGCATCTTCTTTGACGTGTGCGAGCCCTTTGGCACCTGCAACATGTTCGCCCGCATCTGCGAAGCCGACCGCAAGCGCTTTGCCGCCGCCTGCCGTAATGTCTGGGACAACCAGGGCATGTACATCAAAAACGAAATCGTCGAGATCGAAGCGGAGGCCTAAAGATGATGGATATCAACACCCTGCTCACACTCGACCTTGCCGAGTACACCACTGCACTTGAGGCCCTCGCCGATCAAATGATGCTCGAGGAGCCCCGCGACATCGACCTGATGCGTCGCCGCAAGCTCGACACCGGCCGCGAATTCGCCGTCTGGAACTTCACCGTCGGCTACTGCATGAATGCCGCCGACGCCCTCTCCCTCCTGCGAGCCCAGGCCAACGAGAACGCCAACGACGGCACCGCCGACCTCGCAACAATCAACAACAGCGCCGCGCGCCTGTGCGACTGGTTCTCGGGCGCCTTCGACGTTACCGGCAAGATGGACGACACGACCGCCATCCTCGCCCACAGCCGCGACCTCTACGCCCAGGTAGAGACTCACGAACAGTTCGCGGCCCTCACCCGCGCCACCGAGCGCTATCTGGTCCAGCTCCAATTTTGGGTCGACCGCCAGATTCCCTGGCCGGCCATCAGCGACCTCGTCCACGGCTACCGCCTACGCACAGAGAGCGGCGAGACAAGGTAACCAAGCAAGCAGCACCGACAACACCCCACCATCGGAATCCAAAGTAAGTATCAGAGGGCTGGAGACGCACCCAACAGCGTCCCCAGCCCCTTCGCAAAGCAGAGCACTGCTTCAGTGGCCCTGAGGCCTATTCGAACCTTTGCTATCTCCTAATTTTTGTATATTTACGACGTGATTATCTGCCAATTTTTGTATTATTTTAGGCGATTCTATCTGTCAATTTTTGTCATTTGGGGGTTTAATGCTACGCCGTAAGGTCACTGATAGGCTTTTGAGCTGGAAGAATAACTCCAATAAGGCATTACTTGTTACTGGTGCGCGTCAGATTGGCAAGAGCTATGCGATTCGCGCGTTTGGAAAAAGCAACTACGCTTCGTATTTTGAGGTCAATTTACTACTCGATGTCGAAGCAAGGAATGCACTTGTTGGCGCAAAGAACTCCGTTGACTTTATCAACCGCGTAGCCCTTCTTGCGGATGCGCCGCTTGTTGAGGGCGATACGCTTGTCTTCGTCGATGAGATTCAGGAGTATCCGCAGATCGTTACACTCATGAAGGCGTTGGTCGAGGATGGGCGCTTTAGCTATGTCTTCTCGGGGTCTATGCTTGGGACTGAGTTTAAGGGGGTCTCTTCTTTTCCGGTGGGGTATGTAGAGCACATTGTTATGCGCCCGATGGATTTTGAAGAGTTTTGTTGGGCAAACAGCGTTAGCGAGAATGTGCTTGCAGGCATTCGCAGCTGCCTTGTCGAGAAACATCCTGTCGAAAACTATATTCATGAGGCGATGCTCAAGAACTATAGAGCTTATATCGTTTGCGGCGGCATGCCGGAGGTCGTTCAGAATTATATTGGTTCGGGTTATTCGCTCGTGAGCACACGTGAGCTTCAAACTCAGCTGGTCGATCAGTACAAAAGCGATATCTCAAAATATGCATCGACTCGAGCGTTTAACGTTCGGTCGATTTTTGAGCAAATTCCCGTTCAGCTTGAGGCGGAGTCTCATCGCTTTGTTGTTTCGTCTCTGGGTGAAGGAGCTCGCCTTAAAAAATATGAGCAGGATTTCCTGTGGCTTGTTAACGCAGGTGTTGGATTGATGGTCGCCAGGGTGACGGAGCCACGGAGTCCTCTCAAGAGGACGGAGAAAACGACAGCCTTCAAACTATACGAGTCTGATACAGGCATGCTCGCATCGCGATACCCCGGCAGCACTGCACGCGCCGTCTATCTTGATATGAAAACTCCCAACCTTGGTGGTCTCTATGAGAACGTGGTCGCGCAGGAACTCGTTGCCCTCGGGGCGGATGCATGGTACTACCAAACGCGTGAGGTCGGTGAAGTTGACTTTGTGATCGAAGGCGCCCACGGGCATGTTGTCCCAATCGAGGTCAAATCGGGCAAGAAAGTTCGAGCGCATGCGGCCCTCGATCGTCTGATGAGTGTGGGCGAGCACAAAATTCCCGAGGCCGTTGTACTGAGCCACGAGAATCTCAGCAAAGAGGGCAAGGTTCTGTACGTTCCAATCTACATGACGTTTTGTCTCGATGAGTTTATGGAAAAGGATGACCCCAATAACGATTTCTCGTTCGCACCCATATCTCTCTAGCCATTTGAATCCGCAATCCAGCCCCGCCCCCTATCCATCCCCAAAGCGGCGCGCCTTTCGCGGCAAAGCCGCGAAACAGCGACCGGGACAAAAGGCCCCCACAACCACGTCCTTCATTCAGCCACACAATCCGAGGACGTTGTCGTAGCAGGATCTGAGGGCTGACCTTCGCGGACACTCCGCAGGACGAAAGAACCCCCGCCGCACGTAGTGCGCAGCGGGGGTTCTTTCATGTCCGAGGACGTCCGCGAAGGTTAGCCCTCAGATCCTGCGGCGGGAGACCTAGGCCTCGTTGTACACCGTCTTGAGCTTCAGCAGGTGAGCGTAGCGGTCCATAGCGGCCTGCTCGTTCTCCTTGAAGAGCTCCTCGGCGCGCTCGGGGAAGGAACGCGTCAGCGAAGCGTAACGGGCCTCGTTCATCAGGAACTCCTGATAACCGCCCGCGGGCTCCTTGGAATCGAGCGAGAACTTCTTGCCGGCAGCAGCCTCGGGGTTGAAGCGGAAGAGGTTCCAGTAACCGCACTCGACAGCCTTCTTCATCTCGGCCTGGCAGTTCTGCATGCCGCCCTTCTTGATGGAGTGCATCTCGCAGGGGCTGTAGCCGATGATGAGGGACGGGCCGTCGTAGGCCTCGGCCTCGTGGATGGCCTTGAGGGTCTGAGCCGGGTTGGCGCCCATGGCGACCTGCGCCACGTAGACGTAGCCGTAGCTCATGGCGATCTCGGCCAGGGACTTCTTCTTGGTCACCTTACCGGCAGCGGCGAACTGAGCGACCTGGCCCAGGTTCGAGGCCTTGGAGGCCTGACCGCCGGTGTTGGAGTAAACCTCGGTGTCGAAGACGAAAACGTTGACGTTGTGGCCGGAAGCCAGGACGTGGTCCAGGCCACCGAAGCCGATGTCGTAGGCCCAACCGTCGCCGCCGAAGATCCAGAAGGACTTCTTGGTGAGGTAAGCCTTGTCGGCGAGGATCGCCTTGGAAGCGTCGCAGCCGCACTTCTCGAGCTCGGCAACGTAGGCAGCGGCAGCGGTCTTGGAGGCCTCGGCGTCGTTGACGGAGTCGATCCAAGCCTGGCCGGCAGCCTTGAGCTCATCGGACGGACCATCGGCAGCGATGATGTCCTGGGTGGCGGCGATCAGCTTCTTCTGGACGGCCTCGTAGCCCACGGCCATGCCCAGACCGTGCTCGGCATTGTCCTCGAACAGGGAGTTGTTCCACGCCGGGCCGTGACCGTCCTTGTCCTTGCAGTAAGGAGCGGTGGCAGCGGGGTTGCCCCAAATGGAGGAGCAGCCGGTGGCGTTGGAGATGAACATGCGGTCGCCGGCGACCTGGGTCACCAGACGTGCATAGGCGGTCTCGGCACAGCCGGCGCAGGAGCCGGAGAACTCCAGGTAGGGCTGCTTAAACTGGCTGCCCTTGACGTTGGCCGCGATGAGCTCCTTCTTCTCGGAGACGTTCTCGACCATGTAGTCCCAAACGGGCTGCTGATCCATCTCCTGCTCGGTGGGAACCATCTCGAGGGCGCCCTTGGGGCAGACCTTGACGCAGTTGGTGCAGCCCATGCAGTCGAGCGGGGACACGGCCATGGTGAACTTCATGCCCTTGGCCTTGGGGCCCATGGCGTCGAGCGTGCGGGTAGCCTCGGGCGCGGCGGCAGCCTCGTCCTCGGTCATCGCGAACGGACGGATGGTGGCATGCGGGCACACATAGGCGCACTGGTTGCACTGGATGCACTTGGTCTCGTCCCAGTGAGGAACGACCACGGCGACGCCGCGCTTCTCGTATGCGGAGGCGCCCAGCTCAAACTGGCCGTCGGCGCAACCGACGAAGGCGGAAACGGGCAGGCTGTCGCCGTCCATGCGATCGATGGGCTCGAGCAGGTTCTTGACCTGCTGGGCGATGGCGGACTTGGTCTCCTCGGAGAGCTCGACAGGAGCGGCGTCCTCGGCGGTAGCCCAGTCGGCCGGAACCTCGAACTTACGGAAGGCGGTAGCGCCGGCATCGATGGCCTTGTGGTTGGCGTCGACGATGGCCTGGCCCTTCTTCATGTAGGACTTGGTGGCCGCGTCCTTCATGTACTGCAGGGCGTCCTCGGCGGGCAGGACCTTGGCCAGCGCGAAGAAGGCAGACTGGAGCACCGTGTTGGTGCGCTTGCCCATGCCGACCTTGGCAGCCAGGTCGATAGCGTCGATCAGGTAGACGTTGACGTTGTTGTTCGCGATGTAGCGCTTGGCCACGGCGGGCATGTGCTCGGCGAACTCCTCATCGCTCCACTGGCAGTTGACCAGGAAGGTGCCGCCCGGCTTGACGTCGCGGACCATCTTGAAGCCCTTAACGATGTAGCTGGGGTTGTGGCAGGCGACAAAGTCGGCCTTGGTCACGTAGTACGGCGAGCGGATCGGGGAATCACCAAAGCGCAGGTGCGAGACGGTGACGCCGCCAGTCTTCTTGGAGTCGTACTGGAAGTAGGCCTGAACGTACTTGTCGGTGTGGTCGC